>NZ_JBHZPI010000031.1:0-63320 GCF_042788025.1 Paenarthrobacter sp. YIM B13468 | reverse complement strand
TGGTCCGAGTAGTCACCCTTGAGCAGGGACGGGATGCCGCAGGCGAACTCGATCACTTCCAGACCACGGCCGATCTCACCCTTCGCGTCGGAGAGGACCTTGCCGTGCTCGGCCGTGATCAACTCGGCCAACTCGTCCACGTGCGCGGCGACCAGTTCACGGAACTTGAACAACACGCCCGTGCGCTTGGCCAGAGAAATATCACCCCAGGAATCAGCTGCCTTACGGGCCGCTGCAACAGCAGCGTCCAAGTCGGCCTCGCTCGCCAGGCGCAACTCCGCCGTGACCTGCCCGGTGGCAGGGTTGTACACGGGCTGGGTGCGGTCGCCTTCGCCGGCGGTTTCGGCGCCGTTGATGAAGTGGTTAATGGTGGTCAGTGTGGTCGTCGTCGACATATGCGGACTTCCTCGTCTTCTAGCTCGTGTGGCGGGTGTCTGGGGTTAGCCGAGCAGCTTGCGCTGGCGGTTCTTGTGGTCGGTATACGTCTCGTAGGCCTGCTGGGTGGATTCGAGG
This sequence comes from Paenarthrobacter sp. YIM B13468, assembly GCF_042788025.1. NCBI lineage: Bacteria > Bacillati > Actinomycetota > Actinomycetes > Micrococcales > Micrococcaceae > Paenarthrobacter > Paenarthrobacter sp. YIM B13468. Next base: position 62,807 of record NZ_JBHZPI010000031.1, on the reverse strand, counting down.
TCCGAGACCTGGGAGACGGGAACGTCCCACCAGGATTCCGAGCTGGGTGCATCCAGCAGAGGATCTGACTCGACGTGGATGACGATCGGGCCGTTTTCCGGTGCGGCTTTGGCTTCCTTGATGGCAGCACCGAGGGATTCGATGACGTTCTCCCCCGGTTCGATCCGGATGACCTTCGCGCCCAGGGACTCGGCGTTGGTGGCGAGGTCGATGGGAAGGTGCTCGCCGGCGTCGAAACTGTGCTGTTCCTTGTCCAGGACCCGGTACTGCGTACCGAAACGCTGGGAGCCGAGCGACTCGGACAGTGAACCGATGGAGGCGTAGCCGTGGTTCTGGATCAGGACCACGATCAGTTTGATGCGTTCGGCGACGGCGGTGACCAGTTCGGTATGCATCATCAGGTAGGAACCGTCCCCCACCATCACCACGACGTCCCTGTTGGGACCGCCGGCAGCGGCTTCGGCCAGTGCTGCGCGTTTCACGCCCAGCCCGCCCGGGATTTCGTAGCCCATGCAGGAATAGGCATATTCCACGTGGTAGCCGAACGGGTCACGGACCCGCCACATTTTGTGCAGGTCCCCGGGCAGGGAACCCGCGGCGCAGATGACCACGTCCTGGTCATCCATGGCCTTGTTCGTGGCTCCGATGATCTCGTTCTGGGCCGGCAACGGCGTGAAACGGGTCTCGAACGCCTCATCCACGATCGCGTTCCAGCGCTTCTTCTCCGCCGCGACCTTCTCTTCAAGGTCAGCACCCACACGATAACCGCCCAGCGCCTGGTTCAGTTTCACCAGGGCCTTGCGGGCATCAGCGACCACCGGGATGGTGGTGCCGTGTTTGTAGGCATCGATCGGGGCGACGTTGATGTTCACGAACTTCACGTCCGGGTTCTGGAACGCGGTGCGGGACGCGGTGGTGAAGTCTTCGTAGCGGGTGCCAATCCCGATGACCAGGTCCGCCTCGGCCGCGATGGCGTTGGCCGCCGTCGTGCCCGTGGAACCGATAGCACCCAGGGAATGCTTGTGATCCCACGGGAGGACACCGACGCCAGCCTGGGTGTTGCCCACCGGAATGCCGGTGAGCTCGGCAAAGGCGGCGAGTTGCTCGTTGGCGTAGGCGTAGAGCACGCCGCCGCCGGCGATGATTAGCGGGCGCTTGGCGGCACGGATGGCCTCCACTGCGCGGCGGATGTCCTCGTCCTCGGCCTCCGGACGGCGGATCCGCCAGTCACGCTCGGCCAGGAACTCTTCCGGAACGTCGAGAGCTTCGGCTTGGACGTCCTGCGGCAGCGAAATCGTCACCGCGCCCGTCTCGGCCGGGTCCGTCAGGACACGCAGGCCGTGGTGGAACGCCGAGAACAACTGCTCCGGGCGGGAGACCCGGTCAAAGAACTTCGAGAGCGGACGGAAGGCATCATTGACCGTGATGTCGTACGCATACGGCAGTTCCAACTGCTGCAACACCGGGTCCGCTGCACGGGTGGCGAACGTGTCGCTCGGCAGCAGCAGCACCGGCAGCCGGTTCGTTGTAGCCAGGGCGGCACCGGTCAGCAGGTTCGAGGAACCCGGACCAATGGACGTGCTGATCGCGAACGTCTGGCGCCGGCGGGTGTGCCGTGCATAGCCAACAGCCTGGTGCGCCTGGGCCTGCTCATTGCGGCCTTGGTAGTACGGCATGATGGACGGGTCCGCCGCCTGGTACTGCTTCAAAGCCTGACCAACGCCGGCAACGTTGCCGTGCCCGAAGATACCGAACATGCCCGGAAGCAGGCGCTCACGGTACTCCTGGCCACCGATGGAATCCACCGTGTACTGCTTGGAAAGGAACTCGACCACGGCCTGGGCCACGGTCATCCGACGGGTTGCTGTTCCTGTTGAGGTCCGCATGGCGGGGCTACTCCGATACTTTTACTGGAATACGGTCAGACGAGGCGGGCTCCCCCGCAGCAGGCCCGGTCGCGGACCCGGTCGCAGGTCCAGCGTTGTTCAGCAGCGAGGCGGCCGTCGCGACGGCACCCGCCACATCGCCGTCGTGCGGGTACAAAAGCGTGCGGCCCACCGTGAGGCCGCGGACGCCCGGCAGCGCGAGGGCGGCCTGCCAACTGGCGAAGACCTCGTCTTGGGAGCCGTCAGGGTCACCACCCAACAGCACGGTAGGAAGCGTGGTGGAGGCCATGACGCGCTCCATGTCCGCCACCACCGGCAGTTTCATCCAGGTGTAGGCGCTGGTGGAACCCAGGCCCTCGGCGATGCCGACGGACTTGATCACGGCGTCCGCGCGGAGATCGTTGCGGACCTTGCCATGTGCGTCACGCACCGAGAGGAATGGCTCCACCATGGCGATGAGCTTACGTTCGGCCAACGAATCGATGGCCTTGGCGGTCGCTTCAAGCGTGGCCACCGTGTCCGGGTCACCCAGGCAGATCCGCGTGAGCATCTTGCCGCCATCGGCACCGAGTGCCTGTAACGCGGCAGCTGTGTGTCCGGTGAACCGGTCATCGAACTCATTGACCAGACCAGCCAGGCCACCACGGTTCATCGAGCCGAAGATGAGTTTGCCGTCCAAAGCACCCAGCAGAAGCAGGTCATCCATGATGTCCGGTGAGGCAAGGATGCCATCCACGGCCGGGTTGGCGAGGGCGATCTGCAGCCGGTCCAGAAGGTCCCGGCGATCGGCCATCGCCATCGGCTCCGGCCCAACGGACAGGGCGCCGCGCGCCGGATGATCTGCCGCAACAATGAAATTCTGGACACCGTGCTTCAGCCCCGGGTGGCGACGACGGGTGGCAGCCGCGCGTGCGACGGCTTCCGGGTCCTCGAGCCGGATGCGGCTCAAGTGCTCATAGCGGCGGGGGTCATCGTTCAGGCTCAACGGACTGCTCCTTCTGCGAACGTTGGTGCTGCGGGCGCAGGGGCCGCGGCAGGGGAAGCTCCCGGGATGGGCCGGCCGCGTTCCGCGAGCAGCGAGGTGACCTCATCCGGCGTCGGCATCGCATCCGCGCAGGACACGCGGGAGGCAACGATCGCGCCGGAAGCGTTGGCGTAATCCAGAACCTCGGACAGGCTCCAGCCGGACAGCAGCCCATGGCAGAAAGCCCCGCCGAAGGAGTCCCCGGCACCCAGGCCGTTGACGGTTTCCACCGGCACAGGGGCCGAGACGACCCGCTCGGTGCGGGTCTTGGCCATGACGCCTTCCGGGCCGAGCTTCACCACGGCGATCTCGACGCCGGCGGCCAGCAGCCGGTCCGCCTGTTCGTCGGGCGTACCCTCCCCCACTGCTACAGCGCATTCCTTGTCGTTGCCGATCGCAACCGTAACGTGCGGAAGGATCCGGGCAACTTGCGTGCGGGCTTCCTCTTCCGAATCCCAGAACATCGGCCGGTAATCCAGGTCCAGGATGGTGAATTGGCCTTCCTTCAAACCAGTCCGGGGACGGGCTTCGTGAGCTGCGATGTGCGCGCTGCGGCTGGGTTCCTGGCAGAGGCCGGTCACCGTGGACCAGAAAATGCCCGCGTCCCTAATGGCATCCAGATCCAACTCTTCGGCTTTGATCTGCGGGTCCGGCGCCGTGGGAAACCGTCCATAGAAGTACAGAGGGAAATCTTCCGGCGGCTTGATCGCGCAGAAAGTCACCGCCGTCGGGTACTCCTTCACGGGGGAGACAAAGGAATCATCAACATTGAACTTGTGCAGTTCCCCGTGCAGGTAGTTCCCGAACGCGTCATCGCCGGTCCGGGTAATGACACCGGCACGGCGGCCGTGGCGCGCAGCAGCGACGGCCACATTGGAAGGCGAGCCTCCCAAATACTTGCCGAAGGACGTCACGTCCTCCAGGTCCACCCCAATATCGTTCGGGTAGATATCAACGCTGATGCGCCCGATCGTAAGCAGTTCGTGGGTCACGATGATCGTTGACCTTTCTCTTGTGAACTCTGAACCTTTGAGCGCTGGGCCCCAACGCCTTGCCACCCCTTCAGTGAGCGGGGCCACATGACTACTTTGCACCACATTTCATGTCCTGTCAAAGGTTTGTACTGACATATTTACAACATGACACGGACTGCATCTACTTGCGCGGGATGGCCAATTCTCCAGTGACATACTGACTGCGCCCGAAGCCGAAAGACCAGTCGCCGGGCGAGTTCTCCATGTAGCCAATGAAGACGTCCTCGCCCTTGACGCCAAGCTCGCCAAGCCCTTCGGTAATGGCTTCAAAGAGTGAGCTCTTGGCCACCTGGCTTCGTCCACCCTGCGTGAAGATCTGGATCATGACCACCCCTGAGCTGCGCTCAAAACCCAGTCCGGCGTCTTGGGCCACAATCTGCCCATTCGGGTGCTCGGTGATGATGTGGAAGTAGTCCCGTTCAGGGATTTCATACTCAGAGACGATTGCATTGTGGATGGCCCGGCTGATGGCGGCCAACTCCTCCGCCGGCCGGCCCTGATTGACGTCGACTCTTACCAATGGCATCTCGCACTCCTTCAAAGTAGTTTGTCCTGACATACTAACAAAGAAAGGCTGTGAAGGTACAGGGTCCCGCAACGCGCGTTAAAGCACGACGGCGACCCCGCACCTTCGATCGGAAAGGTGAGGGGCCGCCGTCGTGCTTGCCTTAAACAGCAACGCGGGGTCACTTTGAGCCCATTCCACACTCGGGAATGGGCCGTAAGTGACCCCGCGTTGCTTTGGGTACTAGAGCGTTGCGAAAACTTCGCGCAGCAGCTTAGCGGTTTCGGACGGCGTCTTGCCGACCTTCACGCCTGCAGCTTCGAGAGCTTCCTTCTTGGCCTGCGCGGTTCCTGCGGAGCCGGAGACGATGGCACCGGCGTGGCCCATGGTCTTGCCCTCAGGAGCGGTGAAGCCTGCAACGTAGCCAACAACCGGCTTGGTGACGTTGGCCTTGATGAAGTCAGCAGCACGCTCTTCAGCGTCACCACCGATTTCGCCGATCATGACGATTGCCTTGGTCTCCGGGTCAGCTTCGAACGCAGCCAGGGCGTCGATGTGCGTGGTGCCGATGATGGGGTCGCCACCAATGCCGATGGCGGTGGAGAAGCCGAGGTCGCGGAGTTCGTACATCATCTGGTAGGTCAGGGTACCGGACTTGGACACGAGGCCGATGGGGCCCTTGCCCGTGATGTTTGCCGGGGTGATGCCAACCAGGGCTTCGCCCGGGGTGATGATGCCGGGGCAGTTCGGTCCGATGATGCGGGTGACCTGGTTGCCCTCGGCGTCAACCTTGGACTGGGCGAGTGCCCAGAACTCGGCGGAGTCCTGAACCGGAACGCCTTCAGTGATGACTACAACGAGGCCGATACCGGCTTCGATGGCTTCAACCACGGCGTCCTTGGTGAATGCCGGCGGAACGAAGACGATGGAGACGTCGGCGCCGGTTTCAGCGATGGCTTCCTTGACGGTGCCAAAGACGGTGATTTCCTTGTCGCCGTGCAGGACCGTGGTGCCGGCCTTGCGGGCGTTGACGCCACCAACAATGTTGGTGCCGGCCTTGAGCATCAGTGCGGTGTGCTTGGTGCCTTCGCCGCCGGTGATGCCCTGAACGATGACCTTGGAGTCTTTGTTGAGGTAGATAGACATTCTCGCGTCCCTTTACTTAGCTGCGTTGGCGAGCTCGGCGGCCTTGTCGGCGCCCTCGTCCATGGTGGCGGCCAGGGTAACCAGCGGGTGGTTGGCCTCGGTCAGGATGCGGCGGCCTTCCTCGACGTTGTTGCCGTCGAGGCGAACGACCAGCGGCTTGTTCGCAGCGGATCCGAGCTCAGCAAGGGCACCCACGATGCCCTTTGCCACAGCGTCACAAGCGGTGATGCCACCGAAGACGTTGACGAAAACGCTCTTGACCTGGGAGTCACCCAGGATGACGTCCAGGCCGTTGGCCATGACCTCAGCAGAAGCTCCACCACCGATGTCCAGGAAGTTGGCGGGCTTGACGTTGCCGTGGTTTTCACCAGCGTAGGCAACGACGTCCAGGGTGGACATCACAAGACCGGCGCCATTGCCGATGATGCCTACTTCGCCGTCCAGCTTGACGTAGTTGAGGTCCTGCGCCTTGGCCTTGGCCTCGAGCGGGTCAGCTGACTCCTTGTCCTCGAGCAGTGCGTGGTGCACGTGGCGGAAGTCGGCGTTTTCGTCGAGGGTGACCTTGCCGTCGAGGGCAATGATGTCGCCTGCGCCGGTGCGGACCAGCGGGTTGACCTCAACCAGGGTTGCGTCTTCCTTCTTGAAAACGTCCCAGAGCTTCAGAATGACGTCGGCCACTTTGCCGCGCAGTTCTTCAGCGAAGCCTGCGGCTGCGACGATCTCGTCAGCCTTGGCCTGGTCAATGCCCACAGCGGGATCGATGGCGATCTTGGCCAGGGCCTCGGGACGCTCAACAGCCAGCTGCTCAATTTCCATTCCGCCTTCAACCGAGCACATGGCCAGGTAGTTGCGGTTGGCGCGGTCCAGGAGGACCGAGAAGTAGAATTCCTCGGCGATGTCCGCACCCTGGGCGATCATCACCTTGTTGACGGTGTGGCCCTTGATGTCCATGCCCAGGATGTTGGTGGAGTGCTCAAGCGCCTCGTCGGCAGTCTTGGCAACCTTGACGCCGCCAGCCTTGCCGCGGCCACCAACCTTAACCTGTGCCTTTACGACAGTAACGCCGCCGATCTTCTCGGCAGCTGCCTTTGCTTCTTCAGGAGTGTGCGCCACGATGCCGGCGAGCACGGGTACACCGTGCGCTTCGAACATATCGCGCGCCTGATATTCAAACAGGTCCACGGTTTAGTGTCCTTCTACGTCGAAGTAGTTTTCTGTTCAGCCGGGAACCGCGATGACCGCGATAGCCAGCTGCGGAAAGTACGCGGTAACAACCAGGATTGAAGCCGGTCACATTGCGTAAGGTCCTCTCGGAACTTTAGCCCTTTGAGGAGTCCCGCCAGCTACACACTACCTGTTAAGTGAGTAACCTTACACTTCTATCGGCTGTAGAAAAGCCGCAGAATCACGCGGTTTTTTTGGCCGTTCGTCGTCTGCTCGACGGCGATCACGACGCCGGTTCCAGGTTCCCGCTGACCGTTTTCCCGCCGTCGGAAATCAGCTGGTAGCCCGCCCGGCTGACAAAGAACGCCACTCCACCGGAGACATTTCCGCAGGCAACGCCGTCGTTATAGGCGGAACACCGAAGGCCGTTGCGCTCGATGTTCTGCCCGTCGGCCAACTCGCGCAGCTTGGAAATGGGGCCGCTCCGGCTGCCTTTGGGCCCGAACTCAGACTCCATTTGTGTTACGCCGGAACGACATGAGCCGTAGACAGCCTTGTCCGGCGTCAGGAGAACCGTGCCGCCGAGATAACCCAGGCCCGTTCCGGCGCAGTCGTCTGCGACGTCGGTTAGCTCAGGTTTGGCGTACTTCGCCAATTCGCAGTGCACCACAGGCACCACGGCAAACTTGTTGTTGGCCGCATCAGAATACGAGTTCGGCTCGTACGGAACGTTGAGGTGACCGCCCCTGGAAGAGGTCATGGCACACACGATGTTGCGGTCCGGCGTCACAAATGCGGTGACGTCCTCGCCGGCGGCCAAGGTGGTCTGCTCGGTAACCGGGACCTGCTTGAGCTGTTCCAGCGGAGGCAACGGCGCCGGCGGAACGTAGTCAGGGTCCTTCGTGGAGAACGAGCAGCCCGAGGCTAACACCATGAGCAAAGCGGCAAGAATCCCCAATACAGTCCGTCGCATGCCACCAATTATGCCGTTATGCGTCAGGCATCGATTTTGGTCAACGGCGCGTAGCGCAATAGCAGGCGCTTCTCACCGACGTCGAACTTCACCTTTGCGACGGTCTTGTCGCCCGAGCCCTCGACTCCCAGCACAACGCCGTTGCCGAAGCTTGTGTGGTTGACCTTGTCCCCCACCACCACGGAAATGACTTCCTTTTGCGGCTGCACCCGGTTGCGTGCGACGGCGGCCGGGACGTCGGCGTCGAAACCGGCGGTTGGGCTGGCGGCAACCCCACGTGAGGTGCCTGCGCCCCAGAAAGAGCCGCCGTAACGGTTGGAGCCGATGGGAGCATTACCCCAACCGCCCCCTGCCGCTTGCCGGCTCATGCCCTCACGTTTCCAGTCCACCAACTCGGCGGGAATCTCCTCCAGGAACTGGCTGGCGGGGTTGTACTGGCTTTGGCCCCACATGCTGCGGACTTCGGAGCGCGTGACATAGAGCCGTTTGCGTGCGCGGGTGAGGCCCACGTAGGCCAGTCGGCGTTCCTCGGCCAGTTCCTTGGGATCCGTGGCCGAGCGCTGATGCGGGAAGATACCGTGCTCCATGCCGGTCAGGAAGACCACCGGAAACTCCAGGCCTTTGGCCGTGTGCAACGTCATGAGCGTGACAACGCCCATGCGCTTGGCTTCGGCCACCGCGGCGTCAATATCCCCGCCGGGAGCATCAGGAATTTGGTCGGCGTCGGCCACCAGGGAAACCTGCTCCAGGAACTCGCCCAGCGAACCGTCCGGGTTGTCGCGTTCATACTCGCGGACTACGGCCACCAATTCGGCGAGGTTCTCCACGCGGGACTCGTCCTGGGGATCGTTGCTGGCGCGCAGGCCGGCAAGATATCCGGTCTGCTCGAGCACTGCCTCCAAGGCAGCGGCAGCACCGGATCCGGAAGCCACCTCAGCGAGGTCATCCAGCAGCTTCACAAAGCCCAGGACTGCGTTCACAGAACGTGTTGCCATGCCGGGCGCTTGGTCGGCACGGCGGGCCGCGGCCATAAAGGACGTTCGATCGCGTTCAGCCAAGGCAGCCACGGCACCCTCTGCGCGGTCGCCAATCCCTCGCTTGGGTTCATTGAGAACCCGGCGGAGGTTGACGTCGTCGTCAGGGTTTACCAGAACGCGCAAGTACGCCAGGGCGTCCTTGATTTCCTTGCGCTCGTAGAACCGCGTGCCGCCCACAACCTTGTAGGGCAGGCCTACCCGGACCAGCACGTCTTCAATGGACCGTGACTGGGCGTTGGTGCGATAGAAGATGGCGACATCGCCAGGACGCAGCCCTTCCTCGTCCTGAAGCCGGTCGATTTCCTTGGCAATGAACTGGGCTTCGTCGTGCTCGTTCTCCCCGACGTAGCCCACGATCTTCTCGCCGTCTCCCTCTGCCGTCCACAACCGCTTTTCCTGGCGGTTGGGGTTCCGGGAAATTACGGAGTTGGCGGCGGTAAGGATGTTCTGCGTGGAGCGGTAGTTTTGCTCGAGTTTGATGGTGCGCGCGTTGGGGTAATCGGCCTCGAACTCCACGATGTTGCGGATGTCCGCACCACGGAAAGCGTAGATGGACTGATCGGAATCTCCCACCACAGTGAGTTCGCTGGGTTCGACGTCGGTATCGGTTCCCAGGCCAACGATCTCTCTGACCAACGCGTACTGGGCGTGGTTGGTGTCCTGGTACTCATCGACCAGCACGTGCCGGAAGCGACGGCGGTAAGACTCAGCGAGCGCGGGGAATGCGCGGAACATGTAGACGGTTTCCGCGATGAGGTCATCGAAGTCCATGGCATTGGCTTGGCGCAGGCGCTGGGTGTAGCCCTTGAACACCTCTGCCACGGCTTGCTCGAAGGGGTCATTGTGGTTTGCCGAGGAGACGTAGGAGTCGGCGTCGATTAGCTCGTTCTTGAGTGCGGAAATCTTGTGCTGGATGGCCTTGGGCGGGAACTTCTTGGGATCAAGGTCCAGGTTCTTGGACACAAGGGTGATCAGGCGCAGGGAATCCGCGGAGTCGTAAATGGAGAAGTTCGAGTTCAAGCCCACGTTGGCAGCCTCGCGGCGCAGGATGCGCACACAGGAGGAGTGGAACGTGGAGATCCACATGCTCTTGGCTCTGCCACCTACCAAGGCCTCGATACGTTCGCGCATCTCCGCAGCGGCCTTGTTGGTAAAGGTGATGGCCAGAATTTCGCCGTGGTGCGCACGCTTGGTGGCAATAAGGTAGGCGATCCTGTTACTCAGGACGCGGGTCTTGCCCGAGCCCGCGCCCGCAACGATCAGCAACGGACTGCCGGCGTGCTTCACGGCTTCTTCCTGCTGCGGGTTCAAGCCTTGGAGGAGGGCGTCGGCGGATGGCAGCCTGCCTGCCTCCTGATGACCCCAGGCGCCGGAAGCAGGACTTTCGTTTGTGCCGCTGCTGGACCCACCGCTGCCCTCGCCGAACCGGGCACGGGAAGCACCGCCGCCCGCGTGCGAAAGCTCCGGGGCAGCCTTGGTTGCGGCTTTGGAGCCTGCGTTGAAGGGGCCGTCTGCGTAGGGGTCGAACAACATATCCATGGTGACTACCAGTCTAGGCGGTGCCTCTGACACTCAAGGGCCACCCCAAAGTCAGCCCCGCCCAGGCGATCAAAAACTACGCAAACTGCGGTACAGAGGTGAGGGCGCCACTCAGCTCGCGGACCGCCGTCGGGCCTCCTGCGATGAACCAGTTAAGGCCGTTGACCTGCACGACGGCGGTGTCCCCGCCTGCAGCGCGGACGATCGCCTTGCCGGGAAGCCAGTCCCACTCCGGGCAGCTGTGCTGGAACCAGCAGCCGAGCTCGCCATCGGCCACCCGGCCGAGGTCGCACGAGCCCGAACCAAACATTCGAAGCGCTGCAGCGGAGACAGCAGCGGCATGCCAGGGCATGGCAGTTCGTGGGTCCGCCAACCAGGTGGGGTGGATGTAGGTTGCCGCGCAGATTTGGCCCACGGAGAGGTCTCCGGAACCTGAAATGCGTTCGCCGTTCAGGCTGGCCGGATGCTCCTCGCCGCCCAGCCAGAGCTTGTCCAGTTCGGGCTGGTAGATAGCCCCAAGCAACACGTCCGGGTCCGCAACCCGGTTGCCGCCGCGATCTGAGTCGTCGCGCTTAAGGGCAATGGCCGAGCACCAGTACGTGGAGCCGTGAAGGAAGTTGTATGTTCCATCCACCGGATCGATCACCCAGGTCCGGCCACTCGTGCCGGCAACAGAAGCGCCTTCCTCGCCCAGGATCCCATCTTCCGGCCGGCAGCGTCGCAATTGTTCCAGGACGTAAGCCTCGGCCGCGTGATCGGCTGCCGTGACGACGTCGGACACGGACGTCTTGCGCGTACCCTGTAGTCCGCCCATCCGCATGAGCAGCGCCAGTTGGCCTGCCTCGCGGACCAGTGCGCTGGCCAATTGGTAGTCATCAAGTGACGGATCGAGTTCAGTTGCGGTGTGCCTGCCGGTGGTCATGGTCCCAGCTTATGTGGCGGGATAATGAATGACATGGCCAAGACACCAGCGCAGCGCATCAAGAAGCACGGAGCCAAGGCAGTGGTCCCCGAACACTCCCTCCCGTCCGTGATCAATCCCACCACGCGGAGGACCCCCGAGAAGGCGCAGAGCAACTCCAAGCTGATCGTCATCGCGGGAGTTGTGGCCAGCCTGTTCCTGTTCTGGTACCTGCACCTGCTCACGCTGAACCAGATGACGCAGCTTTCAGGTGGCCTGGCCATGCCGGATTCGCTGATCGGTGGGTTCTCCCAGGACTACGTCGCCCAGCTTCGCGCCGCGATGGACGAGGCCGCCCGGGGCCAGCTGAACTACGTCCATAAGACTGCGGGCACGCTCTTTCCACTGATCTTCGGCTTCAGTTGGCTCCTGCTGATCGGCACCAACGTTGCGCGCAAAGCGTGGCGCTGGGCAATGTGGGCCGCTCCCCTGCTGTTTGCGGTGGCCCACTTGTGGTCCAACGTCGCCATCGATTCGATGCTGGCTATGGAAACGCCCGACGCCGGTTCGGTTGCCCTGGCGTCCACCCTCACCATTGCGTCGTGGGTACTGTTCCTCATCAGCCTGCTGTGCGGTGCGGCGGCGGTGTTCCTGGGATTGAAGAACGCAAAACAGCCCTGACAGCTTTCCGTTCCCTTGTGACGCGGTGAGCCACTACCAGGCCCACCAAGGACAACCCCAGGATGATCGGATATGCCATGGTGCGCTCGATGGCGCCGGGCTCCTCGACGCGCAACTGCACCGCAAGGACGTAGATGGTTGCTCCCAGGGAAACTACTCCGAACAACAGCACTATCCACGACATCTGCGTATGCCCCCGCCACACTAGGCCAAGTATCACCAAGGACAGCGGTCCGGCGATGAAGTACAGCCCCGCACCGGTCAGATGCAGCGCGAGGTCAGTGTCTTCGGGGATCAAGCCAACCATCGCCTGGCCTATGCCCGCAACGAGGATCAGTGCCCTGACTCCCCACGCTGCAATCCAAGGAAATGCCGCGGCTGGTGATGCCATCCTTGGCCGGATCACCCGGGCGCCCGGTTCAGCCGCCACAGAGAGGACAGCCGAGCTCAGCAGCACTGCCCCGAGCACCATGGCAACCCCTTGGAGCACGAACGAGGCATTCATCAGCCAATTAAGCGGCGAGCACACCTCGTAACCGTTAAAGGGACCACAGTGGGCAGCGCCAAGGTCACTGATGACGTGGGCACGCCGGTCATAACCTGGATTGCCTTGCCACACAGCCATCGCCGTGGCTTCCACAACGAAATAGTGGATGAGGGTGATCGCGGCCCAACCCCCAATCAGCTCGCGCCGGCCAGCGAGGTCAGGCAGAAGTCCCCGGTCCCCGCCGAGCGGACCACGCGCCGTCGTCATAGCGCCAGAATAGTCCCGGAGTACCGATGGTGCACCCGTTCAACGCCACGGACCCCTAACGTCGGATGCGCAAGGCTGGACGAAGCGGACGAAATAAAAACGATAGTGTTATCCCAGTGGGCCAACCGCCCACCCCTCCGTTAAAACAATTGACCCGCCGGCCAGCGGGTCATTGTTTAGGCGCAGGGCACCTATGTTGTGCGATCAAGGGTCTAGTCCTTGGTGCTCACACATCAAGACTAGGCCCCCCGGGCGGATTTTCTCTTCGCGGCTTTCCGCACGGTGCGCACCCGTTGGGCGATGACCAAGCCGGCAACAGCCAGGCCGATGGTCACGGGGTAGCCCATCAGCCGTTCCAGTGTTCCGGGCTGGGGCACTTCCATTCCCGTGATCCCCCCAACGATGAGCGCTCCGATACACAAGGAGCCACAGGCTGCGATGAACCAGCTCATCGGGGTCTGCCGGAACCAGAGGATGCCTAGCAGCAGCAATGCGAAGCCACCACCAATGAAGAACATCAGGGCGCCCGCGAAATGCCATGGGGAGCCGACATCCTCTGGCACCAGGCCAACGATTACCGTCCCGCCGCCCGAAACACCCGTGAGTATTCGGATGGCCACAGCCATGATCCAGGGCTTGGCCAAGACCCTGGTCCGGGGTTCTTCGTCGGCCGTGGTGGCGTGGAAGCGCTGGGCATGCACGCCCGGACGCGCTGCCACGCACAAAAGCCCTGCGGTCAGGAACACCGCACCAAGGATCAATGCAAGGCCCTGGACAACAAACGAGGCGTTCATCAGCACATGGAGTGGTGAGCAGACGGCCCGGTCCTCGTAGACGCCGCACGAGGCAGCACCGAGGTCGCTGATGAACCCGGTAGCTCTGCTGTAGGGCTCCGGACCGGCCCAGGCCTCGATAACGGCAGCCTCGGCAACGAAATACTGGACCACGCTCAACTGGGCCCAGCCGCCAATGTTTGCCCGTGTTGCGCGGACATCCGGAAGGAATGTGCCGGTGGTTTCCGGTGGTGTCGCATGCCCTCTCATGACCGCCAGCCTAGCCGTGTTCGGGCACCGGCCCGGCAGCTTGTATGCTTGTAGTCGTGTCCGGCCATGGAGCTCCGTAACGGGACTCCGGGCGATGGACACGCAGGCCCTCGTAGCTCAGTGGATAGAGCACGGCTCTCCTAAAGCCGGTGTCGTTGGTTCGATTCCAATCGAGGGCACTTGAACCACCAGCAGCCCCCACAGGACTTGCGCGGCTATTTGGCTGGCGCGTGGAATGTGGAGCGGACTCTCCTGGACCGGGCCTCCGGCACCCGCGGAACCTTTACCGGCGTCGTGCGTTACACGGAAGGGCCCGACGGCGGCCTCCAGTACCGCGAGGACGGAACCATGCACTGGCCCACCCACACGGGCGCCGCATTCCGCGAATATCTCCTCAAGCCAGGACCTCAACTGGATTCCATGGACGTTTTCTTCCCCGACGGCCGGCTCTTCCATGTGATGAGCTTCGCGGAGCAGGCCAACCAGGACAAACACTGGTGCGACCCCGACGACTACTACGTGAACTACACCTGGGAGGGGCCGGATGCATTCAGTTTCACGTGGGATGTCCGCGGTCCCGCAAAGGATCTGCTGCTGGAATCGCATCTGGTTCGAATCAAAGCCGGGAGGCAAGCGTGAGCGTTACTGATGTGATCGTGGTCAGCGCCGTGTGCGTTTACAACAAGGAGGGCCGGCTCCTGACCGTCCGCAAACGGGGCACGGACAAATTCATGCATCCAGGCGGCAAACCCGAGGCCGGTGAATCCGCCGCGGAAGCTGCAGCCAGGGAATTGTTCGAGGAAGTAGGCATCGAGGTAGCCCCGGAGGACCTCGAACCCCTGGGCGCTTGGCTCGCAGTGGCTGCCAACGAGGCCGCAACCAACATCGAGGCCACAGTCTTCACGGCTCCTGGAACCTGGGAAGCACACCCTTCGGCCGAGATCGCAGAGATCCGTTGGCTGGACCTCGCAGCACCGTTACCCGAGGACCTCGCACCCCTGCTGACGGACCACGTTCTCCCTGCGCTCGCCTCGCCTAAGTAGGAGGTCACCCAAGTAGGTCGCATTTGTGCGCGTTTTGAGCCCTCAAAACGCGCACAAATGCGACTTAGTTGGGCTCCGGGACAGCTTCCTCGGCCACCGCCGTGGCTTCCGCGAACTGGGTCCGGTACAACTCGGCGTAGCGGCCGTCGGCAACAAGCAACTCCGTGTGAGTGCCGCGCTCCACGATCCTGCCGTCCTCTACCACCAGGATCACGTCTGCCGCACGGATCGTGGACAACCTGTGGGCAATCACGACGGCGGTACGCCCCTCGAGCGCTTCCCCCAAGGCCGCCTGGACGGCGGCTTCATTGGTGGAGTCCAACGCGGCGGTTGCCTCATCCAGAATCACGACGCGCGGCTGCTTGATGAGCAAGCGGGCGATGGTGAGCCTTTGCCGTTCGCCACCGGAGAGCCGGTAGCCGCGCTCCCCTACAACTGTCTCAAGGCCATCGGGAAGGGACCGGATCATGGGTTCCAGGCGTGCCCGCCGGAGCACCTCCCACATGTCCTCTTCCGTGGCATCGGGCCGGGCGAGGCGCAGGTTGGATGCAATGGTTTCGTGGAACAGATGGCCATCCTGGGTCACCATGCCCAGTGCGTCGCGCAGGGAGTCAAACTGAAGGTCCCGGACGTCCACGCCGGTGCCAGGCCCGCGCCCACCAAGGCGCACCGCTCCGGAGTCGACGTCGTACAGGCGGGACAAGAGTTGGGCCACCGTGGACTTTCCTGCGCCGGACGAGCCCACCAAGGCCACCGTCTGTCCCGGCTCAACGCGGAAGCTGACACCATGCAGCACTTCCTCGCCGCCGCGTGTGTCCAGGGTGGACACGTCTTCCAAGGAAGCGAGGGACACCTTGTCCGCCGACGGGTACGAAAAGCGGACGTCGTGGAATTCCACGGCCACGGGTCCGGACGGAACGGCTACGGCGTCCGGCTTTTCCGTGATGAGCGGCTGCAGGTCCAGGATCTCGAAGACCCGCTCGAAGCTGACGAGTGCGCTCATGATTTCCACGCGCGCGTTGGAAAGCGCGGTAAGCGGCGCGTAGAGACGCGTCAGGAGAAGGGCCAGGACAACTACGTCGCCTGGTGCCAGTTGGCCACCAAGGGCAAGCCAGCCGCCCAATCCGTAAACGAGGGCCAGGGCCAAGGCCGAGACCAAAGTCAGCGCAGTGACGAAGGTGAACTGCAGCATGGCGGTGCGGATGCCGATATCGCGTACGCGGCCGGCCCGGGCAGCAAACTCCCGGGATTCCTCGTCCGGCCTGCCGAAGAGTTTTACCAATGTGGCGCCGGGAGCGGAGAACCTTTCGGTCATCTGCGTACCCATGGCAGCGTTGTGCGCGGCTGCCTCGCGTCGGAGGTCTGCCAGCTTGGAGCCCATGCGCCGGGCAGGTATGAGGAAGATTGGCAGCAACACCATGGCCAGAACGGTGACCAGCCAGGACGTGTTGAGCATGACGATCAGAGTCAAGGCGAGCGCCACCACGTTGCTCACCACGCCGGACAAGGTACCGGCGAAGGCTGACTGCGCCCCGATGACGTCGTTGTTCAAGCGGCTGACCAATGCGCCGGTGCGTGTCCGGGTGAAGAAAGCGACGGGCATGCGCTGCACGTGGTCGAACACGCGCGTCCGGAGGTCCACGATGACGCCCTCGCCGATGGTGGAGGACAACCATCGGGTCACCAGTCCGACTCCAGCCTCGCCAACAGCCACAATCGCAATGAGGACGGCCAGCCAGATCACTGTTCCCACATCTGCCTTGGCAATGATGGCGTCAACCACTTGCCCGGCAAGCACGGGCGTGGCGACGGCGAGGAAGGCGCCTGCGATCGAGGCAATAACGAAGGCTATGAGTTTGCCCTTGTGGGGTGCGGCAAAGCCCAGGACACGTTTCAGCGTCTCCTTCGAGAAGGGTTGCGAGCCGCTCTGGGCACGCGTTATCTTGTGCAGCGAGCTCCAGGCAACGCCATCCATGCTCATGGTTACTTCTCCTGGCCGGGGATGTGGTGAAGCTCCTGGACACGGCCGTTTTCCAGGTGCCAACGCGAATCGAGCCGCACGTTTTCCAGCAAGCGGCGGTCGTGAGTGACGAGGAGGAGCGCACCTTCGTAGCTTTCCAGCGCCTCTTCCAGTTGCTCGATCGCAGGGAGGTCAAGGTGATTGGTGGGCTCGTCAAGCACCAACAGGTTCACGCCCCGGGCCTGCAGGAGGGCCAGCGCAGCACGGGTTCGCTCTCCCGGAGACAACGAATCAACGGTCCGCGAAGTGTGGTCGGCTTTGAGGCCGAACTTGGCCAGCAGCGTGCGGACGTCCGCACTGTTCCAGTCCACCAACACGGCTTCGACGGCGTCGCCAAGCTGCCGTCCGCCGTCGAGCAGTCCGCGGGCTTGGTCGATTTCGCCGATGGCGACAGACGCACCCATGGAGGCCTCGCCGTCGTCGGGCTTCCGGGTGCCCAGCAGCAAGCGCAGGAGAGTGGACTTACCGGCGCCGTTGGGCCCGGTGATTCCGATGCGCTCACCGCCGTTGAGCTGCAGGTTGACCGGCCCCAGCGTGAAGTCGCCTTGGCGGACCACTACGTCACGAAGGGTGGCGACGACGGCACTTGAGCGGGGTGCCTGGCCGATGCTGAACTGCAGTTGCCATTCCTTGCGCGGCTCCTCCACCTCGGTGAGGCGGGCGATGCGCGACTCCATCTGGCGGACCTTCTGTGCCTGCTTTTCGGACGACTCGGTACTCGCGGCCCTCCGGATTTTGTCGTTGTCAGGGTTCTTCTTCATCGCATTGCGGACGCCCTGGGAGCTCCACTCGCGCTGCGTGCGTGCACGGGACACAAGATCGGCTTTGGTGTTGGCGAACTCTTCATAGCGTTCGCGGGCGTGGCGCTTGGCGACGGCACGTTCTTCGAGGAACGCTTCGTAGCCGCCGTCGTAGACAGCCACGGAATTCTGGGCGAGGTCCAGTTCCACCACGGTAGTGACGCAGCGCGCCAGGAACTCACGGTCGTGGGAAACCAGAACCACTCCCCCGCGCAGGCCCTGTACGAAAGCCTCCAGCCGGGCCAGGCCATCGAGGTCCAGGTCGTTGGTGGGTTCATCAAGAAGGACAACATCGAAGCGGCTGAGCAGCAGGGCTCCCAAAGCAACCCGGGCAGCCTGCCCGCCGGAGAGGCCTGTCATGAGGGCATCGGTGCCAAGCTCAAGGCCAAGATCCGCCAGTACAGCAGGAATCCGGTCCTCCAGGTCTGCAGCACCGGATGCCATCCAGCGGTCAAAAGCCAAGGAGTATGCGTCATCCGTTCCGGGAGCCCCGGAACCAAGGGCCTCGGCCGTGGCTTCCATCTCCGCAGTGGCCTGGGCACAACCAGTGCGGCGCGCAATGTAGGCTGCGATGGTTTCGCCTGCGGTGCGCTCATGTTCCTGGGGCAGCCAGCCAACAAAGGCGTCCGACGGAGCCAGATTGACGGTCCCCTCCTGCGGCTGGTCCACGCCGGAGAGGATGCGCAGAAGCGTGGATTTGCCAGCGCCATTCGCGCCCACCACGCCCACCACATCACCGGGAGCAACGGTGAGGGAAAGCTTCGAAAAGAGCGTGCGGTGGCCATGACCACCGGAAAGATCCTTGGCCACCAGTGTTGCAGTCATTCTCTATTCCTCTCGCAGCGCCATCAGGCGCTCGCGTCTACATCACCAGCGCGGTAAAACAAGCGCGGGTTCACCTACGAAACGCAGCCACACTGCCCGTGATTCCCATGGGCATGGAAAAACCCGCTGGTCCGGACTTGGGGGGTGTACGGACCAACGGGTTCAAGCATCAAGCATAATTCAATGTGGCGTCGGCGTAAAATCAATCCGTACCTTCGCTCCGGCTCCTTTTTGGATCGGCCCGGACTTGCCCGTTTGAAATACCCCAGAAAGCCCTCCATGCCCTTACCGTCCAAGGCGTTCCAACGCTGGCTTCACGGCGTTGCACCCAACGCCAGCACAGCGGACGTCTGCAGGATTTCCGGGATAAAACGGACAACGCTGGCCCAACAGCTGGTCCGCGGCAAGGTGGCAGAGTCAACGCTGGTCAGCATTAGCCGGGGCTATCACATCAGTCCTGTACAAGCCCTGGCCACTTTTGACCTCTATGCAGATCTTCGGGGCGATCCCGTCCCGCCCACGCCTGATGAACTGGTGAGCCAGATTGCGACCATGGATTTGCTGCGCGCGGTAGTGGAACGCAGTGAACCGGGATCCGTCTCTGTCGCAGGACTGTCGCCAACACCGCACCCCACCGCGGTGCGCAACTGGGTGGATGCAATCGACGACGGCGAGTTGCGGCACCGGGTCAGCGAAGCCACCGGCATCGCACCACAGAACTTCTCCGCCCACCTGACCGCCAACAGGCTTCCTCCAGAGCTGGCCATCGCAACGTCGCGGGCTGCCGGCGTCGGGCCAGCGGGCGGGCTGGTTGCTGGTGGGCTGCTCACAGAGGCCGAGGCCGGCTGGTCCCCCAATGGGCGGCAGGAGGCCCTGGACCGGATGACCCTGGGCGAACTGGTGACCCTCGCCGGTGAGAGGCTTCAGGCGCTGGGCAAGACCTTGCGCCGCCAAGAACAAGACCATGAACGAACTGAACGAATTTGGGAGAACCTCGGATGACGGCTGTCCTGCCTTGGGCAACCTTGCTGGTGTGCCTGGCAATCACCATCGCACGGATTCCGAGCCTGCTCAGGGGTGAGAACCGGGTAGTTTTCTACATTTTCGCGCTGATCACCCTGGATATCCTCCTCAGCATCGAAGGCCCGTACCTTGCCATCGATGCCCTGCTCGGCGGAGTTAACGTCACCAACCTGATCCTGCGGTTCCTGCTGTACGGTACGTTCCTGCTGATGGGCATCAAGATTGCCATGGGCTTCGCTTCCACGTCAGCGGAACGGGCCATTCGTGGCCCCTGGGGGTTGGCAGTCCTGGGAATCACGGTGGCATTGACCACGTTTTTCTTTGTCATCACGGACACCCGCGGTTCCACGGCGGGAATGACGGGGCTGACCTGGGGACCATCCATGGAGGCCTATGCGGCCCTGGGCCGCTTCTATCCTGGATACGTATCAGCCTGTTTGCTGCCCGCCATCTGGCGGACCATCGTGGGCCGCTACCCAGCGCTGCTGCGTGCGGCATCGGCCCTGCTGTTTGTTGGCCTGGCGTTGCTGTTGGTGTCTCAACTCTTCCCACTGATCCCGCTGGTGCACCTGTGGCTGCGTTCCCTGATTAACTACTCCGCAGTGCTGGCGACCGCCATTGGGCTGGCCGGGATCTGGTTTTCCAAGGCATTTGCCCGGCGCAAAGCAAGACGCACAGCGTAAGACTTTCACAAAACTATTAGATCGTGGCACAATCATGAATGTGTGAACGCGGTTGCAGCCTGGCACCGGAATCAGAGAACGGGTTTCCGGTGAACGTGGCGCCCACGTGATCACAATTGGGGGGATGAGTGGTGGCGGGCTGTTGGGGACCGCCCCCACTCAGCCTTTTTAACCACACGTTCAGCGGGCGTCCAAGCCTTCCCTTCCGGGAATCCGCGTTTGCCCGTGACTAAGATGGCTCCATGACCAGCCTTCGCTCCCGCCGTTCTCTTTTCGCCGCTACCTTGGCCGCCGCTGCCCTTGCACTCTCTGCCTGCGGTGGCGGTTCCACTCCAGCCCAGTCCGGTGGCGATACATCCTTGTCCGATGTGAAATCCAAGGGCGAACTCGTCATCGCAACGGAAGGAACCTACCGCCCGTTCAGCTTCCACGCCGAGGGCGCTGGTGAATTGACGGGCTTCGACGTTGAGATTGCCAAGGCCGTGGCTGAAAAGCTGGGAGTGAAGGCGAGCTTCCAAGAGACGCAGTTTGATGGCATTTTTGCGGGCCTGGACGCCAAGCGGTTCGATACCATTGCCAACCAGATCTCCATCAATGACGAGCGTAAAGCCAAGTACGAGTTCTCCAAGCCCTACACCGTCTCCACCGGCGTTGTGGTGACCAAGAAGGACAACTCCAGCATCAACAGCTTTGCTGACCTCAAGGGCAAGACCACCGCGCAGTCGCTGACCAGCAACTTCTACAAAATGGCCGTAGAGGCCGGCGCCAACGTTCAAGCAGTTGAAGGCTGGGCCCAGTCTGCCACCCTCGTACAGCAGGGACGCGTGGATGCAACGGTGAACGACAAACTCACCTACCTGGACTACGCGAAAACCACCCCGGATTCCGGTTTGAAGGTGGCCGCCGAAGCACCGGACAAGACCGAGAGCGCCCTGGTGTTCCGAAAGGGTTCCACAGAGCTGACCAAGGCTGTAGACAAGGCGCTGGATGACCTCCGGGCAGATGGAACCCTGGCAAAGATCTCCGAAAAGTACTTCGGTGCGGATGTCACCAAATAAATGAACTGGGACCTCATCTGGAGTTCCTTCGGGCCGATCATCACCGGTGCCGTAACGGGCACCATCCCCCTTACCCTGGCCTCCTTCGCTCTGGGCCTGGTGCTGGCTTTGGTGGTGGCGCTGTTGCGGCTTAGCTCGAATTGGCTGCTGTCCGGCATAGGTCGCTTCTACGTCTCGGTCATCCGCGGTACTCCCCTGCTGGTGCAGCTGTTCGTGATTTTCTTCGGCCTTCCCAGCATTGGCATCCGGCTGGATCCCTGGCCGAGCGCCATCATCGCCTTCTCCTTGAACGTGGGAGGCTACGCTGCGGAGATCATCCGGGCTGCGATACTTTCGGTCCCCAAGGGCCAGTGGGAAGCCGGCCACACCATCGGGATGTCCCACCCCCAAACCCTGGTGCGCATCATCCTTCCGCAAGCGGCACGCGTGTCCGTTCCACCGTTGTCCAACACCTTCATCTCCCTGGTCAAGGACACCTCGCTCGCATCACTCATCCTGGTTACTGAACTCTTCCGCAATGCCCAGCAAATCGCTGCGTTCAGCCAGGAGTTCATGGCCCTTTACCTGCAGGCAGCCCTGGTTTACTGGGTCATCTGCCTGGTCCTTTCCACTGCGCAGTCCGCTGTGGAAAGGAGATTGGACCGCTATGTCGCCCACTGATGCACCCCAACAGCGCGAACCACGCGTCACGTCAGTCCTGAAGGCCCGGAACCTCGCGAAAGCCTTCGGCAGCAACGTAGTGCTCCGCGACATCGATATCGACATCCGCCGCGGCCAGGTGGTGGCCCTCATCGGTCCCTCAGGTTCGGGCAAGACCACTGTTCTGCGCTCGCTTAACGGCCTTGAAATCCCCGACGCCGGTACTGTCACCTTTGGCGGCACCGGCCGGGGCCCGGGCTCCGGCCCGAGCAGCGAGACCTCCGATGACCTCTCGATCGACTTCGGCACCAAAGTAGGCAAGAGGGAGATCGCTGCGCTGCGGGACCGCAGTGCCATGGTGTTCCAGCACTACAACTTGTTCCCGCACATGACGGTCCTGAAGAACATCATCGAGGGTCCCGTGCAGGTCCAGAAGCGCCCGAAGGCAGAGGCCATCGCCGAAGCCGAACGATTGCTGGAGCGGGTGGGCCTGGCTGACAAGCGGGACGCTTATCCGTTCGAGCTCTCAGGCGGACAACAGCAGCGCGTGGGCATCGTCCGTGCCTTGGCACTCCAGCCCCAACTGCTGTTGTTCGACGAGCCCACGTCGGCGTTGGATCCTGAGCTCGTCGGAGACGTCCTGGGCGTCATCAAGGAACTCGCCGAAGAAGGGTGGACCATGGTGATCGTGACCCATGAGTTGGCCTTCGCCCAACACGTGGCGGATGAGGTCATCTTCATGGATGGCGGCGTTGTAGTGGAGCGTGGCCCAGCTGCCGAAGTGCTGCGCGCACCCCGGCAGGAACGGACCAAGTTGTTCGTGAAGCGGCTGCAACACGACGTCTAAACCTCTTGGCGCAGGTCTCCTAAGCGCGCCCAGCATTCAGGCGCGCCCAGCCTTTATCGGGCGAACCGCAACGTGACCAATTGGAACGGGCGCAAGACCAGCTCGGCTGCGTCCTGCCCCACAGTCACTCCAGGGGCCTCTACCGGCCGTTCCAGCAGGTCCGTGGCCAGGACGCCCTGAGCTTCAAAATTCGCCCTGACTACACCGGCTGAGCGTTCTCCCAAGGATTCGTAAAGACGCACAATGACGTCTCCGGAGCCATCTTCAGCCAGCTTCACTGCCTCCACTACCAAGGCAGGGTTGGACACTGACAGCAGGGGTTCCACTGGCTTGCTACCAGTGACATAGCGGGGCTTCAGGTTGGTGCGGTAGCCCTCCTCCACGGCATCCCCTATTCCCGCTCCAGGCCTGATGGACAGTTCAAGGGTGTGCTCGCCGCGATCTGCTTCAGGGTCCGGGAACCTTGCGGAACGCAACAGCGAAACACGGACGTTGGTGGTCGTCCCTCCGTCTCCGCGGACAGCCCTGGTGACGTCGTGCCCATAGCTGGAGGAGTTGCTGACGGCCACGCCATAACCGGGCTCGGCAACGTGGATCCAGCGATGGGCGCAGATCTCGAACTTCGCAGCATCCCATGATGTGTTCGTGTGGGTCGGCCTGAACACGTGGCCGAACTGGGTCTCGGAGGCCGAGCGGTCCGCCCGAACATCCAGTGGGAAGGCCATCTTGAGCATTTTTTCGCGTTCTTGCCAGTCCACTTTGGTGGAGATAACCAGCGACTCCGCACCGGCCTCGAGCGTTACCCGTTGCGTGATGGTGGAGGCACCAACCGTACGCTTGACCACCACGACGGCGCCTGCCTCCGTGCGCTCAAGATCGATGGTTTCCGCCTGGGTCACTTTGGTGACGTTGCGCCGGTAGAACTCCTCGATGTCCCAGGCGTCCCATTCATTCGGAGTATCCCTGAACAGCTCAAGCAGGTTGCCGGGCTGGCCGGGCACCATCGCCTCACGGCCGGTGGCGTGGTCCATGAGTGAGGTCAACAAGCCGTCACTGTCCAAGGCAGCGCGGATGATTCCGTTGTCCAGGATGTAGCCGCCGTCCTTTTCGCGGGCATCAACAACTGCCTCCGGCTTCACGGCTTGCGCAGCGGCCAGCGCCGGCACGCCACCCCTCTTATGCGGGGCAGCATTGAGCAGGAACTGCCTGTCTCCCTGGCCGACGAGCGCTTGGGCTGCCTGGCCGATGATGGCCTCGAGATCGCGGGCGATCGCCTCGTAATTCCGCTCGGCATCCTGGTGGACCCACGCAATGGAACTGCCCGGCAGGATGTCGTGGAATTGCTGCAAGAGCACCAACCGCCAGAGCCTCTTGAGCTCCGTTTCGGGATAGGCGTAGGCGTCGCCCAGGCGCACTGCAGCCGTGGAGCACCACAGTTCTGCCTCACGCAGCAGGTGCTCGCTGCGCCGGTTGCCTCGCTTCGTCTTCGCCTGGCTGGTGTACGTTCCGCGGTGCATCTCCAGGTACATCTCGCCCACCCACACCGGGAGGTTCCGGTACTCGGCTTCGGCGGCCGTGAAGAAGTCCTTGGCCGTGCCCATCCGGACCTTGGGGGAACCTTCAAGATCCGCCGTGCGGTGTGCAGCCGCCACCATTTCGCGTGTGGGACCACCACCGCCGTCGCCATAACCGAAGGGAACCAAAGACATGGTGCCGCGGCCGTGGTCACGGTAGTTGCGTTCCGCGTGCGCAAGTTCGCGCGCATGGAGCTCAGCGTTATACGTGTCTACCGGCGGGAAATGGGTGAACAGCCTGGTGCCATCGATTCCTTCCCACGTGAAGGTGTGGTGCGGCATCCGGTTCACCTTGTTCCAGGAAATCTTCTGCGTAAGGAACCAACGCAAACCCGCGGACTTGACGATTTGTGGCAGCGCTCCTGAGTAACCGAAGGAATCGGGCAGCCAGGCTTCCTGGCACTCCACGTCGAATTCCTTCAAGAAGAAACTCTTGCCTTCCACGAACTGGCGGGCCATGGCCTCGCCACCAGGCATGTTGGTGTCCGATTCAACCCACATGCCACCGACGGGCACGAACTGCCCGGCCCGGACCTTTTCCCGAATGCGGACAAAGAGCTCAGGGAAGAATTCCTTGATCCAGGCCATCTGCTGGGCTGAGGAGCACGAGAAGACGAAGTCGGGGTCCTCGTCCATGAGGGCCACCACGTTGGAGAACGTGCGGGCACACTTGCGGATGGTTTCACGGACGGGCCACAACCAGGCGGAGTCGATGTGCGCATGACCGGTGGCCACGAGTTCGTGGGCCGAAGCATAGGCGGGACGGCTCAGTACTTCCGCCAACGCCTCGCGGCCTGCGGCAGCCGTACCTGCGACGTCATCCGGATCCATGATGTCCAGCATCCGTTCCAGGGCCCGCAGGATTTCGTGGCGGCGCGGCAGGTCCATGGGGAGCTCGTGCATGAGCCCGCTCAATGTCCAAACGTCCTGGTTGAGTTCCCACACCGTCTCGTTGAGTTCGGCAATGGCAATCCGGCCCAGGCGATACCGGGGTTCGTCGCCGGAGGTCGCCTTATCCCCCAAAGGAGTAGGGGCGAATGACCAACCCTGCGCGACATCCGGGTTGGCTGCCGCTTCTACATAGAAATCCACGGACAGTCCGCCGCCGAGCAGCTTCAGCGGAACGTGGTAGTTACGCGGTGAGATCGCCTTGATGATGCTGGCATCGGCCCGCCAGGCCGTGCCTTCACATTGGAACCCCGGCACGTCGCTGTTGAAACCCAGGTCCACGATGATTTCCACCGCCGTCCCCTCGGCTGAACCCCAGCCTTCTGGAACTTCGCCCTGGAGCCTGAGCCACTTGGTGCTCCACGGCTTACCCCAAGGTGCGCCCGGCTCCTGGGGCGTGAAGAGCTGGCGAATGGCCTCCGCTGCGGGCACGGGTTCTCCAGGCGCGTCCCAGCTGCTGAGCTGCAGTGGGACGGACCTACCGTAAATGGCCGGAAGAAGGCGTTCCCGAACGAATCGATCGAGACGCTGTTCAGTGATCCGGCGGTCGTCGTGCAATTAAATCCCCCTAAGCATGGGCTGGTGGCAAAGCGTCATGGCCGGCTGGCGAACCGGCATCTGATGGACGGCGTTAGTAGTGGACACGGCGATTCCAATCGATGGATAAAATCTACGTTGTTCCAGCTCAATAGCCAAGTGATTGAGGACTATCCGCAGTGAATGGGGCCCTCAGCCCGCCTCCACCCCTACGATCCTGTCCCTCCCTGCGTAGACATTCAGGCTCGCACCGCGGCTGAAGCCCACCAACGTGATACCCGTTTCGTCCGCGAGCTCTGCCGCCAGGCTTGACGGAGCGCTGACGGCCGCAAGGACAGGAATGCCCGCCATGGCCGCTTTCTGGACGAGCTCGAAAGATGCCCGGCCGGATACCTGAAGAACTGTTCCTTTCAGGGGCAGCTTGCCTGCCCGCAAAGCCCAACCCACCACTTTGTCCACGGCGTTGTGGCGACCAACGTCTTCCCGCAGGCACAGCAGCTCGGAAGTACCGTCGTCGTGAATCCTGAAAAGGCCGGCGGCATGGACGCCACCTGTTTTGGCGAAGACAGCCTGCGCCTCACGCAACCGGTCCGGGAGGGCAGCCAGCGCCTTTACGGGGACCGTGACGTCATCATCCTGGGGACTGTGATGCGAGGACTTCCGGACGGCGTCGATCGAGTCAGTGCCGCAAATGCCGCAGGAGCTCGAAGTGTAGACGTTACGGCCGGTGTCCGGACGTTCGACGTCGGGTCGCAGCTGTGCGTCCACGACATTGAAAGTCTGTACGCCGTTCTCGTCCTCCCCTGCGCAGAAACGCTCCGAGACCAGTTGCCCCGGCTCCCAGATGATGCCCTCCGAGACAAGGAACCCGGCCACCAGATCGAAGTCGTCGCCAGGGGTCCGCATGGTCACAGAGAACGACATATCGCCAAGACGGATCTCCAAGGGTTCCTCGACAGCGAGGACGTCTTCCTTGTATCGGACAGGGTGTTCCAGGGCCTGGGGCGATCCGTCCAGAACGAACTTATGAAGCTTTCGGCGCTGGGTCACACGTCCCATGTCAGGATCCGCTCTCCTCTGGGTGCTTGACGAACCGTACAGTCATGGCCTTGTAACCGGGTGTGTTGGATTCGCGGGCCACAAGCTCCCGGTGCACCAGGGCGTTGGCCTCCGGGAAGTATGCGGCAGCGCAGCCCTTGGCCGTGGGGTATGCGATCAGCCGGAACTTGTTGGCTCGCCGCTCCGTGCCGGCAAAGGTGGAAATGACGTCCACCAGGTCACGGTCCTTGAATCCCAGGCCAGCGAGGTCTTCCTCGTGGACCAGGATCACCCTGCGGGCATCCGAGACCCCGCGGTAGCGGTCATCAAGGCCGTAGAACGTGGTGTTGTATTGGTCGTGGCTGCGCACCGTCTGAAGGATCAAATGGCCCTCTGGAGCTTCGAGGTACTCAAGCGGACTTACCGAGAACCGTGCTTTGCCGATGTCAGTGGCGAACGTACGGGTATCCCGTGGCGGGTTCGGGAGGACAAAACCGTTCTTCGTCCGGACCCTGGCGTTGAAGTCCTCGAACCCCGGGATAACACGTGAGATGTGGTCCCGGATCACGTCATAGTCCTCTGCCATGGCGCGCCAGTCCACGCCGTGGTCATCCCCGAGTGTCGCTTGCGCCATGCGGGCCACGATGACGGGTTCGCTCAGGAGGTGCTCTGAGATCGGAGCCAGCCTGCCCTGCGTCTTGTGGATGACCGACATCGAGTCCTCTACGGAGAGGAACTGCTTGCCCTTGGGGTGTTTGTCGTCAGTGTCCGTACGTCCCAGCGTGGGCAGGATCAGTGATGTCTTCCCGTGCACCACGTGGGCCCGGTTCGGTTTGGTTGAGATGTGGACGGTCAGCCCCGCGGTCTTGAGTCCGGCTTCCAAAGCTGCTGTGTCAGAACCGGCTGCAGCAAAGTTGCCGCCCATGGATACGAAGACATCCACGTCCCCCTTTTCCAGGGCGTGCTGGGTTTCCACGGAGTCGTATCCGTGATCGCGCGGCATCCGGAATCCGAACTCCCTGTCCAGCGCGGCAAGGAACGGTTCACGTGGCTTCTCCCAGATGCCCATGGTGCGGTCGCCCTGGACGTTCGAGTGGCCACGTACGGGGCAGGCGCCGGCTCCGCGCTTGCCGAAGTTTCCCTGGAGCAGGAGCAGGTTGATGATCTCCTTCAGGGTGTCCACCGAGTGCGGCTGCTGGGTCAGGCCAAGCGCCCAGCAAATAATGGTTGCCTTGGATTTGGCCATCAGTCCGGCCACAGTGACGATTTCCTCGCGCGACAAGCCCGTTGCGCGCTCCGTTTCCTCCCAGTCCAGCTGGGACCGTGCCTTCGCGTACGCTTCAAAGCCCTCAGTCTGTTTCCCGATGAAGGACTTGTCCACCACAGTCCCCGGATTCCGCTTCTCCTCCTCCAGGAGCAGGTGGCCCAGTGCCTGGAACAGGGCAAGGTCGCCACCGACCTTGATCTTGAGGAACTCGTCAGCGATGGTTGTTCCGCCGCCGATCACGCCGTTGAGTGACTGGGGGTCCTTGAAGTTCAGCAGCCCGGCTTCCGGAAGGGGGTTCACGGCAACGATCTTTCCGCCGTTGTTCTTGCAATCCCGCAACGCGGACAGCATACGGGGGTGGTTGGTGCCGGGATTCTGTCCCACCACGAACACCAGTTCGGCGTGGTGGATGTCTTCCAGCGAAACGGTTCCCTTCCCGATGCCGATGGTCGGGTTCAGCGCGCTGCCCGAGGATTCGTGGCACATGTTGGAGCAGTCCGGCAGGTTGTTGGTGCCCAGGCTGCGGGCGAACAACTGGTACATGAACGCAGTCTCATTGGCCGTCCGGCCGGAGGTGTAGAAAACACAGCGATCCGGCGTGGTGGCATTGATATGCTGCCCGATCAAGGCGAAGGCATCAGTCCAACTGATCGGGGAATAGTGGGTATCCCCCGGCTTTAGGACTACAGGCTCGGAGATCCGGCCTTGGCTCCCCAACCAGTACTCGGTCTTGTCTTCAAGATCGGCGATGGAATGTTCAGCCCAGAAATCGGCCCCCACCGTCCGGGTGGTGCTTTCCTCGGCGATGGCCTTGGCGCCGTTCTCACAGAATTCCGCGGGACTGCGGCGTCCCGTGATGGATTCTGGCCAGGCGCAGCCCGGGCAATCAAAGCCGTCATGCTGGTTAACCCTGAGCATTGAGCGGACCGTGCGGGCTACTCCTGCCTGGGAGTAGCCCCTTTCCAGGGCGACAGTGACAGCTTTGAGGCCTGCCGCAGCCTTCTTGGGCGGTTGGATTTGCAGGTCATCTTCATTGATGTCCTGTTCGGGAGCATGCCTGTTCATGAGTCCATCATTGCAAGCCGGGGCACCCGGTTACCACCTGCGTCCAGCCCGGGAGCCTCAGGCTTCCAGCGCACTCCAGTCAACGGGACCGGAAGGAGCCTTCTTTTGTTGCCGCGCTGGCGCCTTGCGTTGTTTTCCTTCAGCCGATTTGGGCGAGGGCAAAGGCCTACCCCATGGCAGGGGAA
The DNA here is from genome assembly GCF_042788025.1 of Paenarthrobacter sp. YIM B13468. Lineage (NCBI taxonomy): Bacteria > Bacillati > Actinomycetota > Actinomycetes > Micrococcales > Micrococcaceae > Paenarthrobacter > Paenarthrobacter sp. YIM B13468. The sequence goes on along the minus strand of NZ_JBHZPI010000031.1, from coordinate 33,568 downwards.
ATGCCGGAACCAATTCGCCCATTTGAACGCCGTGCGGCGGCACTACCATGACGCCATCTGCTCCTGCCAGCCCGCGCATCATCCCGGGTCCTGCATGCTGCGCTGGCGAAGCCAATCCGTAGACCAGTTTGAAGGGCATCAGACGCGTGCGACCCGGATCGGCGTCGATCATTGAACCGCTGGGAACCTCGCCGACTTCCTCCAGCTTCCCGTGGCCGAGTGCTGCGAGGAGCGGGCCTCCCACCGTGAACAACGCCATCATGGCGGCCAATGGATTCCCGGGCAGGCCCAGGACGAAGCGCCCGTCCGGAAGCTCCGCCAACACGGCCGGGTGCCCGGGGCGCATGGCAATGCCATCAATCAGCAGCCGGCCGCCCAGTTCAGCCACGGCTCTCCTGAAGTGGTCCGTCCCCGAGCGTCCGGTCCCGCCGGTACTAATAACGACGTCGGCCGGCGGCTCCGCTGCGGCATATGGTTCTGCGGGTTCAGGCTCGGTGTCCTGCAAAGCCGCAAGCCAGTCGTCGTAGTTGTCGCCTACCTTAAGTTGCTCCCCGGCAATGCCACCCAGGAGTTCGACGACGGCGCCAAGCTGAGGTCCGAAGGTGTCACGCACCTTGCCCGGTACGGGAACGCCCTGCGTCACCACTTCCGCGCCGGTCAGGAGGAATCGCACCAAGGGTTTCCCCAGGACCTCGAGCTCATCCAGGCCGGCCAAGGCGGCCAAGGCAATGTGCGCAGGATTCAGCATGGTTCCGGCTTTGAGCAGCACGTCCCCTTCTGCAGCTTCTTCGGCAGCCTTGCGGATGTGCTGGCCATTGCGTGGCTCCCCCGGCTTCGCGGCCCCGCCGAGCGCAAGTATCGGAAGGCCGTCGTCGTCGGTGGTGATAACGCCGCTTTCGGTGCGCAGAACAGCCTTGCCGCCTGGCGGAATGAGGCCCCCGGTAACGATGGGACTGGCCTGGTGTGGAGCGAGTCTGTGGCCGGGCTCAACAAGAATCCATGGACCCGTTCCGTTGACGGCCCAGCCGTCCATGGCGGAGGACGCATAGTGCGGCATGTCCTGTATGGCGACCGCATCCGAGGCAAGCGTCCTTCCCAAGGCGGCCTTGAGCGGCACGGGGCTTGGCGGGATAGGAGCAGCGACGTCGAAGGCGCGCTGCCGGGCCTCATGCCATGTGTGTGCCGCGTTGTGGCCCTGTCCGGGGGCCTCGGTCATTCCGTCTCAGTCCCGGGCTCCAGGTATTGCTTGGCAACCTGACGGGCCAGGTCAAGGGCAGCGCTCATGGCGGTATCGTCCGCCGCTTGTCCGATCCCCCTGGCCATACCAGCAGCGTAACCAGCGATGAACGTAGTCAGGGGCGCGGCAGGCCGCACCACGGAGTGCGCGGCAACTCCTGCCACTGCGAGGACATCATTGATGTCCACTTCAACGCCCTCAAGCTCAAATGCCTGCAACAGCGCGCGGCACCAGTCCTCGAGCGTCTCTTCCTGGCTCTTCATGTCCGCCTCCTGCTCGTCGTGTATGCCCAGGGCCGCAGCGTCCTCCCACGTGTCCACATCATCGGTAGACCCATCGGGAACGGTAACGGCCAGCAGGTTCAGCCTAGCAAGCAGCCGGAACACAGAAGAGTTCGTTAACCCCGAAGTTGCAGAAGCTGCGGCAACTTCCCTTTCCAACGCCCGGGTGCTGTAGATCCCCAGGAGAGGCTGTTGCCGGCCATCGGCTGAGACGGCCATGGCGCCTTCCACTTCAGGGTGGCCACGCAATCCTTCCCATAGGGGCCCAATGCCCCTGGAAGCGTGCGGCATGTCGCACGCCAGGACGAGCGTCCACGCCGCTGGGCTGACTGACTGCTGAAGAGCGGCTGCCTGATGAATAGCCGCCGCCTCATGAAGGGCGGCCAGCCCAGCAGCAATCGCAGCGGCAGGGCCCGCGAAGGCCGGCTCCTCCTGGGCGATAAGAACTCCATCAGGCAAGACGCCGACGATACCAGGGGTGTCCGGACCAACCACCACCACACCGGAAGCCCCCCGCGCCGCCTGCAGGGCATGAGAAAGGAGGCTGGCGCCGTCGAACGTTAATCCGGGCTTGGGCACGCCACCGAGGCGGGTGGCCCTGCCACCCGCCAGAATCACAGCGTTGAACTCCATCCGCCCAGATTACCCGGACGGCGGGAGCGCAACAGAAATCGATCAGGCGGCGGATTCCGGCAACAGGAACGGGTCCCAGTCCGGCGCAGGTTTCTCGAGTTCTTTGATCTGCCACATGGTTCCTGTGGGCACGCCAGGTTTGAAACGAAGTTTCCAACCCATCTCGGCGAGCGTGTGGTCACTCTTGGCGTTGTTGCATTTCAAACACGCCGCAACCAGGTTTTCCCAGGAATCCGCGCCGCCCCTGGATTTGGGGTGGACGTGGTCTATGGTGTGGGCTGTTTTCCCGCAATAGGCGCAGCGATGGCCGTCGCGGCGGAGGACCCCGCGGCGGCTCACGGCAGTGATCCTGTTGTACCGGGGCCGGATGTAGCGATTAAGAAGAATCACGGATGGTCTTCCGAGAATCTCCTGTGGCCCGACGACAGGCTCGTCGCCTTCGGCCACCACGCTAGCTTTTCCAGTCAGCACAAGGACCAGCGCCCGGCGGAAGGTTACTACCGCCAGCGGTTCATATCCAGCATTCAGAACGAGTGTGCGCATGCACGTACCTCTTCACGGCCGCACCCGTCAGGGGCACGAGGGCCGGCTGCCCTCTGCTTGTACGGGCTGTGGATCGACAACACAAGGGTAAGCACTTATATGCCGTATCAACGAATTTTTCCGCCGTTTCGCCTGCGGTGTTGGCGAAAGTTCATGTGCGGGACACTTTTGCTGAGGACGCGGAAGTTCGCTAGAGCCACCCAAACGGGCCGGCGACACCTATATTTGGGCGTCACCAGCCCGTCTGAGTGGCAGCGACGTAAATGGGTGTCACCACGAGGTTGAGTCGCCGCGATAGTTAAAGCAGAACACCCCGCCGGCCTGCGCCTGCGGGGTGTTCTGTGGAGTATTTGATCAGCCGTTGACGCGGATGAAAACCGGGCCGGAGCCAACGTTCACGCTGAACAGTGCCGTGGTGGATCCGTTCCATCCACCGTGGACTGCCATGCCGTTGCCGACGTAAACAGCGATGTGCGCCATTCCGCCGAAGCCACCGTTGGCATAGTAAGCAAGGTCGCCGGGCTGGGCTTCAGCTGCACTGACCGTGCGGCCGAGGGAGAGGTAGCCGGCCGGCCAATCGTGGAAGTGAATACCGACTGCGGCCAGCGAGTTGGTCACCAGCATGGTGCAGTCCTGCGTGACGCCGAGCTGTGCGTAGGCCGCTGCAGCGATAGCCGCACCGAGGCCGCTGGATGCAGCAGGCGCCTTGGCTGCAGACGCATCCGAGTTGACCGCCAAAGTAGCGGTGCCACCGGCTGCCGGAGCTTCCTTGGCTGCGGCCTTCTCGACGACGGGAGCCGGGGCTTCCACAGTCTTGACCACAGGGCGCTCGTAGGAGATGGCAACGCTGGAATCGGCAGCAATGGTGGCCTGGGCAACCGACTGCACGTCAAGCGCAGACGCAGATGTAGATTCCCGCTGGACGTTGGTGTCGGCAGCATTTGCAGCAACGCCGCTGGTCAGGACAAGGCCCGATGCAGCTGCGATCACTGCTGCCTGACGGCCAACGCCACCGGCGTTGTCGCTGACAGCCTTGGCGATGACGGCAAGTGAGCTGGTCTTGGGGGCCTCAGCTCGATGCCGTGCAACCTTGTGTGCACTGGTCATGATTACTCTCTTTTCGTATCCGCGCACGCTGGGATCGCACGCGGGTAATGGGCTGCCAGCACTTGGGGGGCATGCTGGCTTACCCCGAATGGGATTTTCTAGCGGAGGGTGTAGAACGAGGATGTGCCGGTGGAAGCCACGGAGTGCAGAAGCGTGCCCTGGCTGGGGTTCAAAGCGCTGATCATCATGCCGTTGCCGACGTAGATGCCCACGTGGGCTCCACCGTTCTGCACGACGAGGTCGCCGGGGGAAGGGGTGCTGGTGGGCGTCATGATCGTCCAGGCATTGACGCGGGGGATGCTGATGCCGGCCTGGGCGTAAACCCACTGGGTGAATCCGGAGCAGTCCCAGCCGTTGGGGGAAGTGCCGCCCCAAACGTAGGGGTGGCCGATGCCGGTGTAAGCAATTGCTGCAAGTCCTGAGGCCGCGGCGCTTGAAGCGGCATCCTTGGCGCTGGAGGACAGGGAAGCGAGGGTGCCGTTCGCTTGGCCTTCGGTTGCCGTGCGCTGGGATGCCCGCTGAACCTTGGGAGCTTCCTTGGTAGCCACAACGGGGCTTTCGAAGGAAACCGTTGCGGTGGGCTCCGCGGTAACAACTGCGGTGGCGACCAGCTGCTGGGTGCTGGAGGATTCTGACTTGGAGACGTCGGTGTCAGCGGCCTGGGCCGGGAGTCCAACGCTGAGAACGAGCCCCGAGGCTGCGGCCAGAACGGCAGCTTGGCGGCCTACGGTGCCTGCATTGGTTGAGACAGCCTTGGAAAGGGTGTTCAACGGGTTCGTGCGAACCAATTCGGCGCGATGGCGCGCAGGGGTAGTGCGTGATGACACGAAGGTAGCCTCTCCCAATGCCTGCGAGGTGAGCTGTCGGATTCGGATGGGAGTCATCCGGCCGCGCCGCTTCAAGGAAGCTTTTGCGACTTAACCCCAAGGTCTTCTGACTCGAAGACCAAAATTGGTTCCCCCGCCCCTGCCAGACGATTTTTGCGAACGGACCTTGAGTGGTGGCAGAGCTAGGCAATCCACTCAAGTGCATCGGCCCCCTAAAAAGCCGATGCGCTTTAGACGGTACAACAGATGTTCGTGAATGTCACATTCAGGTCACGGGGCGTGTCATGAATGCGATAGACAACCATCAACTTGCTTACAGCCAGCCCATGGGATCTACGACTTCGCCGTTTACCTGGACCTCGAAGTGCAGATGGCAGCCGGTAGATGCTCCTGTGGTGCCGCTCAGCGCGACGGTATCGCCGCGGCTGACAGTCTGCCCCACCTTGACATTGAAGGACGACAGGTGGTTATACGTGGTCTCAAGGCCGTTGCCGTGATCAATCACGACCCGGTTGCCTCCGCCGTACTCATGCCACCCGGCGAACGTGACCTTGCCCGCAGCTGCGGCGTGAACAGCGGTGCCGCACTGGGCTACGAAGTCCTGGCCACGGTGGAAGTCGCCAGTGCCGCCGGTAAGGGGGCTGACACGGTAGCCAAACGGCGATGCCGTGACCAGCTTGTCCAGCGGACTTCCCAAGGTGCCAAGTGAGGAGGCGCGCTGTATGCTTCCCGCTGACTGGGCGCTCAACAACTGCTTGAGCTTGCCGTCCGGGTCAGCGGCGGTAGCGACTGCTGCACGACTGAAATCGATTTTGGCAGAGGCTGCTGCAGAAACTTCGGGCTGACTGCCACCGGGCACGGAGAGGGCCGACTCGGCCTGGCCGGACTCGGACGTGGCCATGACGGGGCTTGTGGCAGGCAGGCCTACAGTCAGGGCAAGTCCGGTGGCGGCAAGCGCGACACCGGCCTTCTGCCCGACACCACTGGCTGCGGCGAAGTCGGCTACCTGGCGCAACGGGCTCTTACGGCGGCGCACCTGACGCGGGGTGTCGCGTGGCCGGATCTCCATTGCGGCGCGGGCTGGCCGCAGCTCAGCAGCGGGGCCGGACGCGCGGCGGCGGCCCCTGACGTTCTGCGATGTCAAACTCTGTTCCTCTCTGGAAAGCCTGCGAAGTTAGCTGTCGGATTCGGGTCAGAGAGTTCAAAGACCCGGTCCGCACGAAGCGCAAACGGCACACAGGTGTCCCCGGAAGGACTTGCGTTAGTAGGCACTTCTGCTGCGGACTTCACCCCAAGGCTGCTTCTTTAGGCAGCCGCTTGTGGTTCCCCCGCCTCTGCCAGTAGTTGATGACACACCCGATCTGCTGGCAGAGCTCGGCTCCAGATCAGGTAACGCTTTGGTATCGGCGCTAGTAGATAACTATAGGCGATTAAAGCCCGCAGTAATAAATTCGTTATCTTTCCAAACGACCGTGTTGTGGGTGTCCCCATATCATCAGTCGCGGAAATCCGCAGGTCACGCGCGTGCCAGCCATCCCAAAGTGAGGTTTGACACCCCCGCGGTCCGGGAAAGTCAGAGTCAGTTGACGGCCACGAAGACGTGCGCAGCTACCTCGGGAGGCAGCTCCAGTGCTCCTTCAATGCCAGGAACGCGGACGGAGATGTACTCCCCCACCCGCTCCAAGGAGACACTCGCGCCGGGACGAATTCCGCCTTCATCGAGCTGGGTGAGGAGCTCGGGCTCAACCTGGATGGGTTCAGCAAGCCGGCTGACCACTACACGGGAATCGGCAGCGTACCCGTCCATCGCATGCAGCAGGTTCACGTCCAGGCGGGCAAGGGGCTGGTTGGCGAGACCGCCAAGGGCTTCCAAACCCGGGATGGGGTTGCCATACGGTGACTCGGTGGGGTGTTCCAACAATTCATAGAGCCGCCGCTCCACCCGTTCACTCATGACGTGCTCCCAGCGACATGCTTCGTCATGAACGTACGCCCAGTCCAGACCAATGACGTCCGCCAGGAGCCTCTCGGCAAGGCGGTGCTTCCGCATGACTTCGGTTGCCCGCTTGCGCCCAACTTCGGTCAGCTCCAGATGGCGGTCGTTGGACACAATCACCAGGCCATCGCGCTCCATGCGTCCAATGGTCTGGGAAACCGTGGGACCCGAGTGCCGCAGACGCTCCGCAATGCGTGCTCGAAGAGCCACGATGTTCTCTTCTTCAAGCTCCAAAATGGTCCGAAGATACATCTCAGTGGTATCGATCAGATCCGTCATCCAGCTCAGCTCTCCTCGAACGCATTTCTTGCGTAATCTCCACCGTACCGCGTCCCAGCCAAGGTGGACGGTGTCCAACCGACACCTCAGGAACGTAACCCCAGCCTAGCTTATTTGGAATTACTCTGGATAATTTTTCCCTTGGCCGCAATGCCTGTGGTGCTCCGGCATTCCACGTGGCGGACTATGACAACCGCAGATTCCTGACGGTGGGTCCGGTCAGGCAGAATGAGGGAGTCGAAGGGGCAGCCGATGCCACCTGCCCACCTCCCCCTCTCTAACCGATACCCATTGGAGCCACACGTGAGCGACAACAGCATCACTATTCCCGCCGACCTGCTGCCCAAGGACGGACGCTTCGGCGCGGGACCGTCCAAGGTCCGCCCGGAACAGGTCCAGGCCTTGTCTGCCGCATCGACCACCATTCTTGGCACGTCCCACCGTCAGGCGCCGGTCAAAAACCTGGTGGGTTCGGTCCGCGAAGGGCTCAGCCAGTTCTTCCGTGCACCTGAGGGCTACGAGGTTGTCCTCGGCGTCGGCGGTTCCACTGCTTTCTGGGATGTAGCGGCTTTTGGGCTGGTTGAGAAAAAGGCCCAGCACCTGTCCTTCGGTGAGTTCGGTTCCAAGTTTGCCGCGGCCACCAACAAAGCCCCCTTCCTGGACGCATCCTCCATCATCAAGTCCGAGCCCGGCACGCGGCCGGTCTCCCAGGCGGAGGCTGGCGTTGACGTCTATGCCTGGCCCCAGAACGAGACATCAACTGGTGTTGCAGCCCCCGTCAAGCGCGTCGAGGGCGCCGACTCTGGTTCGCTCGTCCTGGTGGACGCTACCTCGGCCGCCGGCGGGCTGGACGTGGACGTCGCCGAATCGGATGTCTACTACTTCGCCCCGCAGAAGAACTTTGCCTCCGACGGCGGCCTGTGGCTGGGCCTGTTCTCCCCCGCGGCGTTGGAGCGCGCCGCCCGGATCAAGGCCAGCGACCGCTGGATTCCGGACTTCCTGGACCTGCAGACCGCTATCGACAACTCCAAACTGAACCAGACGTACAACACACCTTCGCTGTCCACGCTTGTGACTTTGGACGCGCAGGTACAGTGGCTCAACAGCAATGGTGGACTGGACTTCGCCACTAAGCGCACAGCAGACTCTGCCAGCCGCATCTACTCCTGGGCCGAGGCTTCCGAGTACGCCACACCGTTCGTCGCGAAGGCTGAGGACCGCTCCAACGTCATCGCCACCATCGACTTCGATGACTCCATCGATGCTGCGGCAATCGCCAAGATCCTGCGTGCCAACGGCGTCGTGGACACCGAGCCGTACCGCAAGCTTGGGCGAAACCAGCTTCGTATTGCCACTTTCGTCGCTATCGAACCGGACGACGTCTCAGCCCTGCTCGCCAGCATCGACTACGTCGTGGGCGAACTCAAGAAATAAAACTGAAGAAGTAACTGCCGCGGAATTCCACGCAAGGGCAGGAAACGGCGCCGTCCCGGTTCTTACCGGACGGCGCCGCTGCCGTTAATCGCCCAGGCGGGCGTCGTCATCGTCATCGTCATCGTCAGTTTCGGGATCGGATGCTTCGGCGGCGTCGTCTTCATCAGCCTGCACTGATTCCTCGGACACTTCCTCTACCGTCTCCTCCACCAACGGAGTCTCGTCTTCCGGACGGACACGCTTTGCCCACGGGACCCATTCCGGGGCCAGGATGGAATCGTCAGAGGGCAAGAGGCCGAGCTCGCTCACTGTGACGATCTTTGAACGGGAATTGCGCGTGATCACGGCATACCACTGCCACCCGCCGTATCCCGCTAGCTTCGACTCGAACAAGTGCGTGACCACGCGGTCGCCCTCGGACTTTGCGCCTACGTGGGCACCTACCTCGCCGGGGCTCGCGATAGTCTCCACCGCTTCCCGCGCGGCGTCGACGGCGGCGGCCAGGAACGCATCCGGCTTGCCAGTGCGCCACACAGGGATGCCGGCCCGCGGCTTCGCTGCGACCGGCTTCCGCGCAGGGGTGTCGCTGTTTTCAGGGGCTTGCCCGATGACAGGACTTCCCCCGGTGACAGGGACGTCGGCGGCGGAAGTGACGGCCTCAGGGTTGGCCTGCGCGTCCCTTCCGGCCTGTGTATCCTGTGCGGATTCCGAAGTCATGGCGGTTCCTAGGCTTCCAGCTCGTCGGCAACCTTGCGCAGCGCCATACCGATGGCCTTGGCCTTGTTGCCTTCCGGGTACTTACCGGAAGACAAAGTACCGGACAAGTTATCCAGCACGGTCACGAGGTCCTGCACCAAAGGCGCAAGGTCCTTGGCGTTCATGCGTTTGGCCTTGGCGATGGAGGGCGTCTTGTCCAGGACCCGAAGGCCCAATGCCTGGGCACCGCGACGGCCATCGGCCACGCCAAATTCCACACGCGTACCGGCTTTGAGCTCGGTTACGCCTGCGGGCAGTGATGTCTTGGGCAGGAATACTTCCTGACCGTCCTCAGCCGCGAGGAATCCGAAGCCTTTTTCCTTGTCATACCACTTGACCTTGCCGGTGGGCACGTAATCAACCTTCTTCGTTCTTGCTTTGGAGACACGTCGCACCGCCACCGCATCCGCAGGGATTTGCGGGATCGAGGGAGGACAGCACGGTCCGTGTTGGTCTATTACTTCAAGGTTATCCTGCCGGACCACCTATTCATGCTTTGCCGCCGCTTTGCGGCGCCTTTGCTTCACCCTTGCAGCGCCTTTTGCCCCAGGACTTGCTGCACCTTTCACTCAGGCGTTGCTGCACCTTTCCTGCACCCTGACTGCACACCGGCCCGGATGGAGACCGCCCAGTAGCCAACAGCTCTGGTTCGTGTGGCCCTGCTGCTAGCGTTAGGCGCATGACTTCCCCGGGTTACCGCCGCCCCCTCATGATCGTTGCCGCCGTGATCGCCATCCTCTCCTTGGCTGCAGTGGGCGCGGTCATGGCCATCGCCTTCAACGGCGGAGTGGCGCCGGTGTGGATCACGTCCACCGCCCTTTATGGGCTGCCGGTTGCCTTCATGCTTGCCGTAATCCTGGTTTTGGATGCCGTCCGTCAACGGCGCCGGCAATAGCGATTCAAGCGCCGTCAATAACGAATCAACCGGGCCGGCTTTACCTGGGCCACGCACGAGTGGCCCGGTGGCGGTAACGTTGGATTGATGTCCCTAATTCGCGCGCTCAGCAAGGAACTGGAAGCGCGCAGCGACAATTCGCTGCGGGCCTTGTTTGCCGCGCGACCTGACCTGATTTCTCCCATGGCCCCGGACTTCGCTGCCTTGGCGGCCAGGGCAAGTGCGCGAGTAAGCGTGCAACGCGTGTTGGAGCGCCTCACGAAGCCCGAAATGCAGGTTCTGGAAACTCTCCACCTGTGCACGAATGCCGATACTGGCCACAGTGTTTCCGCCGCCGGACTCAAGAAGGTCATTGCCGGTTCCACTCTCTCTGCGCTGGAACCCATTCTCGCCAAACTCCAGGAGTTGGCGCTGATCCACCGGGCCGATCCGCCAGCGGCATCAAATTCACAGCCAAATTCCCGGCAACGGTTCTACCTTCCAGTTGGAAGCCTGAAGGATGTGATCGGCATCTATCCGGCAGGCTTGGGCCGAAGCTACACCGAGTTGGTGAGGTTGCAGCCGGCTTTCGCCCAACGCGTGGTCCAGCTCGTAGCCGAGCTCCATCACTGCGGCCTGGACATCCACCCCGCCAGCACGCCCATGGACGCCGCCTTGTCCCTACAGCGCTGGACGTCGAGTCCAGAGACCGTGCGCGCGATTCTGGCCACGGCGCCCGAGAGGACCCTCGGCTTGCTGGACAAGTTCGGCAGCTGGGCCATGGGCGCGGTCCCCCAAGCTCAACGACGGGCCTCCGTGACCCACGAAAGCGCCGACGTCGGGCCTGTCGACTGGCTGCTGGCCCGCGGCCTGTTGGTTCCCTTGGACGCCGGCCACGTCGAATTGCCGCACAGTGTCGGCATCGCCCTTCGCGGTGGTGCGATCATTGACGACTTCACCCTGAGCCCTCCGGTTCCGGAACTGGGTCACACGAGTGCTGCCCTCCGGCGCAATGCCGCGATGGGCGCCATCGCCGAGACACTACGGCTCACCAGCGAGGTGCTGTTCTCAGTCCGCGAGCAGCCATTGGCAACCCTCCGGAGCGGCGGCGTGGGCGTGCGTGAGCTGCGGCGCCTTGCAGAATCCATCCGGTGCGGCGTCCACGAAACTGCCCTCCTGCTTGAGTTCTGCGCACTGGCCGGCCTTGTGCGGCTGGACGTTGACAGTTCCACGTGGATCCAGCCGCCATCGTTGGAATGGCTCTCCCTGCCACGACAGGAACAGTGGCTGTGGCTGGTGAACGCCTGGTTAGCCAGCGAGCGGGCACCCTCCATGGTGGGCCAGCCCCTCCCGGGGTCGACCTCCGGGTCGCCATCCCATCCAGGTTCGGCCGGCAGCACCATCAATGCATTGTCCGCGGAGGCACAAAGGCCCGATGCTCCAGTGGTCCGGCGCAGGATTCTGGAGATCCTCAATGAACTGACGGTTGAGGCGGCCGCTCCGGATGGCAAAGCACCTGTCCTGGACGCGCGCGCGGTGCTGCAACGTGCTGAATGGACGCAGCCCCGGATGTCCCGCCGGTTCAGCTCCCTGGTGAGGGGGATCCTGGAAGAAGCCACTTTGCTGGGCTTGATGGGGTCCGGGGCCTTCACACAGTTGGGGTCTGCCATCGCGCTCGGCCATCCGGAGGAGGCGATGACCCTCCTCGGCGAACACCTGCCCGCCGCTGTCAACCACATCCTCCTTCAAGCGGACCTCACAGCCGTGGCACCCGGTTACCTTGCGCCCGAGCTCAGCGAAACGCTGCTGCTCATGGCTGACGCCGAAGGCCAGGGCCCGGCGTCGATCTACCGTTTTTCCACGGCAAGTATCCGCAGGGCCCTCGACGCCGGCCAGGATGCGGAATCGCTGCTGGCGTTCCTCCGCGAGCATTCAGCCACCGACGTGCCGCAACCGCTCGCGTACCTGGTGCAGGACACAGCCTCCCGACACGGACGTTTGCGGATCGGTTCCAGTGCCAGCTTCATCCAAAGCGACGACGAATCGGCCATCACTGACCTGTTGCAGGAGGCCCGCACGTCTGCGCTGAGCCTGGTTCGGATCGCGCCCACCGTGCTGACGTCCTCCGCCAGCCCCAAGGAGACTGCACGTGTGCTTCGCGAGCTGGGACTGTCCCCTGCCGTCCAGGACTCGGAACCCGCCGTCGTGCGCTTTAAGCGGACGGCAGCAGTGCCAGGCAGCGCGCGTCCGGTCTACACGGCACCGCGGACGGCCCCACCGGACGACGACGTCGAAGCTCAACTTTCGGTCCTGCGGCAGCATCGAGCCGTCCCGGCTGATGCGACAGGGGAAGCCTCTACGCAGCTCGGCTTGGAAACGCTTCAGAAAGCCATCCGGCTCAAACAGGCCGTGACCATGAACGTGGTGGACAGCCTGGGGAACGCAAACACCGAAACCGTGGTGCCCGTCTCCGTCTCCGGTGGCCGAGTCAGGGTCTTCGATCCCGGCAAGGAAACCGAACGTGTGCTGTCCATCCACCGGATCATCGATGTAGAACCAGCAGGAGAGCTGCGCAAGTGAGGATTCAAGAGTGACCGACGGTCCACTGATCGTACAAAGCGATAAAACCATTCTGTTGGAAGTCGACCACGAGCTCGCTACAGAAGCCAGGCACGCCATTGCGGCATTTGCTGAACTGGAGCGCGCTCCCGAGCACATGCACAGTTACCGGCTGACGCCTCTTGGGCTCTGGAACGCCCGCGCCGCCGGACTCGACGCCGAGCAGGTGTTGGATACGCTGCTGAAGTACTCCCGCTTCCCGGTCCCGCATGCATTGTTGATCGATATCGAAGAGACCATGTCCCGCTATGGCAGGCTTCGCCTCGAAAAGGATCCACAGCACGGTTTGGTGATGCGTACTGACGACTACCCCGTACTGGAGGAAGTCATCCGCGCCAAGAAGATCGCCCCACTCCTTGGGCCCAGGATCGATGGCGAGACTGTGGTGGTTCATTCCTCGCAGCGAGGCCAGCTCAAGCAGCTGCTCCTCAAGTTGGGATGGCCGGCCGAAGACCTCGCCGGGTATGTCAACGGGCAGCCGCACCTGATCATGCTCGATGAAACGGGCTGGCAGTTGCGCCCTTACCAAAAATTGGCAACCGAGAACTTCTGGGCCGGCGGCAGCGGCGTCGTCGTTCTTCCTTGTGGCGCGGGAAAGACCCTGGTGGGCGCGGCCGCCATGGCGACGTCCTCCACTACAACGCTGATCCTGGTCACCAACACGGTTTCGGCACGTCAGTGGAAGGACGAACTGCTCAAGCGGACGTCCTTGACCGAAGATGAGATCGGCGAATATTCCGGTGCGGTCAAGGAAGTCAGGCCCGTCACCATCGCCACCTACCAGGTACTCACAACCAAGCGCGGTGGACTTTACCCGCACCTTGAACTCGTGGACGGTCATGACTGGGGCTTGATCATCTACGACGAGGTGCACTTGTTGCCCGCCCCGATCTTCCGGATGACGGCGGACCTGCAGGCCCGGCGACGGCTCGGGCTTACGGCCACATTGGTTCGCGAGGATGGCAGGGAGGGCGAGGTCTTCAGCCTGATCGGGCCCAAGCGCTACGACGCTCCATGGAAGGACATCGAAGCACAGGGCTACATCGCACCGGCCGATTGCGTTGAAGTCCGTGTCGATTTACCACGCGACGAGCGCGTGGCCTACGCCATGGCCGACGACGCCGACAAATACCGGCTGTGCGCAACCTCCGAGACAAAGACCCAACTGGTTGAGCAGCTCGTGGCGGCGCACAAGGGTGAGCAATTGCTGGTCATTGGCCAGTACATAGACCAACTGGACGAGATCGCAGAGCGGCTGGATGCTCCCTTGATCAAGGGGGAAACCAGTGTCAAAGCCCGGCAGAAACTTTTTGACGCCTTTCGCAAGGGCGAAATCCAGACGCTCGTGGTGTCCAAGGTTGCCAACTTCTCCATCGACCTCCCGGAAGCTTCAGTAGCCATCCAGGTTTCGGGTTCCTTCGGGTCCCGCCAGGAGGAGGCCCAACGACTGGGACGCCTGCTGAGGCCCAAGCAAGACGGCCGTTCCGCGCGGTTCTACTCCCTCGTTGCCCGCGACACCCTGGATCAGGACTTTGCGGCCAAGCGCCAGCGTTTCCTGGCTGAACAGGGATATGCGTACCGGATCATGGACGCCAAGGATGTGGGCAAGGACGCTGCCACAGACGAATAGCCGTTAGGCCATTGCTATTTATCTCCAGCAATTTTAGGATTCCAAGTGAAGCTCTCCGCCCGTAACGGCTGCCCTTGGTCCAGGCAGCCTGGCGGCCAGTCGTCGGCAGTGGGGGTAGCCCGCAGCCAGGGTGCCGACGATTCGTAGGCCTTGAAGAATCTGTGTCTTTTTTACCAGAGGATTCCCTATGCGTAAGACCCTCCTGGTCCTGTCGGCAATCATCCTGCTATCAGGGCTTGCCCAGCTCTTTTTTGCCGGCTATTTCCATTTCCAAAACAGCATTGAAGCCCAGCACGAAGCGGGCGTCTATCACGTAATGAACGGCCAATACGTGCTGCGCTATTCGGCACTGTTGGCTGTGATTGTCGCGGCTATTGCCAAAGCCGGATCCCGGACTATTTGGCTTGCCGCCGGCATTTTCCTCATGACGTGGGTGCAGCTGTTCATCTTCATCATCGGCGGCATGCTCACCGGATCGTCCGAAGATTTCATCACGCCCTCCGGGTCGTGGGTGGCTGCCATCCACCCCGTCACAGGACTGCTGATCATCTTCATGTCCTACTGGTTGTTCAGGCGTGCCCGTGCGCTTGCACTCAACCCCCAGCCCCTTCCACCCAAGGCAGCAGCATCGGATGCTTCCGCCTCGTCCGCTACGGCGTGACCAGCGGCAGCTGTGAATATTTCACAGCTATTGGCCGTCGACTTGGTGCTGGCCGTCCTTGCCGCCGGCGCCTGGATAGCCGCCGCCTGGATGGCCATTTCTTCTACAGCTGACAAGAGGCCAGCCAAGCCACGCGTTGTCGAGTTGGCACTTCTTCTGTTGGGCTTGGGCGTCGTTGCCACGGCGGCGCGCTACGCCTTGCTCCCCGCTTTGGCGGCGGGCAGTTGGTGGTTTGCCAGCGAACGCACAACCATCAGCCTGCCTCTGACCGCCATCCCCGCGGCTTGGGCCGCGATGGCCGGTGTTCCGTACTTGCTGAGGAGACGGAACACCGGCCCACCACGTTCAAGGGAGCTGCCCGGACGCATTGGCCGAACCCAGGAATGGGCTGTTCTCGCCATAGTGTCGGCCGCGGCTTCGGCTATTGCCTCACTCGCACTGGCCTTCGTCCTCGGCCCGTTCCCCGCCCCGTGGACGCTGGCGGTTCTCTTGTTCCTGGTTGCAGGGACTGTGATGATAGCCAGGCTCGCGCTGTTCCCTCCGTTCCAGCGTTCGCCCGCTCCGCCCGCTCCTCCCGCTCCTGCCGACGGGAGCGTCTCACCCGGCGGGGGGCGCATGGTTCGCAGGCGCATGGTTGGCAGGCGCACGACGGCGGCTGCTGCAGTCGCCGGACTCATGGCCTGCACCGCTTTAGGTTCGGGAGTCTTTGCCTGGCTGGGTAGCCGGTCCGCCGATGGCGCGGTGATTACGGCCGCCGTCGGTCATCACCGAGGTGTCCCCACTGCACCCGTGGTGGCCCCAATTCCGGTAACCAGCCTGCTGGGCGACCTCCCTGACAATGCCGTGGTCCGGCACTATGAACTCACTGCCCGCACGGAACACATAACCTTGCCCTCCGGGGAATCCACTGATGCATGGACCTTCGGAAGCCTCCCCGGGCCGGGCATTGAAGCGCAACTGGGCGAGGTTATGGAAGTTGTGCTTAGGAACCAGGACGTGAGCGCTGGCGTGACTTTGCACTGGCACGGTTACGACGTCCCCAATGCCATGGACGGCGTGGCCGGGGCAACCCAGGACGCCGTCATGCCCGGGCAGTCCATGACCTACCGGTTCCTTGCTGCCCAAGCTGGCACATATTGGTACCACACGCACCAAGACTCGGCCGAAGGTGTCCGCAAGGGCCTCTACGGCACATTCGTCGTGCACAACCCCACACTGCCGCGCGCGGACACTGACATTGTGGTGGCGGGACACGACCTCGGCGGTCTGGGGTTGCTGGGCTCCTCAGACCGTAGCAGTATTCATGAGGCCGCTCCGGGCTCGAGCGTTCGCGTTCGTCTCATCAACACTGATTCCCTGCCACAGCGTTACCTTGTGGACGGAACGGCGTTCAAGGTTGCGGCAGTGGACGGAACGGAGGTGAACCAGCCTCAGGAGGTCACGGGGAAGCTATTAAGGCTTGGAGCCGGAGGAAGGATGGACGTCACGTTCACAATGCCCGAATCCGAGGTGACGCTCCGCTCTGACTCGGCGGCCAGCGCCGTCGTCGTGGTTGCCCCGTCCGGCTCGGGCCCGGCCAGCTCGGCTGGGGAAGGCGCCCATACCGCAGGGAAGGCAGACGACCTTTCGGAGAACGCGGCCGACGTCCCGGAGAAGGCACAGCCGGGCGTCTTTGCGAGGACCCCCGTCCTGGACCTGTTGCACTATGGCGAACCTGTGGCTGGCACACCGGCACCCGCAGAAAATGTCCGGGAGGAAGTACTGGTGTTGGATCGCCAGTTCCGCTTTGTTGACGGAGTTCCGCGCTACGCGTTTACGGTGAACGGCGCAGCCTATCCCTTGGTGCCATCCATTGAGGTGGCCGAAGGGGACACCATAAAAATGACGATCGTGAACCGCACCGCGGAGCCACACCCCATGCATCCGCACGGACACCACGTTCAAGTACTCAGCAGGAACGGCGTTGCCCCAAGTGGATCGCCGCTGATCCTCGACACCGTGGACGTGCTGCCGGGCGACGTATGGGAGCTACTGCTGCACGCGGACAATCCGGGCATCTGGATGGATCACTGCCACAACCTGGACCATGCTGCAGAAGGAATGATGATGATGCTGAAGTACGAAGGCGTGTCGTCTGACTTCGTACACGGCGGCCATGCCCACAACCGGCCTGAATAGGACAGCTGGCGGGGCGGACGTCCGGCGTACGGTCTCAGGCAACCATGCGGCTGGCGTGCGGGATTGCAATGTGATCCACGACTGCCCAGCAATCGGCGTCATGGAGCTGCGCGCTGGCGAAGCGCTCGGCTGATGCCAGGTCCGGAAATTCCTCGCGCCTGATGTGGTCCGAGTCTGTATCCAGGTACGTCACGTGGAACTCGACGTCCGGGGCTTTTTCATTCTGGTGAATGCTGATAGGGGCTGCTTCTTTTGCCATGTTTCCAGTGTGGAATGGGGCACCGACATTTTTAGGAGCATCCGTGGGCGTGTTCGGATCTTAACCCTTGTCTTAACTCTTAGGGCCGTTGCTTCCTGACTGTCTTTGATGTCCGGGACACTCGAAGGCAACTGAAATGGGTTGCCAGGAGGAAGCGCAGGCAGCAAAGCGGGTCACGACCCATCACCTGGAACGTCTGGACTAGGGCGTCCGAAGGTACTCGGCGGAGACTTCGCGCACTACCGAGCTAAGGACGTCGAGCACTCTCGATGCCGTCTTCCAGCGCTGCCAGTAGAGCGGAACATCAAAGGGGCGCTCGGGAGCGAGTTCAATCAAGCGCCCGTCAGCAATATCCGGCCCACATTGAACTTCCGGAATCAATCCCCATCCCAAGCCCAAGCGAATGGCGTCGCCAAAGTCCTGCGAAGCCGGCACGTAGTGTCGCGGCCCCTTCTGTTGTGCTTTTGAAGCATCCGGCCACGATTCCACGAAGGCCCACTGATAGGTGTCCTTACGGTCGAAATCCACGGTTGGTGCCGTATTGAGCTTGCCTCCGTCCACCCCATCTGCAAACCAACGATCAACAAAGACTGGAGCTGCCACTGCCCGGTAACGCATGACCCCGAGGCTCTCCACACGGCAACCCTGCACCGGATCCGGGGTGGCCGTGACTGCGGCCATGACGGTCCCCGAACGCAGCATCGAGGTGGAGTGTTGTTCGTCGTCGCGGTGCAGGTCAAAGGTGATGTTGAGGTCGCTGGGTACACGGGCAAGTGCTTGCAGGAACCAGACCGCAAGCGAGTCCGCATTCACGACGATTGGCACAGCCAGCTGCGGACCATCCGTGCCCAAACCCAACTCAACGCTCGCGTCTGCTTCCAACTGGGCCACTTGGCGGGCAAGGCGAAGCACCACTTCGCCTGCTTCTGTGGCCTGCGCCGGATTGCTCCGCTGGAGCAGGACCCTTCCGGACGATTGCTCAAGCGCCTTCAAGCGTTGGGACACCGCCGACGGCGTGATGTGGAGCCTGCGCGCAGCTGCATCCAACGTGCCTTCCGAAAGGACGGTGGCGAACGTGAGCAACTGCTCTGAGGGAAACTGCGGCATAAGGAAATCTTACGGCACATGAAAAACATTAGCTGGTCTAAGTCTCCTGCGACCCATAGTTTCGAAGGGTGACTTTCTCTGACTTCTTCAACTCGGCAGGCCTCGGCCTTGTGACGGGTCTTGGCCTAATCGTTGCTATCGGCGCCCAAAACGCCTTCGTGCTTCGGCAAGGAATCCTCGGCAAACACATAGGTGCGGTGGTCGCAGTTTGCGCACTCTCAGACGCCATTCTTATCGCCGCCGGGGTGCTTGGCACTGGCGCACTTATAGCAGTCGCTCCTGCCGCCGTCGTGATTCTGCGCTTTGTGGGGGCTGCGTTCCTGGTGGCTTACGCGGTGCTTGCTGCCCGTCGCGCTCTTCGCCCGCAGTCGCTCGATTCTTCCGATACGGCGTCCACCGATGCCGACACCAAACGTGGCCTCGCCGCGGTCCTCACCACGGTCCTGGCGTTGACGTGGCTAAACCCGCATGTCTACCTGGACATCGCGCTTATCGGTTCGCTGGCCAGCGCCCAGGGCAGTCCGTTGCAATGGTGGTTTGGTGCCGGGGCGATGCTGGGAAGCGTCCTCTGGTTCTCCTCCCTGGGCTTTGGTGCCAGGTTCCTGCGGGGCTTCTTCGCGCGCCCCACGTCCTGGCGAATCCTGGACGGCGGGATCGCAGTCACCATGGGAGCCCTCGGCGCAGGCCTCGCACTGGGAGCCTAGCGGCGCGCCAGCCTTCTCACATCAAGCATCCAGATAACTCACAGAAACTGGGAGCATCATGGGTGTCATGAAAAAGAACGGCCCCGAAGCCAAGCTCCTTGTCGTCGACGACGAACCCAACATCCGCGAGCTTCTCTCCACGTCCCTGCGGTTTGCAGGTTTCGAGGTCGTTGCCGCATCCAATGGGCGCGAAGCCCTGGCCGCCGCCGACCTTCATGCCCCCGACCTCGCAGTCCTGGACGTCATGCTGCCCGACATGGACGGCTTCACGGTGACGCGTCGGCTCCGTGCCGCGGGCAAACACTTCCCTGTTCTGTTCCTGACGGCAAAGGACGACACCGAGGACAAGGTAACGGGCCTGACTGTGGGCGGGGACGACTACGTCACCAAGCCATTCAGCCTTGACGAAGTAGTGGCCCGCATCCGCGCCGTACTGCGCCGGACGCAGCCCCTTGAGGACGACGACGCCGTGATCCGGGTGGACGACCTCGAACTCGACGACGACGCCCATGAGGTCCGACGCGGTGGCACGGTCATTGAGCTGTCCCCCACCGAGTTCAAGCTCCTGCGCTACCTCATGCTGAACCCCAACCGCGTTCTCTCCAAGGCACAGATTCTCGACCACGTGTGGGAATACGACTTCAACGGCGACGCCTCGATCGTTGAGTCGTACATCTCCTACCTGCGCCGCAAGGTGGACATCGACCCCGATGCCGCAGCCCTCATCCAAACCAAGCGCGGAGTGGGCTACGTGCTGCGAACGGCAGAGAAGCGCTGACGTTGCTGCAACGCTGGAAATCGGCGTCCCTGAGGTCGCAGCTCGTCGCCATCATCATGGGGCTGCTCCTCCTCGCGCTGGCCGCGACGGGTGCTGGCACGCTGACGCTCGTCAAGAGCTACCTGCAAGGCCAGGTGGACGACAAACTCAAGGCCGCCGTCGCGCTGGCCCAGGACCAGCAGTCATTCGACAAGCTGTCCGAGCCGAACCCTGCCGTACCCACGGACTACTCGCTAACCCTGTACGTTCCAGGGCTTTCGCCGTACCCCTTTGGCGGCATGCAAGACGACCGTCCGGCGATCGCGAACATCACTCCTGCCGAGGCCAAAGCGCGTGGCAATGCACCGTTCCAGGTGCGCGGCACCGCCGGTAGCAACTGGCGTGTCGTCGCCGTGGGCGTCGTGGCCAACGGGCAGAACGGCGTAGTGATTATCGGCCTGCCGCTGACGCCCGTGGACAAAGTCATGGAACACGCCGTGCTGGTGGTGGTGGGCGTTGGCCTGCTGACCCTGGTTCTGGCGTTCTTCATCGCTACTTGGACTGTGGCACGATCCTTCAGGCCCCTGGCAAGGGTGGAGAAGACAGCCGCAGCGATCGCCGCAGGCGACCTCTCCCGACGCGTGGAAATCGACAACCCCCATACAGAGGTGGGCCGGCTTGGCGCTTCATTGAACGCAATGTTGGCCCATATTGAGGCCTCCTTTGCGGCGCGCGCCGCTTCGGAAGCCCGGATGCGCCGCTTCGCTGCGGACGCTTCCCATGAGCTCCGGACTCCCTTGGTCACTATCCGGGGTTTCTCTGAGCTTTACCGCCACGGCGCGCTGGCGACTCCCGAAGACGTCGCCACCGCCATGGGCAGAATCGAAAGCGAAGCCAAGCGGATGGGTTCCATGGTGGAAGACCTGCTCCTCTTGGCCCGGCTGGACGAGCAGCGGCCGTTGCAGCTCAAGCCGGTGGACCTTCAGTTGTTGGCGCACGACGCCGTAGTGGATACCAAAGCCTCATCGGGCAACCGGAACATTACGCTCATCGGGCTCGACGGATCGTCCCCCACCCCAGCCCCGGTCCAGGGGGATGAGGCCAAACTTCGGCAGGTTATCGGCAACTTGGTGGGCAACGCCCTCCGCTACACGCCAGAGGGCACCCCGATAGAACTCGCAGTTGGTGTTCGGACCAGTCCTGAAGGCGCGTTTTCGGTCATCGAAATACGGGATCACGGGGCCGGCATTCCGGAGGCTGAGACCAACAAGATCTTTGAACGCTTCTACCGCGCCGATACCTCCCGCACCCGCGAAACCGGCGGCAGTGGCCTCGGACTGGCCATTGTGGCTGCCATCGTTGGCTCGCATGGGGGCAGCGTCCGGGTGAAAGAGACCGACGGCGGCGGCGCAACTTTGGTGGTCAGCCTCCCGTTCCGCGAGGAGCCCGCGGAGCTGATATCCCAATAACGCCGATATGCCAGTCATGCTGGCGTCCCCCGTGGCGGCGTTACCTCTAGCGGCCCTTCAACAGAGCCGTTATCCACATAGCGACGAACGGTTGTTCCCCGGCCCCAGGCGGCTGCCTAGGCTCAATGTTGTGGCCACGCATACCGCCGCGACCAGCGGAACATCATCGTCGAAAGGCATTACCCATGAGCGTCATTTCCGTCGACACTGAGCTCCTTCAGCTCAAGTCGTCCAACGTCAAAGCAACCGTTGACCGCATCAGCACGGACGTGCAAGCCATGAAGCAAGGACTGGACGAGCTTCAAGCCACGTGGAAAGGTTCCGCTGCCACCAACTTCCAATCGCTTGTCCTTGAATGGTCCCTGACGCAAAACAAAGTCGAGGGCTCACTGGCGTCCATCAACATGGCTTTAGCGTCGGCGGCCGCAAGCTACCTCGAAGTGGAGCAGGGCAACACCCAGCGGTTCGCCTACTAAGGGGCTCCACGGTCAAGCTACACACGAGGTCCAGCTACCTATAAGCTCCTGCGGGGCCGGCTGTCTTCCCCCTGTGCAGCCGCCCCGCAGGTCATCAAAGCCCATTGCTTGCTTCCCTGCTTGCCTCCTGTGCTGTGCCTCCAGTTGGGTCAGTTTTCGGGGGTTCCCTGATGGAATCGGAGCCGCCACTGGCCTCGGTCCAGCAGCCAAACGGAACTGCGGAGGGCCGAACCTGAATGCGCGAAACTGCGGTAGTTCAGCAGGATAGTGTTCTCACTCAGGCGATCGGCGCTAAGAACTTCCAACTCAATGGGTTCGCCTGGGTCCTCCTCAAGGGCGACCATCATGGCGTCCCGGGTCCAGAAGCGACCGGAGCTTCCAATCTCGGCAAAGTCGGGATGAAGCAATACTCCAATCCTGCCGATGTCAGTGCGCACGTCGGGGCGCAGGAGCTCGCGCTCCAAGGCAACCACGATTTCCTCTGCGGGCACCTCCCGGGCGGACGCATCCTCGTCCAGTTCACTGAAGAGATCCGGCTGGCCGAAGATACCCGACTCCCCAAACAGCGTGGGTTCGGAGTGGGACTGGAAGCTGAGCCCAGCTCTGGTCTGGGGACCTGTAGCGGTTGTGGGAACGGGAGCGGTTGTGCGAACTGGGCTGGTGCTCGTAACGCTGCCGGCGGCCGCTGCGGCAGGAACAGGCTCGGCCAAGACTTGGCCTGAACCCGTAAACCCTGGTCCGATTGGAGCTGCCGTGCCCTGCTGGAAGGCGGTGGCTACGGCGCGTGCGCGCTCGTCTGCTGCCTCGTTGAGGTCATGTCCGGCGTGGCCCTTGACCCATTCAAATGTGTATTTGCGCCCGACGATTGCTTGGTCGATATCCTTGAGGAGGTCAACGTTCAAGACGGGCTTTCCGTCAGCCTTGCGCCAGCCCTTCCGCTTCCATCCGGGCATCCACTTGGTGATGCAGTTGATGACGTACTGGCTGTCGCAAAGGATCAGCAGTTCTTCTTGCGGAACGTGGGCGGTGGAGCGGAACAAGTCCAGGACAGCCATGAGCTCGCCCATGTTGTTGGTGCCGTGGGGCCAACCTCCTGCGCGCCAACAGGAGTCGTCAACATACCAGGCCCAGCCGGCCGGCCCAGGATTGCCGAGGGCAGAGCCATCGGCGGCAGCAATAATCGTCATGCCTTCAATCCTGCCAGACCACACAGACACTGAAAGCGTGCTAGTGCCAACTGGGGACAGCACCTCCCGCTACGGGCCCTCATAAGAGCCCGATCTGTCCCCTATTTGGTTTTACGCCTACTTGGTTCTTAACGCCGACTGCGGTCCCCACCAAAATGGTGGGGACCGCAGTCGTTGCTCTAATGCGTGACGCTACAGCTTAGGAGGCTTAGAAGCCGCCCATGCCGCCCATGTCGTCGCCACCGGCAACCGGAGCGTTCTTCTCAGGCTTGTCGGCAACTACAGCCTCGGTGGTCAGGAAGAGACCAGCGATGGAAGCAGCGTTCTGGAGAGCCGAGCGGGTGACCTTTACGGGGTCGTTGACGCCGGCAGCCAGCAGGTCTTCGTACACACCCGTGGCAGCGTTCAGGCCGTGGCCGGAAGGCAGGCCGCGAACCTTATCGGCAACAACGCCCGGCTCGAGGCCAGCGTTGAAGGCGATCTGCTTCAGCGGAGCGTCGATGGCAACCTTGACGATGTTGGCACCGGTTGCTTCGTCACCCTGGAGGGTGAGGTTGGCGAATGCCTTGGCGCCAGCCTGGATGAGGGCAACGCCACCACCGGCGACGATGCCTTCTTCAACAGCAGCCTTGGCGTTGCGGACTGCGTCCTCAATGCGGTGCTTGCGTTCCTTGAGCTCAACCTCGGTTGCGGCACCGGCCTTGATGACTGCAACGCCACCGGCCAGCTTGGCCAGGCGTTCCTGCAGCTTCTCGCGGTCGTAGTCGGAATCGGAGTTCTCGATCTCGGCGCGGATCTGGGCAACACGGCCTGCGATCTGCTCGGCGTCGCCGGCACCTTCAACGATGGTGGTCTCGTCCTTGGTAACAACAACCTTGCGGGCGGTACCGAGGAGTTCCAGGCCAGCGTTCTCCAGCTTGAGGCCAACTTCTTCCGAGATGACCTGGCCACCGGTGAGGATGGCGATGTCGGCGAGCTGTGCCTTGCGGCGGTCACCGAAGCCGGGAGCCTTGACGGCTACAGACTTGAAGGTGCCACGGATCTTGTTGACGATCAGGGTGGCCAGGGCCTCGCCCTCGATGTCTTCAGCGATGATCAGCAGCGGCTTGTTGGACTGCATGACCTTCTCCAGAACCGTGACGAGTTCCTTCACGTTGGAGATCTTGGAGTTCACGATCAGGATGTACGGGTCCTCGAGGACCGTTTCCTGGCGCTCAGCGTCAGTGACGAAGTAAGCGGAGATGTAACCCTTGTCGAAGCGCATGCCTTCGGTGAGTTCGAGCTCCAGGCCGAAGGTGTTGGACTCTTCGACCGTGATGACGCCTTCCTTGCCCACCTTGTCCAGGGCCTCGGCAATGAGGCTGCCGATTTCCGGGTCGCCGGCGGAGATGGAAGCCGTAGCTGCGATCTCTTCCTTGGTCTCGATCTCCTTGGCGGAGGCGAGCAGCTCGGAGATGACGGCCTCAACGGCCTTCTCGATGCCGCGCTTCAGGGACAGGGGGTCGGCGCCGGCGGCAACGTTGCGCAGGCCTTCCTTGACCAGTGCCTGGGCGAGAACCGTAGCGGTGGTGGTACCGTCGCCAGCGACGTCATCCGTCTTCTTGGCAACTTCCTTGACCAGCTCAGCACCGATCTTCTCGTAAGGATCGTCCAGCTCGATCTCCTTGGCGATGGAAACACCATCGTTGGTGATCGTGGGGGCGCCCCACTTCTTTTCGAGGACGACGTTGCGTCCACGCGGGCCGAGGGTGACCTTGACGGCGTCGGCGAGGATGTTCAGGCCCCGCTCGAGGCCGCGGCGTGCCTCTTCATCAAATGCAATGATCTTGGCCATAACGGCGGTAGTCCTTTCGGGACAGTCGTTAAGAAGGAACCTGTCAGATGGAGTGCCCGCGACGGACGGTCCTTTGCTTGCGGCCTCTGTATGCCCCGCGCTCCGAACCTCACCCCACCAAGGTGTTTCTTGATCCTCCTCCGTTTCGAGAGCCGTCCACCGCCGGCGTAAACCGGGCCGCAGTTAGCAGTCGAAGCGTAGGAGTGCTAAATCAATAATTAGCACTCGACCGGGGAGAGTGCAAGCAGAAGTGCCACTTTGCGCTATAAACAAAGGGGTTTCAGCCGTTAGCTGACGTGACGGCCGAAGGGACTATGCCACGCGGACGCTTTCGGCCTGCGGACCCTTCTGGCCTTCGCCTAATTCGAACTCCACCCGCTGGCCTTCCTCAAGAGCGCGGAAGCCTTCCATCTGGATAGCGGACCAGTGCACGAAGACGTCGTCGCCGGAGTCATCCACAGTGATGAAGCCGTACCCTTTTTCGGCATTGAACCATTTGACGGTTCCCAAAGCCATGATGCCCACACTTTCACAGTAGCCAAGACCGGTTGCCGGGATCTCCGGACCGGAATCAATCCACTGTAACCACAGTCACTATCCGCGCGCTGCCGCGGAGGGGTCCAGCATGACTTTTGTTATTGAGGCTTAACCGAGTTGCCGCTTTGAAGGCTTGGAACCCGGTGAAAAACGGCTGAAAGTCAGCGAAATTACTGGTAGCCAGGTCCCACAACAACAACCAGCGGCTGCTGTATTTCGGGAGATTCAACAACCGCAGAAATACCCAGAAGCTTGCCGAGCGCTTCTGCGTTCGTCTTCTGACCGGGCACGTTGTAGAAGACCACGGAAGACTGCTGCGGCAGGCCTCCCCAGTTCCCCACAGTTCCCAGTGTCCAGCCGTCGCCTTGGACCAGCCCTGCGACGCGGCTGGCAAGCCCGGCCGTAGCCGTGCCGTTGTAGACGGCTACAGCGACGGCCTTGTCCACGGGCGCGGAAGAAGGAGTTGCCGAGGTCTCGCCCGAGGGTGTGGTACCCGGGCTCGGCTCACCGGAAGCGATGGGGGCGTTGCTTGATTCGGTAGGTGCAGCAGACGGGGAGGTTTCGCTCTGCTGGGGCGCCGGCGTCGAAACGCTTGTGGACGCACCGGGGGCCACCAGGCCAAGCCGCGGAAGTATCAGGAAAGCGACGAGTCCCAGCACCAGGGCGACGGCTCCTACGGTCAGTACCGGCCACAAATTGGGGCGGACCGTCTCTTGGGCGTCACGGTGCACACCCTGCCGGGAGCTGTTCTGTGGGACCCGGTCGAATTCATCCTTGGCAAATTTGGTCATGGTGAAGCCTTGTCCTTGCTGGTTGCTGCTGACTATCAGCCGGGCGATTTACGCGTCGGACCCCAAACGGCGCGCTGTCCGCGCACGTTGGCGCGACGTACGTAGTCTACGCAATCTCTTCACAAGCATTGGATCGTGGGCCAACGCATCTTCCGTATCGATAAGTGCGTTCAGGATCTGGTAGTAGTGCGTGGCGGAGAGATTGAAGAGCTCACGGATCGCCTGTTCCTTGGCGCCGGCGTACTTCCACCATTGCCGCTCCAACGCCAACATCTGCTGATCACGGTCACTCAAAGGTGAGTCGCTGCGGGTCTCTGCCGCCAGGTCTTCAAGTGCCAAAACGGTAGACTGCGGCGCCATTGGTTCCGGTGCTGGTTCTGCCACGGCACACTCCTTGACGCTGATTGGGGGAAAATGTCCTACCCCCATGTTACGGGCGAATAACAACGCTGTCATTCGCACCGCCGATGCCATGGAGGAGACAATGACAGGGTGACTGGTGAGGATGCACTGTTTGACCTGGAACCTGCCGGCGTTGCCGACTCGGGCTTCGCCGAGCTTGTTGACCAACCCCTGGAAGAGCTCATGGCCGCGGATTGGGCGGACGCGTTGCGCCCCGTGGAAGGCCAACTCCGTGAAGCTTTGGCCTTTGTTGCCGCTCAGGCTGCCCAAGGGATCCAAGTCCTTCCTCAAGCTACCAACCTTCTCCGGGCTTTCTCCCGGCCACTGGCTGACGTCAAAGTACTCATCCTTGGCCAGGATCCGTACCCAACCCCGGGACACGCCGTCGGGCTTTCCTTTGCCGTCTCGCGGCATACGCGGCCGATCCCCCGAAGCCTGGCAAACATCTATCGCGAACTCCACGAAGACCTCGGGCTGCCGCCACGCATCCACGGCGACCTCACAGCTTGGACGGACCAAGGCGTCCTGCTGCTGAACCGCGTCCTGAGTGTCGCGGCAGGGAGCGCTGGCTCACACCGCGGCAAAGGCTGGGAGGCAATCACGACGGCGGCCGTCAGGGCGGTAGCCCATCGCACCGACGACGCGGGACGCCGGAGTCCCCTGGTAGCGATTCTGTGGGGGAAGGACGCCGAAGCGGTCATGCCACTGCTGGATGGCACCCCGGCAATCACTTCGGTGCACCCGAGCCCCCTTTCGGCATCCCGTGGTTTCTTTGGTTCCAAGCCGTTCAGCCGAGCCAACGAGCTGTTGTCGGAACAGGGCGCAGAGCCCGTCAATTGGGAACTACCCGTCTTGTAACCTTCGACTCATACCCAGGTGACACCCAACGATTTAGCTTAGGCTTGCCTACATGGCTGCTCTCCCCGTCACCTCGTCCGCCACCCGGAACACGCGCCCGCAGGTTAACCTGACCGTCCTGCGCAAAGAATGGCTCTCACCTCACATGGTGCGGATCGTCGCTGGCGGCCCAGGGTTCAGCGACTATGCGAACAACGAATACGTGGACCGATACGTCAAGATCGTTTTTCCGCAGCCCGGCGTTGATTACCAACTTCCGCTGGACCTGTGGGCCATCCGCGAGACGATGCCACGTGAGCAATGGCCGCATACCCGGACCTACACCATCCGCTGGGCCAACCTTGAAGAACGGGAACTGGCCATTGACTTCGTAGTCCATGGCGACGAGGGCCTGGCGGGGCCTTGGGCAGCGGCAGCCGAACCTGGGGACCCGCTGGTTTTTACCGGCCCCGGTGGTGCCTACAACCCCGCGCCCGACGCCGATTGGCACCTCTTCGCAGGCGATGACGCCGCGATTCCAGCCATCGCAGCCTGCATAGAGGCACTTGCCCCGGAAGCCCGTGGATTTGCGTTCCTCGAGGTGGACGGTGCCGAGGATATCCTGCCTATCTCTGCTCCTGCCGGCCTGGAACTCCGTTGGCTGCAGCGCAACGGAGTGCCGGCCGGATCAAGCGAGTTGTTGCTGGACGCGCTTCGCGACATGCAGTGGCTGCCCGGCCGCGTAGACGTCTTTGCGCATGGCGAAAGGGGCTACATGAAGGGCCTGCGCCAGATCTTCTTCTCCCAGCGCGGCCTGGAACGTTCGCAGGTTTCCCTCTCCGGCTACTGGGCCCAGGGCCGGGTAGAGGAAGTTTTCCAGGCAGAGAAGAAGCTTCCCGTAGGACAGATTTAACAGCGGGACTGATCTAGCGGCCAGAAGTGATCTAGCGCCGCCGTACCCTGCGGCGCTCGTTGCTGGACAGACCCTTTGTGAGCGGCCGCGCCAAGTTGTCCCCCAGCACGATTCCTGCAGCAACTCCCAGGACGATCGCGCCTGCATTCAGCATGCCTCCGGCACCCTGAAGAATGTCCGCTTCCTCGATGGTCAATACATACATTGAACGGAATATAGTCAGGCCGGGCAGCAGAATGAGCGCCGCCGGAACAGCAACCACAAGTTGGGGAGCACCAAGTTTTAGCGCCACTACCCGAGCCAGCAGGCCGATGGCCACCGCCGAAACTGCCGGCGACAAGCGGTCGCCGAACCCTGCAGTGGTAGCCCCCCACAAGACGAAGAAGCCGACCAAGCCGACCGCCGCCGTCGGGAGTAACAAACGCATCTGCGTCTGTTCGGTGACGCCGATAGCCACTACCGCTATCGCAATCAGAATGGCTTGGCCCCACAAAGGATACGCATCCGGGAATGTTTGGGTGACGTCCAGGACTGCGCTGCCCATGAGGGTCCCGACCACGACGGCGACGGCGATACCAGCGACGATCGCGCCGAAGGTGAGCAGCGTGGAGAGGAATCGTCCTGCTGCCGTGACGGGGAAGCCGTTGATGGCGTCCTGCACGGAGGACACAAGCCTCCCTGTTGGAAGCAACAACAGGATCCCGCCCGCAACCACAATGGACGGAGCAATGTCCGCGCCCGCCCACCGCAACATGAGCGCGATGAATGTAACCAGGAACGAGCACGACATGGTGATGAAGAAGTCCGGGGTGCGCCACCGGCTCAGTTGTCGCGCAACCAGGCTGATCAGCAAGTTGGAGCCAAAGGCCAAGGCTGAAGCGCCCGGACCGCCGCCCAGTACGCCCACAAACACCGCGGCGAAGACAGCGAAGGCAACCGTGACCATCCAGCGAGGGAAGGGCTTGGCACTCCGGACGATGTCATTCAACCGACGGACTGCCTCGTCGCGGCCAACTCCCCCGGCCACAATGTCGGTGACCAGTTGATGCACTTGGGCGAGGCCGGCGTAGTTGTTGGTCCACGAGCGCACCACACGCAGCAACGTGATGGGGGTCTGGTCCTTTGGCGCATAATTGATGGCCACCGACTGGTTGGTGATGTCCACTTCAACGTTCTTCAAGCCAAGGGCGGCAGTCACCGCAATCATGCTGGTCTCAACTTCAAGGGCGCCTGCACCGTAGCGGAACATGACTTCGGCCAGATGCAGGGCGAAGTCGATGGTCTTGCGCGCTGAGGCGTCGACGCCGACCACCTGGATCGTTGGGTTGGCGTAGGGACTTCCCGCGAGCCGGTCCACGATGTTCATGGGGGCTGTGGGCGGGCTATCGCCCTGCACCAAGCGCATCAGCATGCGTTTGGCATTGGCGTTCTGCCGGATTTGCGATGGCCGCATCGGTTGGGTCTTGGGCAAGCCGTCAGTGTGAGGCCTGCCGCCGGAGCCCTCAGGGCGTTCAGTCACGCAGTGTTCCTCCCTTGGCTTCGTTGATTAGTTCTTCCCCCGGAATTTACTCAGCAGGATTCCAGGCTCCGGCAATTTTGCCAGGACCGTCTTGGCGGCAGCTGCAAGCTTCCTGACCGCCTGGTAAGCGGTGAACACTGGCACGTTCACTGGTGCAACGAAGTCGCCCACCAGTTGGACCACTTCGCCGCCGAAGCCCTTCTTGAATTCGTAGCCGCCGTGACCGGTTTCATCCTGGCCCTGAATGCCGAACGTGCCGTAGAAGTTGTAGCGGGAGTAGCCATTGTTGAGCGCGTGCAGCATCATGCCCCAGTAAAGCGACGTAGCTCCGTTGAAGTAGATGTAGTCCTGGACAGTACCGCCGATCACGCACACGATTTCATCGCCGGAGCAAGCGAAGTGGATTGCCGCAACGGTAGCCACGCCCACCGAGTCGGGGAAGCGTTCAATATCCTTGAGGCTTCGCTCGTAGCTGTCCACGAGGTCCTGGACCACCTTGATGCGATTGGCCTTCTTCTTGCTCCCGGTTTCCTCGACGTCGCGCTTGAGGTCCGCGAGCGTCTTGGCTTCGGCATCCAGACGCTCGGTGATCGACGCCCGGTATTCGGGGATGTTGATCTTGGCCATCATGAGCTTCGTGAACTCATCCGAGGTATTGCGGAGCAGTTGCTCGTAGTAGTCACGCTCGCGGTAGGTGAAGCCCTTTTCGTCGCCGGCAGTGCTCAGCGCGTTGTAGAAGTCGTCCAGCGTTTCCAGCGTGGCCTGCTCCAGGTAAACGCCGTTCTTTTCGGCCTTCCGGATGGCCTTGCGCGTGCGGTAATTCATGCCCATGATGAGCTCTTCAGAATCGACGATCCCGTCCAGCTTCTTGACGAACATCCAATTGATGTTCGCGAAGTTCATCTCAAAGCCCTGGTGCTTGAAGCCCAACCCTGCCAGTACCTTCAGCAGTGGACGGTTGTCCTCAACCTCCGGGTGCTCGGCGCCGTCCTCGTCGCGGGCGATGTACTTGACGTTCGGTGAGATCCCCAGCTCAGCAGCCTTTTTCGAGGCCGCATGCTTTTTCAACTGCTCGACGACGAACCGCACCGCTTCGGCGTCGTTGTAGTCCAGCAGTGGTCCCTTTGCGCAGTCGCAGACCTTGTAGCCAAAGCGGTTGGCGGTGTAGACGAGCTTTCCGGCGGCGATCAGGCTGCCACCGCGGGTCACACCAAAGAGCTCCACCTCCTGGCCGCGGGCACGCTGGAAACGCGCCAGGTCCACGGACTGGATGAAGCTGCCTTGCGGGTGTCCCTTGGCAAATGTCTCGAAATCAGCGTCACTGAGAATCACGAATTCCATGCCGGTTCCAGCCTCGATCGGAGTCAAAGAAATTACCTCACCTAGATAGATTTGCGCCCGTTGGTGGCCGGGGCTGGCCTGAAGTGTGTTGGGTTGGTGCCGGTTCTCAGTAGAACTGTCCGCCGGTTCGCATAGTTTCCAGTCGGCGGAAGACGCGCTCTGCACCCTTGAGCCACAGCTTGTAGCGGATGGGTCCCAGGACAAGGTCATAGCAGCCGACGAAGTCCGTCACGGTCTTGGTGAAACTCGTCTTGAACAAACCCATACCGAACAACGGGTGGGTCTTGTCCTTGATTCGGGCGGCAGGCGGCGTGCCACAGAAATCGTACTCAACGCAGCCCAGATCCTGCATCCGCTGGATCGCAGCCCACTGGACCAAATGCGAGTCACCGTATTGCTTGCGGTTCTGCGTGGAGCCGCCATCCTTGTAGGTTGCCTTGGAACCATAGTTGATAACGAAAGCTCCGACGCTGGGTGCGCCGTCCTCGTAGACAAAGAAGAAGTGCCCTTGGCCCCGGCTGCAGAATTCTTGCCAGAAACGGGAGTAGTACTCGTAGCTCCGCAACGGCATGGCACCCTTGGCGTTCACTGTGTCCTGCATCAGGGCGTAGAGCTTGCGGTAGCTGTCCTCGCCAGGCTCAGCCGGAAGGACTTCGCATCCTTCACGTTCTGCCCTGCGGACCGCGTTGCGGGCCCGCGATGAGATGCTGCGGAGCACTTCATTGGCCGGGGCCGAAATATCCAGCAGCGCTGTTGAGTCGTTGGACTGGATGTTGGGGGCTTTCATCAGCCCGGCGGCCGCGAGCTGAGCCGTCGCCTCGCTGGATGCAACGATGTCTGGCTCAATCTTGATGGAGAACACATTCATCTTCTGCCCACGTGCCAGTGCAGCGATTGAGCCAAGCATCGGCTTGATGTCATCAATGGACGAAGCGTCCGGTCCCTTGATGAGGTACCAAAGGCGGCCAAGGACAGGGAACTTCTTCTCAAGGAGCAGGTTGTAGCTGGAATATTCGGCGGTCTCCAGAACCAGGCGGCGGACCAACCAGCCGTTGCCATCCTTGACTGCCGCATATGCGTCCGACTGCAGCATGTTGCCGCCATTGGGGTTGGCTGTGACGTGCTTGTCCCAGTTATCGATTTCCTCGGCGGTGGCAAAGCGGGCGGTAAATTCTCGCAAGGTGGCCGTGTCCAATCTCAGGGTTTGGTGCAGTGTTCAAATCGGTGCTCAGAAGCAAGTGCCCATGCGGACATGCAGCCTCAAGTCTATCGGGCCGAGGAAAATAGCCCGACTCCCGGTGAGTTGCCCATTCGAACTACGCGAGAATAGCTTGGGCCGGATCATAAAGGGGGCGTTCGTGTCCTTACAGCCGGATCTGATCAGGGCTCTCCAACTTGATGGCTTTCGGTTGCTTCCCGAGTTCCCGCTGGCCGCTGGCCAGCCGGTCCGCGTTGGCGAGTCTGCTGAGACTCAGTCCGGTCAGGTCTGCGATCTGGCCGATGGGAACCTGGAAGGTCCGGAACGGTCCCAAGGGCGGCGGTTCGCCTTCCAGGAGCCGCTGGTCGATGGCCCTCTTCAGCTCAACTTTGCCAAGCAACGGAGACTGGTCCAACACAAAGCCCGCGGCGGCGAGCTTGGCATCGTTGGTCCATGCTGCGATTTTCCAGAACTTCCGCGGAACCTGTACGCCTCTGTAGGGAAGGTCGTCGTCGAGAAGTACGGGTCCGGTGAACACCGAAAGCTTGGCGTCGTACGCGTCCGCGTGCTCCAACACGTGGTCCTCGAGCCCCACCCAGAGTTCCTTGCCTTGGTTGAAGTCGTCCACCTGCGGTGCCGCGTTGGTAAAGACGAAGGTGTCCTGATTGGCTTTCTTGACCGTGGCCTCGTCACCCCAGACGGGATCCAGGCGCCGCACAAGATGCCCGCGATCGAAGGCATTGTTCTTGTAGACGTCCGGCCCGGCCTGCTGCTCTTTGGGGATCCTGTCATCGAAATGCCATGTGCCCTCGCGAGCCAGCGGACTCAGTTCCTTGCCGTTGATGTTGACGCCGACGATCGCCGCGAGTTTCCGGGCAGCCCGGAAACGCACGGAGAAGTGGATGTAATCCAAAAGAATCGTCGTTGCCGACGGACTGGGCAGCTCAAGGCGTGCCCGCAAGAAATCCCTGTCGTATCCCCCGCTCATGGATACAGCATGGCACTAGGGACTGACAGTAAACAGACTCAGCATTCGACGACGTTGACGGCCAGGCCGCCCATCGCGGTTTCCTTGTATTTGGAGGACATGTCCTTGCCCGTCTCACGCATGGTCACGATGACCTCATCCAGCGACACCCGGTGCGTCCCGTCACCCCAGAGCGCCATCTTCGCCGCGTTGAT
>NZ_JBHZPI010000030.1:0-71671 GCF_042788025.1 Paenarthrobacter sp. YIM B13468 | reverse complement strand
CCCTCCCGGATCTCCTCCTCGGACCGGGACGCACGCTCGTTGATGAACATGATGTCCGAAATCCCCAGGCCCTTGGAAGCGCACCGGCCCAGCAACTCAGCAGCCGTCCGGAACGGCAACGGCAACTCCGCCTTCGTCTCCTCCAACTCCGCCCGAGCCGCGTCCTCCTCGCCCTCCCGGACAATGAACCCGCCACCCACCGAAAAGAACGTCGCCTCCCTGAGAACATTCCCCTCCGCGTCAGAAACGGCAAACTTCATCCCGTTCGTATGCCGCGGCAACACCGTCAACGGATGCAGCACCATATCCTCCACCGCATACGGCAACTGAACCCCAGCACCAGCTTCACCGGAGGCACCGGCAAGATTCAGGACACCCGTCTCCGCGATCGCCGCGAGCCGCTCCTCCACCTCATCAGGCAAGATCAACTCCGGATGGTAACCCTCCAAGCCCAACAGAGTCGCAGTCATCGTCCCGTGACCACGGCCAGTCGCAGCCAA
The DNA here is from genome assembly GCF_042788025.1 of Paenarthrobacter sp. YIM B13468. Taxonomy (NCBI): domain Bacteria; kingdom Bacillati; phylum Actinomycetota; class Actinomycetes; order Micrococcales; family Micrococcaceae; genus Paenarthrobacter; species Paenarthrobacter sp. YIM B13468. The sequence continues at coordinate 71,171 of NZ_JBHZPI010000030.1, read as the reverse complement.
CGACCCATACAAATCAACACGCAACCCCGCGACCGAACCCAGCACACCGGACTCACGCAACTCAGCAGCAAACACCGCAGCAGCCCGCATCGGCCCCACAGTATGAGAACTCGACGGGCCAATACCCACAGAGAACAGATCGAAAACACCAACAGCCATGGTCGGGATTCCTAACAAAGCTTGAAAACGGTCCGCCAGATGGTCCTGGCGGATGGCCTCCCCCGCTCGTGGCGGAAAGCGACCGAACAACGACGCCGGGCGGCCCCTTTTGGCGGCAACCCGGCGTCGCAAATTATTTAGTTCCTACAATCCCACGCTACGCCCATCGCGTTCCATTTCGGGGCTCAGCTGCCAAACATGCCGCGCGCACGGCATTCTCTGCAGCAAGCCAACGAATCGGCCGGGACGAAGCATCCTTAGCCCAGGTCTCCGCCGTTCTTGGAGGCGTACTCCTCGGCCGAAAGCAGCGGGCCCTCAGACTCAGCGGCGACCTTGAACAGCCAACCAGCGCCATAGGGATCGTTGTTGATCAGTGCCGGATCGCCCACAACGGCGTCGTTGATCTCGGTGACCTCACCAGTGACCGGCGAGTAGAGATCAGAAACGCTCTTCGTGGACTCAACCTCACCACAGGTCTCGCCGGCTGTGACGGCGGAGCCAACCTCAGGGAGGTCAACGTACACAATGTCACCCAGCGCGTCGGTGGCAACCTCGGAAATCCCGACGGACACCAGGTTCCCCTCCCCGCGGGAAACCCACTCGTGCTCGTCGGAGTACTGAAGTTCAGGCGCTACTTTGGGCATTCTGTTTCCTAACTATGGTTGGTCAAAAGCTGTGGCTGGGTTGGGTGGTGGGGCACCGAATTCCTCCGCGTGCTGCTCCTTCGTCGCTTTGACGCACGCTTCCGGAATCCGCTGCCCCACCACGCGGCCCTCGCGGGGCCAGCCTCCGGCAGCATGCGTCTAAGGGAGCATCGCATCCGCTCAGCGGGTCCATCTCCGACGGGGGCCACGCCGTCCGGGTCCCCTGGCCGAGCTTGCGAGGCGAGGGAGACGGTGGGGAGCATGCAGAGGAGGCGGGACTCGCCGGGCAAAAGGCGACTAACTAGCGAACTCGTTTGTAGAACGGCAGTGCTACGACTTCGAACGGCTCACTCTTGCCGCGCAGGTCGATGTCCAGCGGCGTACCAATCTCGGAGAATTCGACGTCGACGTACGCCAACGCTACCGGGTAACCCAGCGTGGGGCTGGGCTGGCCGGAGGTGACCTCGCCTACCACTGCCCCATCTTTGAGGACCGGGTAGTGGGAGCGTCCAGCGCGGCGCCCCAGGCCCTTGAGCCCCACGAGCTTGCGTCCGCTGGTAGAGCCGGCCCAATCAGCTTTGAGGGCAGCGAGTGCCTCCTTGCCAACGAAGTCGCCTTCCTTGGACAGCGCGACCACGGGACCGAGCCCTGCCGCGAACGGGTTTCCTTCGCGGGACAGCTCGTTGCCATAGAGGGGCATTCCGGCTTCCAAGCGCAGGGAGTCACGGGAAGCCAGTCCTGCCGGAACCAACTCGCCCTCTTCAGCTACCCCGGCAATGGCCTGCCACAGTGCTGCAGCGGACTCGTTGGCGACGAAGATTTCGAAGCCGTCTTCACCGGTGTATCCGGTGCGTGCCAGAAGCAGTTCCTGGGTGCCGCCGTCGAACGTGAACGGAACTTCAACCGCCGCGTAGTACTTGAGGTCGGTGACCAGGCCGTGCTGCTCCGCAGGGACGAGGCGCAGAAGGATCGCTTCGGCAAGCGGCCCCTGAACTGCAATCAGCGAGGTCTCCGCGGAAGCGTCTTCAACAACCACGTCAAAACCGGCGGCACGTTCCAGCAAGGCGGCGGCGACAACCACAGCGTTACCTGCGTTGGGCACAACGAGGAACTTCTCCGCACCGCGACGGTAAACAATCAGGTCGTCGATGATGCCGCCGTCTTCCTGACAGATCAGCGAGTATTTTGCCTTGCCCTCGGCCATAGCGGAAATCTTGCCGACGAGCGCATAGTCCAGGAACGCTGCCGCGTCCGGCCCGGTAACCCAGACTTCGCCCATGTGGGAGAGGTCGAACAAGCCGGCGGACTTGCGGACGGCGTGGTGCTCAGCAAGCTCGGAGGAGTACTTGAGCGGCATCTGCCAGCCGCCAAAGTCGGTGAAGGACACGCCGAGTTTCTTGTGTTCTTCGTAGAGCGCGGTGTAGTTCTCAGTCATGACCCGTCCTTAGTTTTCGAAGTCTTCGATCGGTGGGCAGGAGCAGACCAGATTGCGGTCCCCTGCAGCTCCATCGATGCGTCCCACCGGCGGGAAGTACTTGTCCTGCTTGAGGTGGTGGACCGGGAAGGCAGCCTGCTCACGCGGGTACGCCCGGTCCCAGTCAGAACTTACGACGGCGGCAGCCGTGTGGGGTGCCTTACGCAGCGGCGAGTTCTCAACAGTGAAGTCACCGTGGGCAACCTGATCGATTTCCTTGCGGATGGTGATCATGGCCTCGATGAAGCGGTCGATCTCCACGAGGTCCTCGGACTCCGTCGGTTCCACCATAAGGGTTCCGGCAACGGGGAACGCCAGCGTGGGAGCGTGGAAGCCGAAGTCGATGAGTCGCTTGGCAACGTCCTCGGCCGTGACGCCGGTCTTGGCCGTCAGTTCACGGAGGTCCAGGATGCATTCGTGAGCCACGAGTCCGCCCTCGCCGGTGTAGAGCACGGGGAAGTGCTCGTTGAGCCGGGAAGCAATGTAGTTCGCAGCCAGCAGCGCTGACTTGGTGGCTTCGGTGAGCCCCTGGCCGCCCATGAGCTTCACGTAAGCCCAGGAAATCGGCAGCACACCGGCCGAACCGAAACGGGAGGCCGAAATCGGGACGTCCTTGCCTTCGGTCCAGGAAGCAGCGTCACCCGGCATGAACGGCGCCAGATGTGCCTTGGCCGCGACCGGACCAACACCGGGTCCGCCACCGCCGTGCGGGATGCAGAACGTCTTGTGGAGGTTCAGGTGGGAGACGTCGCCGCCGAACTTGCCCGGCTGCGCGAGCCCAACGAGCGCGTTGAGGTTTGCACCGTCAATGTAGACCTGCCCGCCGGCTTCGTGGATAGCGTCGCAGACTTCCCGGACATCGGCGTCGTAAACACCGTGCGTGGACGGGTAGGTGATCATGATGGCCGAGAGGGCGTCCCGGTTGGCCTCGATTTTGGCCGCCAGATCGGCGTGATCGATGGTGCCATCAGCGGCCGTAGCCACCACGACAACCTTCATGCCGGCCAACACAGCCGAGGCTGCGTTGGTTCCGTGCGCGGAAGCAGGAATCAGGCAGACGTTGCGCTGCTCGTCGCCGCGGGACAGGTGGTAACCGCGGATCGCCAGCAGGCCCGCGAGCTCACCCTGGGAGCCGGCGTTCGGCTGGATGGAGACTTGGTCGTAACCAGTGATTTCGGTCAGCTGGGACTCAAGATCCGTGATCAGTTCACGCCAGCCCTCGGTCTGGGAATCCGGAGCGAAGGGGTGGATGGAGGCGAACTCCGGCCAGGAGATGGCTTCCATCTCGGCCGTGGCGTTCAGCTTCATGGTGCACGAGCCCAACGGAATCATGGTGCGGTCCAAGGCCAAGTCACGGTCCGAGAGTTTGCGGATGTAGCGCAGGAGCTGGGTTTCGGAGCGGTGCGTGTTGAATACCGGGTGCTGCATGAAGTCGCTCGAACGCTCAACGGAGGCCTCCAGTGCGAAGCCCTCCACGGCTTCGGTGACCGAAGCGCCGAAGACATCCAGGACGCCGCGAACAATCTCCGATGTAGTGGTCTCGTCGACAGAAATGCCCACGAGATCAGCGTCAATGCCGCGCAGGTTGATGCCCTTGGCCTCGGCAGCAGCTACGATTTCGGCAGCCTTGCCAGGAACGCGGACCGTAATGGTGTCAAAGAAGGATGTGTGGAGGACCTCGACGCCGGCAGCCTTCAGTGACGCAGCAAGGGTGCGGGCGTGACCGTGGGCCGTTTCTGCGATTGCCTTCAGGCCTTCGGGGCCGTGGTAGACGGCGTACATAGATGCGACGATGGCCAGCAACGCCTGCGCGGTACAAATGTTGGACGTGGCCTTCTCGCGGCGGATGTGCTGCTCGCGGGTCTGCAGCGCCAAGCGGTAGGCGGGGGCACCGGCGTCGTCCTTGGAAACGCCCACCAGACGGCCCGGCATGGAACGCTCGAGACCCTTCTGGACGGCCATGTACGCGGCGTGCGGGCCACCGAAGAACAGCGGAACGCCGAGGCGCTGGGCAGAACCGACGGCGATGTCAGCACCTTGCTCACCCGGAGGGGTGAGGAGCGTCAGGGAGAGCAGGTCTGCTGCGACCGTGACCAGTGCGCCGCGTTCCTTGGCCTCAGCAATCACAGAGGAGTGATCGAACACCCGGCCGGAAACACCGGGCTGCTGCAGGACGACGCCGTTGATGACGCCCTCAGGGAGGCCCAGCGAAAGGTCAGCGACCTCAACCTCGAAGCCGAGCGCCTCAGCGCGGCCCTTCACGATGGCGATGGTCTGGGGGAGGCAGTCGGCGTCCAGGACGGTCTTCCCGTCGTGGGCTTCCTTGTTCTTGTTGGCCCGGCGCATCATGAGGACGGCCTCTGCCACTGCCGTTGCTTCGTCCAGCAAGGAGGCGTTGGCGATCGGCAGGCCCACGAGGTCCTGGACCATGGTCTGGAAGTTCAGCAGAGCTTCCAGGCGGCCCTGCGAAATCTCGGGCTGGTAAGGCGTGTACGCCGTGTACCAGGCCGGGGATTCGAGGATGTTCCTGCGGATAACCGGCGGCGTGACGGTGTCGTAATAGCCCTGGCCGATCATCTGGACGGCAGTCTTGTTCTTGGACGCAAGCTTGCGCAGCTCGGCCAGCACCTCAACTTCGCTGAGCGCGTTTTCAAGGGTAAGGGCAACGTCCTGGCGGATGTCTTTGGGAACGGCCGTATCAACCAGCGAATCAACGGTGTCGTAGCCGACCGTCTTGAGCATGGTGTCAATGTCGGCCTGGCGGCGGGCGCCAATATGCCGATCGACGAAGGTGGTGGAGGCTGAACTAACCGTCACGAAGGAACTCCATTACTTGGGCGGCGTTTGGGTACGCCACAGCGGCTCGGGTTCCTCCCCGCTCTGTATTGGACCTGAGAGTTTCCGCGTGTTGCTTATACAACGATCGCTTGCACCTTCGGTGAGCACAGCATTTCTTCCGCGCCAACGGGCGCGGCAAAAGGCCTGCTACTTTCCAGAGTTGCCTCGCCGTGGCGGTGCGTGGGCCTGAGAGATTCCTGGGGAGGGTTTGCTCCTACGGCGCCCGCATCACTTGCTTGCAGGACTCTCCCGCCGCAGATCAAAGGCATATTCACTTGTTTGCGTGCCCCTGTAAAGACGCACCACAAGGCTCAATTGTCCTACGTCGGAGGCGTCGCCGCAAATGGATGGCCTGTTACTTGCGGAGCCGGTCCAGGACTCCCAACAGGATCTCGACGTCGGCCTCCCGCCCGACGTTACCGCCCTCCTGTCCGCCTTCGAACATGGCATTGAAATACAGGCCGTCACCCATATAACTGACGGCCTTGGCAACCTCCGGTCCCACATCCTCGGCCAGAACGTCCTGCCACTGTTGTTGAATGCCGGCAAACCTGCGACGCGTCTCCTCATGGGCGACTTCTGCCAGACGTGTGGCCGCCACGAACGCCCGGTCCATGGGGGTCCCGGCCCACAGGGAGGTCCGAATGAAGTAGGCAGCGCTGCCATCGGGCGCAGTCTTCATTTTTTCGATGTCTTCCTGGGCCAGACGATCCAATCGCTCCAGCAGGGCGCCGATCAGCGATTCCTTATTGGGAAAGTGATAGAGCAGCCCACCCTTGGACACCCCTGCTCGCTTAGCAACGGCGTCGAGTGTGGCAGCACGCTCCCCCACCTCAATAAGTAGGGCTTCGAAGGCATCCAAGACTGAATCCCTGGCAACTGGTTTTCGTGGCATGCGTCCATCATTCCCTAAAGGCTTACGGTGATTCCATTTGAAACTGTACCGTCTGGACGGTACAGTAATGACATGTTCACGCCGTCCTCAACGCAAGCACCCCGTTCCGCTTACCCCGCCACGGGCAAGGCAGCACCGTGGCGCGACTGGACGGCACTGGCACTCCTGATGTTTCCGGTGCTGCTGGTTGCCGTCGACAACACCGCCCTCACGTTCGCCCTGCCCGAAATTGCCCGCTCCTTGGATGTGGGTGGCGTGCAGCTCCTGTGGATCATTGACGCGTACCCGCTCGTGTTGGCGGCGCTGCTGGTTTCCATGGGCAACCTTGGGGACAGGATCGGACGACGGCGGCTGCTCCTGATCGGCAGCACAGGCTTCGCTGCGGTTTCGGCTGCTACGGCGTTCGCTCCCTCCGCGGAATGGCTGATTGCCGGCCGCGCTGCACTTGGCGTGTTCGGCGCCATGTTGATGCCTTCAACCCTGTCCTTGATCCGGAACATCTTTGCTGATCCGAACCGCCGGCGGCTCGCGATCGCCGTCTGGGCCGCCGGTTTCTCCGGTGGTGCCGCCCTTGGTCCGATCTTTGGTGGTTGGCTGGTGGAACACTTCTGGTGGGGCGCCGTCTTCCTGGTGGCGACCTTCCTTCTCCTTCCCCTCCTCGCCTTCGGCAGGGTCCTCATTCCCGAATCCAAGGACGCAGACCCGGGCCGTGTAGACGTGCCCAGTATCGCGCTGTCCGTGATCGCGATGGCTCCCTTCGTGTACGGGATCAAAGAATTCGCTGTCCACGGATTCGGGGCGTCGGCAGCGGCCTTCATGGTCTTCGGCCTGGTGATGGGCATTCTGTTTGTCCGTCGCCAGCGGCAACTCGAGAACCCGATGCTGGATGTCCGCCTGTTCAGCAACAAGGTGTTCAGCACTGCGATCGTTGCCAACGTCCTGTCCTTGTTTTCCATGACGGGCTTCATCTACTTCTTCGCCCAGCACCTGCAGCTGGTAGAAGGCCAGTCCCCCATGGAAGCGGGCATCGCAATGATTCCGGCGCTCCTGGCAACGGTCGTCGCCGGCCTGGTGGTGGTCCCGCTGGTAAAGCGCGTCCGGCCAGGATTCGTGGTGGCCGGCGGACTTACCCTCAGCGCTGCGGGCTACTTGGTGGTAGCTGCGGGTGATCACAGCAGCGGACCTGTGTTCCTCTTGTCAGCTTTGACGATTCTGGCCGTCGGCGTGGGTGCAGCGGACGCCATCTCCAACGACCTCATCCTTGGCTCGGTGCCGGCCGACAAATCCGGAGCGGCGTCCGCAATTTCCGAGACTGGCTACGAGCTGGGTTCGCTCCTGGGAACGGCCGTGCTGGGCTCTATCCTCACCGCGTCCTACCAGCACAACCTTGTCGTCCCGGAGGGCTTGTCCGCGCAGGCGGCCGGGAAATCGGGAGAAACGCTGGCCGGTGCAGTGGATGCTGCCGCCACACTACCCGCTCCGCTGTCCGATGCCCTGACAACCGCCGCACGGGTAGCCTTCGAATCCGGCGTCCACATCACTGCGGCGATTGGGCTGGTACTGATGGCTTGCGCGGCAGTGCTCGCCGCCGTCGTGCTCCGCCGGGTTCCCAAGGCGCACTAAAAGGTGTGCCGTCTTCGGAAATCAGTGGCCGTCAGTAGGTGCAGCCTTGCCATCTACGGCGGCCACCAGCTGGTCAATCCGGTCCAGGGCATCGCTGAGCCGACCAACCATAGCCCACAATTCAGGGTGCTTTTCCTTGATTTCATCAAGGGTCGCCCCTGCGGACCTGAGCGATCCGAGATCAAAGCTCACGTTGGTTCGGGCTCCTGCGATGGCGGCCCTGAGGGCTCCAAACCCGACCACTACGTCGGCAATGAGCGCTGGATTCCCGTTGGTGGCCAGCCACCCCAGGTCCTCAATGGCTTCTATGGCATGGTCCCCGAGCACAGCGGACGCCTTGGCAGCATCGACGGATGCACGGTGGATTGCTTCCTCCCGCTCCGGGCCAGGATCAAGCCTGAAGGCCGCACCGAAAGCCTTTGATGCCGTTGCGTCGTCGTCAGCCAGCTTCAGGGCGGTTTCGCGGAGGGAGCGGGCCCGGGCGTGCAGATCGGCCAACTGCTGCCCGGGCGCCTCCGTATAGCCAGCAACCATGGAGGCCAAGGATGCGGCAATGGCCAGCATTACGCCGGTTCCTGCGCCTCCACCAGGTGATCCGCTGGACTCTGCCAGAGCCTTGGTCCAATCCTCAACTGTTGAGCCTTGGGTCGTGATCTCTTGTGAAGATTCCATGCAACCAAGTTTGCCTGAAGCGCACACGTGTGGGTCGGCGTCGTTGTCTGATCACGTGGATACACTGGCCAGACCCTGCGGCGTCGACCTGTTAAGGAAAATTCCTCATGAGCATTGACCTTGAAGCCCTCTACCGTGACCTCCACTCGAACCCGGAGCTTTCCTTCCAAGAGGTCAGAACAGCCGGGATCATCAGCGGACACCTTGAGGGCTTGGGGCTTCTGGTCCACCGCTCCGTGGGGAAAACAGGGGTTGTCGGAGTCCTGGACAATGGCCCCGGACCCGTGGTGATGCTTCGTGCCGACATGGACGCGTTGCCCGTCCAAGAGGCCACCGGGTTGGACTACGCAAGCACGGCAGTCGGCGTCGATCATGAAGGCCGTGAGGTGCCGATCATGCATGCGTGCGGGCACGACGTACATGTCAGCTGCCTCCTCGGAGCCGTGGAAGCGTTGGCCGCAAAGCGGCAGGACTGGCAGGGCACCCTGATCGCAGTCTTCCAGCCAGCCGAAGAATGGGGTGGCGGTGCCCAGGCCATGGTGGCGGGTGGGCTCTTTGACCTGGTCCCCAAGCCGGACGTGGTCCTGGGCCAGCACGTCGCGCCCTTTCCTGTTGGATGGTTCGGCATCCGTCCCGGCGTGGCCATGGCCTCAGCGGATTCCCTCAATGTGACGTTGCATGGGCGCGGCGGCCACGGCTCCAGGCCTGAAACCACCATTGATCCAGTGCTCATGGCCGCGGCAACCACCATGCGCCTGCAAGGAGTGGTGTCCCGGGAACTCGCCGCAAGCGATTCTGCGGTAGTTACGGTTGGGCAAATCCATTCCGGAACAAAGAACAACATCATTCCCGAGACCGCAACGCTTGGCCTCAGTATCCGATCCTTCAGCGAGCCCACACGGGAGAAAGTCCTGAACTCGATCGAGCGCATCGTTCGAAGTGAAGCTGCCGCCTCAGGCTCCCTCAAGGAACCCGACTTCCACTATGAGGAGCGCTTCCCCCTAACGGTCAATGATGAATCGGCCGCCGGAAGGATCGCTTCAGCGTTTCGCGATAGGTTTGGCGCCGCGAGGATCATAGACCCCGGCCCCGTCTCGGGCAGTGAAGACGTCGGGGAACTCGCGACGGCGGCCGGCGCGCCGCTCGTCTTTTGGTTCCTGGGCGGGATCGAGGCCACGCACTTCAAGGACTGGGCGACCACGGGCCGCCTCCCGGAGGACGTTCCGTCGAACCACTCGCCCTACTTTGCCCCGATCATCCAGCCAACACTGGCCCTTGGCACGGAAGCACTGGTCACGGGCGCCCTCGAATTCCTGGACGTCCCTAAGCAGGCAGCAGGAAACCCCGCATAACGGGCAATTCACCGCCGCGCGCGGTGAATTGCCTTAAAACGGGGTTCTGCCCAGACCGACGCCTAGACTCTTTCGCGAATGCGGTCGACCTTCGGTTCTGAAACCTCAAATTCCCTGCGGCGACGGGCCAGGAAAGTCCACAACGTTCCTTCTGTCTGCGGGCTCTTTTCGGCAGGGGCCTCAGGTGCCTGATCCTTGCTGGTCTCAGGCTTGTGCATCTCGGGCGTACGCACGGAGTCCTTCTTCGTGCGCCTCTCATAGCCCTCATAGTACGAGTAGCACATACCCAACCTCCTTAGTGGCTGTCCTTTAATCGTCCTCGCACCCGGACCGTAAGTCGACTGCTAATTAATGCAACTCACCGTGAAACAAGGCCTTCAACGCGGCTGGCCGCCGTCGCTACCGCCAGCCTGGTTTCAGCCATCATGAGATCCGCATTGATGACTGCACCGGACATGTTTCCCGCCGCCGCGGCAGCCACTACCTGGCCCATGGGATCGGTGACGTTGCCCGCTACCCAAACGCCCGGCACTGATGTGGTTCCCCCTGGGGCAGCCGCTTCAAAATGAAGTCCCACTCCCTGGGGATGTTCCACTGGCTCAATGCCCAAGGATTCGAGCACCCTCGAACGCGCCTCCATGCGTGGACCAGCCACCACCGCTTCAACGGGTATCACCGTCCCGGATTCCAGGACGACGCCGCTCAGAGCGTCGTCAGTGACTTCCAATGAGCGGACCTTGCCTTCCACCACGCTAATGGATCTGGCCGCCAGTTGTTCCCACTGCTCTTCAGTCGGTTCAACGACGTCGTTCAGGAACAGCGTGACGTTGGGGCTCCACTGCCGGAACAGCAGGGCCTGGTGCAAGGCCATCGGTACAGACCCCAGGACGCCGATCGCCTTGTTCCGCACTTCCCAACCATGGCAGTACGGGCAGTGCAGGACGTCCCTGCCCCAGCGTTCCCGGATGCCCTTCACGTCCGGCAGGATGTCCGTCAGGCCCGTGGCCACCAGTATTCGGCGCGCCCCTACCGTCCGACCGTCCGCCAGGTCCACCTCAAAGGCGGGCTCGGAAGCATTGGTGGGATCCGGCGTCGGACGCGCCGCCACAGCCAGCCCCGAAACGATGTGGCCGCCGTAGTGCAGAACTTCAGCCCGGCCAAGCGCCAAGAGTTCCCGGGGGCTGAGCCCGTCCCGGGAAAGGAAGCCGTGGACTCCTCCGGCAGGGGCGTTCCGTGGCTCCCCGCCGTCGATGACCAGAACGGACCGCAACGCCCTACCCAGCGTGACCGCGGCACTTAACCCAGCTGCGCCACCTCCCACAATGACGACGTCGTACTGTTGTTCCATTTTTGCCTCCTGTTCGCTTTGTTGCGGGGCCTGCTCTGCGCGTTATTCCCAGGTTTTGGGGCGAAAAGCGGGCCTCACAACGGCCTGATTCAATGCTCAGACGCACACATCGAAAGCAGCAACAAATTTTGCCAGTATGGCAAACTGAAGCAATGACTCCGGATTTCAGCAAAATGCTCGACGCCGTCGGCCCTCGCCTGCGGGCGCTCCGGACCCAACGCAACGTGACCCTGGCGGAGGCTTCGGCGGCCACAGGCATTTCGGTCAGCACGCTTTCCAGGTTGGAGTCGGGACAACGGAAGCCCACACTCGAACTACTCCTGCCCATTGCCCGGCTTCACCAGATCCCCCTCGAGGAACTCATCGACGCCCCGGAAACCGGCGATCCGCGGATTCACCTCAAGCCGCACGTGCACGAGTGGGGCACAGCCTTGCCGCTGACACGTCGAGCAGGCGGAATCCAGGCGTTCAAGATGGTCCTGCCGGGCGGCACGGGGAAGGAAGTTCCCGATCCCCAATCGCATGAGGGCTATGACTGGATGTATATCCTCAACGGCAAACTCCGGCTTGTCCTGGGCGAGAACGACTTCATCCTCAAGGCAGGTGAGGCTGCGGAGTTCGATACGCGGACGCCGCACTGGTTCGCCAGCGCCACTAAGGAACCCGTCGAGCTCCTTACGCTCTTTGGGCAGCAGGGCGAGCGCATGCACGTCAGGGCGCGGCCCAAGAGATAGGTACCTCCCAAGCACGGATAAATGAAGGTAATTCATTTTGGCCCCTTGCATCCGGCCGTGACTACCGCCATACTAAATGAACGCTATTCATTTAGTGACTGTCGTCTCACCGGAGTACATACCCCATGATTGAAATTACCCGCCTCGAAGCCCCAACTTCCCTGGCCCGCACCGAGCCGTCCACACGCACCCCTCTGCGGGTCGGCGTCGTTCAGCACCGCTGGCACGCTGATGAAGCAGTCCTGCATGCCGAACTGAACGAGGGAATCGAACGCGCAGCCAAGCTGGGAGCCAGTGTTGTTTTCCTGCCTGAACTGACTCTCTCCCGCTACCCAGCAGACACCCGCCCGGAGAACAACCCGGCCGCAGGTATCCGCCCTTCAGACATCGCCGAAGACCTGCTCACTGGCCCAACCTTCACGTTCGCCGCAGCGGCTGCCAGGACCTACGGCGTCTCGGTGCACGCATCGCTCTACCAGCGGGCTGAAAACCCGGACGGCACGGACGACGGCTTGGGACTCAACACCGCCATCCTCGTCTCCCCCGCTGGCGAGCTCGTGGCCCGCACCCACAAACTGCACATCCCCGTCACGGCCGGATACTACGAGGACAAGTTCTTCCGCAAAGGCCCGGCCGCCGAGGATGCCTATGCGGTCCATGCTCCTGCCGAACTCGGCGGCGCACGCCTTGGCATGCCCACCTGCTGGGATGAATGGTTCCCGGAGCTCGCCCGCATGTACTCCCTGGGTGGGGCCGAAATCCTGGTCTACCCCACTGCCATTGGCTCCGAACCGGACCACCCCGACTTCGATACCCAACCGCTCTGGCAGCAGGTCATCGTGGGTAACGGCATCGCCAACGGCCTCTTTATGATTGCCCCGAACCGCTACGGCAGCGAGGGCACACTGAACTTCTATGGTTCGTCCTTCATCTCCGATCCGTACGGCCGCATCCTGGTCCAGGCACCCCGCGACGAATCCGCCGTGCTGGTGGCTGATCTCGATCTGGACCAGCGCAAGGATTGGCTCACGCTCTTCCCGTTCCTGGCTACCCGCCGCCCGGAAACGTACGGCCGCCTCACCGAGCCCATGAACCCCAACGCCCCGCTCGGCTCCACAGCCGAAGCCACGCCTTACCAGGCTGTGTCCGCATGAGCGCCTGGCGGATGCCGTCCGAGACCGCTCCCCAGGACCGCGTCTGGATGGCCTTCCCCACGGGCGGCTACACCTTGGGTGACACTGAGGAAGAGGCCCACGCTGCGCGGTCCACGTGGGCTGCCGTGGCCAACGCCATCCTTGAGTTCGAGCCGGTCACCATGGTGGTACACCCCGACGACGTCGACACCGCCGCGCGTTACCTGGACCCTCGCGTCGAGGTACTGACCGCCGAACTCAACGATGCCTGGATGCGGGACATCGGGCCGTCTTTCGTGCTTGATGCCAACAAGCAGCTGGGTGCCGTGGACTGGATCTTCAACGGATGGGGCGGCCAGGATTGGGCTGCGTGGGACAAGGATTCCCTCATCGCGGCGGAGATCAGCGCCCGCGCCGATGCCCACCACATCCCATCGGGCATCGTCAATGAGGGTGGCGGCATCCAGGTTGATGGTGAAGGCACCGTCCTGGTCACCGAGACCGTACAGCTTGACCAAGGACGCAACCCGGGCCTGACCAAGGCCGATATCGAAGGGGAACTTGCCCGCACCATCGGCGCCACCCACGTTCTCTGGCTGCCCCGCGGCCTCACCCGTGACTCGGAGAAATTCGGCACCCGCGGCCACGTGGACATTGTGGCAGCGATCCCGAGCCCCGGCACGCTGCTGGTCCACTCCCAGCAGAACCCGGAACACCCGGACTACAACGTCTCCCGGGAAATCATCGACTTCCTGCGCACTACCCATGACGCAGCAGGCCGGGACTGGCACATCATCGAAGTTCCCGCCCCGGAAACCCTTACCGACGACGAAGGGTATGTGGACTACAGCTACATCAACCACCTCGTGGTCAACGGAGGGGTCATCGCGTGCAGTTTCAATGACCCCATGGACGAGAAAGCACTCCGCATCCTCGCCGACGCCTACCCCGGACGCCGCGTAGTCAGTGTTGACGCGCGCGAACTCTTTGCCCGGGGCGGCGGTATCCACTGCATTACGCAGCAGCAGCCTACGGCCATCTAGAAAGGGCCTTTCATGAGCCAGACAATCCGTAGCACGGCCGATGGCACCAGCCCGGCCGGCAAGTCGCACGACATAAGCGGCAAGGGACTGAAGACGGGGCAGTTGGGGCTCCTCGCCGTCGTCGTTCTTGGCATTTCAACCATCGCCCCGGCGTATACGCTTACCAGCGCGCTCGGTCCAACCGTCAACGAAGCCGGGCTGCAACTGCCCGTGATCTTCCTTATCGGGTTCATTCCAATGATCCTGGTGTCACTGGCATACCGGGAACTCAACGCCGATTCCCCGGACAGCGGCACAACCTTCACGTGGGTCACCAAAGCTTTCGGTCCTTGGGTGGGCTGGATGGGTGGCTGGGGCCTGCTCGCGGCCAACATCATCGTCCTGTCCAACCTGGCAGGCGTCGCAGTGGACTTCTTCTACCTCTTCCTGGCACAGGTTACTGGCTCCCCCGAGCTCGCGGACCTCGCCTCGGACAAGGTGCTGAACGTTGCCACCTGCTTCGTCTTCGTTGCCTTGGCCGTGTGGGTGAGCTACCGCGGCCTGCACACCACAAAGATCGTCCAGTACGGGCTGGTGGGCTTCCAACTGCTGGTCCTGGGCCTCTTCGTAGCCATGGCGTTCGCCAACTGGTCCACCTCCGAGACCGCCATTCCGTTCAGCTGGGACTGGTTCGATGTCACCAAGATCGAGACGTTCGGCCAGATCGCGGCCGGCATCTCCCTGTCGATCTTCGTTTACTGGGGTTGGGATGTGTGCCTCACGGTGAACGAGGAAACCGCCAATGGAAAGAAGACCGCCGGCCTCGCAGGCACCCTGACCGCCGTCATCGTGCTGGGCATCTACCTCCTGGTCACCATCGCCACCATGATGTTCGCAGGCGTCGGAGACACGGGAATCGGCCTGAACAACGAGGAAAACCACGCCAACGTCTTCACGGCCCTCGCTTCACCGGTCATGGGTCCATTCGCGATCCTCATGTCCCTCGCGGTCCTGTCCAGCTCGGCCGCATCGCTGCAGTCAACGTTCACCTCGCCGTCACGCAGCCTGCTGGCCATGGCGCACTACGGCGCCCTGCCTGAGCGCTTCAGCCACATGAGCAAGAAGTTCTCGACGCCGGGCTTCGCCACCATCGCGGCCGGCGTCCTGTCCGCGGGCTTCTACGCCGTGATGCACGTGATCAGTGAGAACGTGCTCAACGACACCATCCTGGCCCTTGGCTTGATGATCTGCTTCTACTACGGGCTCACGGCCATCGCCTGTGTCTGGTACTTCCGGAACAGTGTGTTCTCCAGTGCCCGGAACTTCTTCCTGCGTCTCTTCTGCCCGCTGCTGGGTGGAGTCGGCCTGTTCGTTGTCTTCCTGCAGACCGCGGTGGACAGCTGGGCCCCGGAGTTTGGAAGTGGCTCGGAAATCTTCGGAGTGGGGCTTGTGTTCGTGCTCGGCATCGGAATCCTTGCCCTGGGTGCGGTGTTCATGCTGATCATGTCCCGCGTCCGTCCCGGCTTCTTCCGCGGAGAGACCATCCGCAAGGACACCCCTGCTCTGGTGGTCCCTGAGTAGCTCCTCAACGCGACGACGCGGGAAAGCGGTCAGTTCGCCGGAAATCTCCGGACGAGCTGGCCGCTTTCCCACGTTCTCGCGGTTAGCCGGCTAAGCAATCACCAATGGTGGGCGACGTCCACCACAAGGCGCGAACCGCCGTCGGGCCCGTCCAAAGTGAAGACACGGAACGGAAGCCGGGCACGGACACCCAAACCGATGCTCGTGGTGCCTTCGAAGCTGCCCGCGTAAACCACCTGCCGGAACGTCTCATACCCGGAAACGTTGGACAACTCCGCCTTGGCTGCGGGAGCGTACGTGAGTTGGCCGTTCTGGTCGTAGGACGGAGCCGTCACCACAACCTGCAGGTCAGCATCACCGAGCACGGGGATTGGATAGCCGGTTGCATCCTGAATCACTACCGGGACGTACTGCACTGAATAGCCGGCCACCTTGCCGGTCATGTCGATCACCAAACGGTCGTAACAGGACTGCTGGCCCGTACGGACGTTGGTGACGTTGGCGGAGCTCATGTCGGGGTCGGCCTTGGCCAGCGAGCCCCACATGATCCCGCAATATGGCGATGCCGAGGCTGGTCCCGGTGCCACCAGACCGAGTCCGGCAGCTGCAAGGACTGCTGCCAAACCCGCTCCAAATTTCCTCATTTTTTGTGCCCCCTTCAGGCGAAGTTGATACTTCAACAGTAGGAGCGACTTGGGTGGTTTGGATGGGTTGTGGCCGCTTCGGCGCACAACCGTTAAAACGACTACGGGGTGGTCACGGGAGAGTCATGGAAGCGGGGTTTTACGCCTTTTCACGGACCAGATTGTGGGTGTTCGTGCACGGGTTCGTAATCGAAGATAACGACACCTGGGCGTTACAAAGAGTTGCGGACACGCAAAAGCCCCATCCGGCCATTCATTGGCCTGACGGGGCTTGAACGTTTTGCAGTACCCGGGATTAGCCCTCGCAGTCCTTGCAGAACTTAAGGCCGTTCTTTTCCAGGGCAACCTGAGACCTATGGCGGACCAGGAAGCAGGAAGAACACGTGAATTCGTCAGACTGTTCAGGTACCACCACAACGGTCAGTTCTTCACCGGAAAGATCGGCGCCCGGGAGGTCGATGCCTTCCGCTGTGTCGTTTTCGTCGATGTCGATGACTGCAGTCTGGGCACCGGTGCCGCGGGACGCCTGAAGAGCCTCAAGCGAGTCCGCGGGAGTCTCTTCTTCTGTCTTGCGGGGCGCGTCGTAATCAGTAGCCATTGGGTTCGCTTTCGTTGCTGCATAGTGCCATTTCAGGCACCTCAGTGAAGCAGTTTAGGGCATAGCATCCGCATTGGACGAAAAGTGTGCCCAAAACAACATTCAGCAGCTTTCAAGCCAACCTTTAGGGGTTACGGCGGGCCACCGGTTCCACACAATCCAGGACGTATGCGGCCTCAATCCATTGGCTGTGCTTAGTCCTGAAGTGCCTGCTGCACGACGTACTCCGCAATCGCCATCGACGACGTAGCCCCCGGCGACGGTGCATTCCGCACCAAAACCGTGTTCCGGCGTCGTGAAATCACAAAATCATCCACCAAGGAACCGTCAGCGTTCATGGCCTGTGCGCGGACGCCTCGCGTGCCAGGAAGAATAGTTGCACCCTCCAACGACGGGACAAAGCGTACGGCCTCCTGAATGAACTTCTTCCTACTGACCACGGTCTGGAATTCGCGGACAGCCGAGGGCACATTCTGACGGGCAAAATTCCAGAAGCCTGGAAACAGGGTGTAATTCAGGACGTCGCGCACATCGATGTCCTTCCAGGAATAGGCCTCGCGTCCGAACGAGATGAATGCGTTGGGGCCCAGCATCATTTCGCCGTCGATCCTTTTGGTCAGGTGCACTCCAAGGAACGGATGCTTGGGGTCGGGCACCGGATAAATCAAGCCCCTGACTTTTGCGCGGGTTTCCTTGCCGAGGAGGAAGTACTGCCCAAAGAACGGGACGATGCGCGGCGTTGCAGGTTCTCCAGTGGCTTTCGCCAACCGGTCCGATTGAAGGCCGGCGCAGGCCACCACAAGATCGTAGTGTTCGCCCCCGGCCTTCGTGTGGACCACGACGCCGCTCCCCTGCTGTTCCAGTGAGGTGACTTCCTGCCCAAGCCGGATCTGCCCGCCCGCTTGACGGACGTCGTCGGCGAGCGCATTGGTGACGGCCGTGTAGTTCACGATCGCCGTTTCCGGCGAGTGCAAGGCAGAAAGCCCGACGGCGTTCGGCTCCACCTCGCGTATTTGGTCACCCCGCAGCATGCGTGCGCCCGGCACCCCATTGGCCGTTGCCCGCGCGAAGATGTTCTCCAGTCGCTTCGATTCTTCGGGGGTCTGGGCGATCACCAACTTGCCACAGGCCTCGTACGGCAGATCTTTGGCGGCGCAGAATTCCTGAAGCAGGGCAACTCCCCGGCGGCAGAGCGTTGCCTTCAACCCGCCGGGCTCGTAGTACAGGCCAGCGTGGACTACGCCGGAGTTGTGGCCGGTCTGGTGCTTGGCGAGCTGGTCCTCCTTCTCGTAGACGGTGACCTGGACGCCGTCGAGTTTGTTGGCCAATTCCCGGGCCACAGCCACGCCGATGATCCCGCCGCCAATGACGGCGCAGCGCTTGATGCTTTTCGGTTTGGTATCACCGGTCATGGGAACTCCTCGTCGTTGGGGATTGGTCCGCATCACTCCACAGCATTCCATGGAGTGGTTCGCGGGGCACGTAAAAAGGGGCGGCACTTGGCGTGCCGCCCCTTTTACGTGGTGCGTGGATTGCTAGACAGCGCTGGGCTGGTCGAAGCGCTGGCCGGCCGGGTTGGACGGCAGGAGCGCGAGAACCAGAATTGCAAGTCCGCCAACGAACGGAATGAGGCCGAGCAAGGCGAGCCAGCCGCTGAAGTTGCCATCGTGCAGACGACGGACCAGCAACGAAATGGACGGAATGAGTACGGCCAGGTAGAACGCAAAGATCAAAATAAGCCCGACAACTGCGCCCGGGCCGGGAACTGCCGTTCCGTTTGCCGAGACCGTAGAACCTGCAGCACCGAGGATGCCAGTAAGGAGCTGCAGTACAAAGCCGATGACACCCAACGCGAGGGCCACCCACCAGTACTCGCTGCGGCTCGCACGGCCGGTGAAGGCGGTGTACTTCTTGAAGAAACGCTTTACGGCGGCGCCGATTGGTGCGCCATAGTAAGGGGCCCACAGCGGCGGTTCGCCTGTCTGTGCGCCATACGGCTGGGTGTGCTGTGGCTGTTGCTGGTAACTCAAGGTGTTCCCCCGGGGTTTGGTGTGAATAATGCAATGAGACCTAAACTCTGTGAAGAGTCGTTGCTCATCGTAGTGGTCTCCGCGGTATTTATGCAGGTCGATGGACAAAATTAACCGGGATTTAGCCCGTTGACGGATTATTTCGGCCCAATCCCTCTCTCACATACCAACCCTTTTGCGGCGACGTTCTCTCACATACGCCCCCGATTTTGAGGCATGCTCTCTCACATAAAACCCCTCGAGGTTCGACGGCGGCACTATCCAACCGTCGCCGTCGAACCTTATGTAGGAGAACGCCCGAACGGGTCAGGACGCGAACTGTTTCCTCAGCTCCGCCTTGCGGATCTTCCCGCTGGCAGTCCTTGGCATTTCCTCAACGAAAACCACGGACTTGGGGATCTTGTAGCGGGCAAGCCGGCCTTCCAAATACGAGCGCAGCTGTTCCTCTGTCAGGGAAGCACCTTCGAGCAGTGTCACGATGGCTCGCGGAACCTCCCCCCACTTGTCATCGGCCACGCCAATGACGGCAACACTCCGCACCTCCGGAAGTTCAGCGATCAGAGCTTCCACTTCGGCTGGATAGATGTTCTCTCCACCGGAAATGATCATGTCCTTGATGCGGTCCGAGACGAACAAGAAACCTTCGTCGTCCTGGAAACCCATATCGCCGGACCGGAACCAGGACGAACCCGCATAGCTGTCAGCCGTAGCCTCAGGCCTGTTCCAGTACTCCTTGATGACGTTGGGCCCCGAAATCTGGATCTCTCCCACGGCCCCAGCCGGAGCGAGCCCACCGATCGGATCCGCAATCCGCACATCGGTGAAGAAGTGCGGCAGGCCTGCGGAACCGGCCTTCTCCTGCGATCTGGAGACTGGCAGCATCGTGGCGCCGGGAGCTGTCTCGGTCATGCCGTAGCAACTCGTGAAGCCAATGCCCCGCTCTTCATAGGCGTCCAGTACCCTCTGCGGAACCGCGGAACCACCACAGGTGAGCTTGTCAAGGGAGCTGAGATCCGCCGTCGACCATTCCGGATGGTCGCAGAGCATCTGGAAGGTGGTGGGAACCCCATTGAGGGTAGTGACTTTGTGCTGCCCGATCAGCTTGAGGACGCGACCGGCGTCGAACTTGGTCTCGAGTAGCACCGTGGCGCCCTTGAGGAGCATGGGCAGCAGGCCCATGTCCAGGGAAGCTACGTGGAAGAGAGGGGAAATCATGAGCGCGACGTCGTCCCGGTTGAGGTCCATGTCCACCACGGTGTTGATGCAGTTCCACGTGATATTGCCGTGCGTCAGCAGTGCACCTTTCGGCTTGCCCGTGGTGCCCGAGGTGTAGAGAATCATGGCGCCGTCGTCCAAATTCACGGCCACATCCAGCGGCGTCGCAGCTGCCGCGTCAATCACCTCGCCATAGTGCTCGACGCCGGATGGCAGCTTAACGGCGAAACCTTCCGAACCGCCGTCGGGCGCCACCACAAAGCGGTGTGTGACGGCAGTGTCCACCACGGACGCCGCGGCCACGACTTCCAGCGGCGCTGCGCTGATCAAAAGACGCGCCCCCGAATCCTGCAGTTGGAACTGCAACTCAGGGGCGGTGAGGCGTGTGTTCAAGGGAACGAAGATCGCACCGACCAGTCCGCAGGCAAAGAAAGTCTCCACAAAGGAGGGGTGGTTCTCGCCGAGGTAGGCCACGCGGTCCCCCTTGGCCACGCCCCTGGCAACAAGAGCGTTGGCCAAGCGGTCCGTACGGTTGGCGAGGTCGGCATAGCTCAGTGCCTGGCTGCCTGAGACCAGAGCCGCTTTGGGGCCCGACTTGGCACGGCGCCGGTGCAGCCAGGATCCAACTCCGTTGTTGTCCATGGTGCAGTACTCCTAACTGACCGAAGAAAGGTCGTTGTTCTTAGACTCTCGCGTGAGCAGGATGAAGACAATCGACACCACTGACATGGCAGACAGGAATACCACCACAGGGATGATGCTCTGGCCGGAATCCTTGTAGAGGCCCGCAACGATGCCGGGCGTGAAGCCAGCGCCGATCAGGGTGGCGAGCTGGTAACCGACGGCTGCACCGGTGTAGCGGTTGGTGGTACCGAACTGCTCGGACACAAACGCAGCAAGGGGTCCATAGAGGGATGAGTGCAGGATGAGTGCCACGGTGAATGCAAGGAAGATCAATGCGATGTTGCCGGAGCTGAGCATTCCGAACATCGGGAACAGGTACAGGATGAACAGGGCCAGTCCGGTGACCATGATCGGGCGGCGTCCGAAGCGATCGGACAATCTTCCGCCCAGTAGGACGAAAAGGATGGAGATGGCCGAGGCTCCCGCGAAGGCATAGAGCACGCCCTGCTGCGGTGCGCCCTTGGAGACCGCGTAGGTCACGGAGAATGTGGGCAGTACTACTTGCAAGCCGAATCCTGCGGCGCCGGCAAACATGATCATGATCAGCGCCTTGGGACGCCGCAGCACTTCCAGCAGAGGGATTTTACGCTTGGTGCCCTGAGCGCTTTCCTTGGCGACGGCTTCGGCGAAGATCGGGCTCTCGGAAACACGCAGCCTGACAAACATGCCAACGATCAGGAGCACGAAGGACAGGAGAAACGGCACACGCCAGCCCCACGCGAGGAACGCGTCCTGAGGAAGGGCGGAGAAGATGCCCATGACGACGGTGCCGAGGACGGCCCCTGTTGGCGCTCCTGCGTTCACGAACGATGCCGCGAAGCCGCGCCGCTTGGGGTCGGAATGTTCCAGCGCCATCAACGCGGCGCCACCCCATTCGCCTCCGACCGCAATGCCCTGGCAGACGCGCAGGACCACGAGGAGCACGGCGCCCCAGGGACCGATGACGTTGGCCCCGGGAATCAAACCGATCAAGGTGGACGCAATGCCCATCATCGCCATGGAAACGATCAGCATTCCCTTGCGGCCGATGCGGTCACCGAAGTGGCCGAAGATGATGCCGCCCAGGGGCCGTGCAACGTAACCTGCAGCGAAAGTGGCGTAGGCGGCTACGACGCCCACCCATTCGTCTGTACCGGCAAAGAACACTTTGGGGAAGGCGACCGCCGCGGCGGTGGCGTACAGCAGGAAGTCGTAGAACTCGATGGTGCTGCCCAGATAACTGGACAAGATGACCGTACGCGCTTCTTTGCGCTTCGCGGCCGTGCTCGCAGTTGCGAGTGCAGTGTGTCCTGACATGGCTGTTCCTTGGGAGAGGAGGGATTTGGTGTTGTGCGTTTGCTTATTTGTAGAAGCGTGCGAGGAATTCGGCCACGACGGCGGGGCGCTCCTGGCCTTCGATTTCGATGGTGGCGCGGACCTTAATCTGGGCGCCGCCTTTGACTTCGGTGACGTCGGCGATGGTGCCGCTCATACGGACCTTGGAACCGACCTTGACCGGCGACGTGAAGCGGACTTTGTCCAGCCCGTAGTTGACCTTGGTGGTGACACCGTCGACGTCGAACAGCTCACCCCAGAATGGGATGATGAGGGACAGGGTGAGGAAGCCGTGCGCGATGGGAGCACCGAAGGGGCCGTCCTTGGCGCGTTCGGGATCGGTGTGGATCCACTGCTGGTCGTCAGTGGCGTCAGCGAACAGATTGATCTGTTGCTGGGTGATTTCGCGGTAGTCGGTGGTGCCGAGGTCCTTGCCGGACATGGTGAGCAGGGTGTCGAAATCGACGACGAGATTGGGCATCGGTTGCCTCCTGATAGTTGTGTTTTGGTTTAGCGGGTGAAGGCACTGTCGCCGGTGAGGGCGCGGCCGATGATGAGGGCGTTGATTTCGTGGGTGCCCTCGTACGAGTAGACGGCTTCGGCGTCTGCGTGGAAACGCGCGACGTCGGCGGCGAGCGTGATGCCGTTGCCGCCCACCACTTCGCGTGCCAGGGCGACGGTTTCGCGCATCATCAGGCTGGTCTGCATCTTTGCCAGCGCGGAGTCCTGGTCCCGGTAGATGCCCCAGCCCTGCTGTTCGGTCAGCCTCACCACCAGCGAGAGAGACGCGGTGATGTTGCCGAGCATCCGGGCAAGTTTCTCCTGGATTAACTGGAACGAGCCCAGCGAACGGCCGAATTGTTGGCGTTCCTTGACGTAGGCAAGCGCGGCTTCGAAAGCACCGGCTTGGATGCCCGTGGCGATCCACGCAACGTCCGAGCGCATGGCCCGGAGCATCGCTGCAACGTCTTTGAACGAGTTCACGTTATGCAGGCGCATGGCCTCCGGGACGCGGACCCCTTCCATGGTGATGTGTGCGTTCTGCATCATCCGCAAAGAAGTCTTGCCGTGGATCTTCTCAAGCCTCACGCCGGCAGCCTGCCGGTCCACGAGAAACGCTTTGACCTGCCCGTCGGCGACGTCCCGGGCGAACACGCACAGCACATCGGCCGTTGAGGCGCCCCCGATCCACCGCTTGGCGCCCTCGAGGATCCAGGTTCCACCGTCGGCCCCTGTACCGCCGGCCTCTCCTGCAACGCCTGCTTCATAGCGTGCGGTGGTGGAGAGCCCGCCGGCGATGTCCGAGCCGTGTTCCGGTTCGGTCAACGAGAACACACCCTTGAGCGAGAAATCCACAACCCGGGGCATCCACTCGCGCTGCTGTTCCTCCGAGGCGCCCACCCGGATCGCGGTCCGGAACAGCCCGGCTTGGGCGGTGTACCAGGTAGCCAGCGAAGCGTCAGTGCGGGCGAGTTCGAAGATCCGGAACCCCTGGTAGATCCCCCGTGCGGCCTCGTCGAAAGGCTCCATCAGGTCAAGATCGATGAGCGGCTGCGCCAATTGCTCGGGGAACTCGCCCCGTTCCCAGTACTCGGCCAGCAACGGCTTCGCTTCGGCGTCCAGGAAGTTCCGGAGCTGGGCCAAGACGGCGCGCTCCTCGGCGGTGAGGAGGGCTTCGGCGTCATACCAATCCGCCGCAGAATACAGCCGTTGGTCCAAGACGGTCGTGCTCATGTCAACCACCCAATCCGAGCAGCCGAACCGCATTTCCCTTGAGGACCTTCGGGCGGACCTCGTCCTTCAAAGGCAGGTCAGCAAACGCGCCCAACCATTTCTGCGGGGTGATCAGCGGGAAGTCAGTGCCGAATAAAACCTTGTCCTGCAACACGGAATTCGACGCTTTCACGAGGGACTCCGGGAAGTACTTGGGCGACCAGCCGGAGAGGTCGATGAACACGTTCGCCTTGTGGGTGGCGATTGAGTTCGCTTCATCCTGCCAGGGCACCGAGGGGTGGGCCATGATGATCTGCAAGCCCGGAAAGTCCGCGGCGACAGCGTCCAGCAGCAACGGGTTGGAGTAGGCCAGCTTGATTCCGTACCCGCCGGGAAGTCCCGCGCCCATACCGTTCTGGCCGGTGTGGAAAATGGCCGGCAGCCCCAGCTCCTGCAACGTCTCCCACAACGGGTAGAACTGCTCGTTGGACGGATCGAAACCCTGCAACGACGGATGGAACTTGAACCCGCGGGCACCGAGCTCCACGGCTTGATGCTTCGCCCCCGCGATCGCGTCTTCCCCCGTTCGCGGATCCACGGACCCGAAGGGAATCAACACATCATTGTTCCGCGCCGCCCCGTCAATCAGTTCCGGGATGCTGTTCGGCTCGTGCTTGAGCTGTGTGCGCGCGTCCACAGTGAAGACGACGGCGGCCATGTTCAGCTCGCGATACACCTCCGCGATCCTGTCCAGTGACGGCGTCCTGTCCTCGGACTTGAAATACTTCGCCGAGGCCTCCGTCAGCGCTGCCGGGAGTGAACCGTGACCGCAACTGTCCACTTCCAAATGGACGTGCATGTCGATCGCGTCCAGCGCCGAAGCATCGACGCCCAGTTCGTAACGGGCCATGATCAGCGCGCCTGTGCAGGTTCTGGCTGCAGCTCCGCCGGCAGTGGCAGGAATTCCTCACCGTAGCCCTGAAGGTTTTCGTTGCTGAAAAGGTCCTCAGCGTTCTCGCGCAGTGCGTCATAGCTCCAGCCGCCGTCGCGGTATTCGGTGGTCGCCGCCGTCGGATGCGTCCACACCTGCAGCCGGTCACCGCCAGCTCCAATGGCCTGGCCGGTAATCCCCGAGGCCGCATCAGAGGCGAGGAAGGCAATAAGCCCCGCCACATCATCGGCGGTCCCAAAACCAAGATCATGGCGGAAGAAGGACGGCATGGCCTCACCACGCTCGTCGGCCTCAACGGCCTTCTGGAAATACGGGACGGTCTTGGTCATCGCCGTCGCCGCCACCGGGATAACCGAATTGACGGTAACGCCGGCCTTCTTCATCTCCAAAGCCCACGTGCGGACCATGCCCACGATCCCGGCCTTCGCAGCCGCGTAATTGGTCTGCCCGAAGTTGCCACGCTGGCCCGTCGGCGAACCAATCGTGATGATCCGGCCCGGAACGTTGTTTTCCTTGAAGTACGCAAAGGCCTCACGGACACAGGTGAACGTTCCGCGGAGGTGGACGTTGACAACCAGGTCGAAGTCCTCATCGGTCATCTTCAACAGGCTCTTGTCCCGCAGGATTCCGGCGTTGGTCACCAGGATATCCAGCCGCCCGAATGCATCAACGGCACCGGCCACCAACGCTTTCGCAGCCTCCGTGCTGCCCACCGGAACCACCACCGCGGTGGCCCGGCCGCCGTCGGCCTCAATCTGCGCAACAGCCTGCGCCGCGGTCTCCGCGTTCACATCGTTTATAACGACGGCGGCACCCTGACGGGCCAGCTCCCTCGCGTAAGCGAGTCCAAGACCCTGTCCACTCCCGGTGACGATTGCAACCTTGCCGTTCAAACTCATGGCGTGCTCCTTCGCATGCAGTAACCAGCCGGAGCCGGTGGGGCCGATCCCACTGCCACGTGAGATCCTTGTCATGATCAATGAGATTACGGATCATTGAAAAAGTCAACGATTGTTTTTATTTACTATTGGAGTTGCCATGGGCACGCAGAGCACCAAAGCCGAAACCCCCCGCCTCGCGGCAGCGAAGATTGGCAATGACGTGGGGCTCCTTCTGGCAAAGCTGCATGCCACAGGATCGCTGCTGAACAACAAAGCCCTGGCGGATTACGGTCTTCGCGAACGCTCCTTCTCCGTGCTGACCCTCGCCTGCAGTGGCCTGGAACCCACACAGCGTGAGCTGGCGGATTTCCTGAGCCTGGATCCGAGCCAGGTAGTCAGCCTGGTGGACGACCTCGAACACCGCGGCCTGGTCAAACGAGCTCAAGGCAAGCAGGACCGCCGCGCCAAGATCATCGTCTCCACAGCTGAGGGCCGCCGGATCCACAACAAGGCGCGGGCTGCCCTCGAGGTGTGCGAACGGAGCCAGCTCGAAGCTTTGAGTGAAGAGGAGAATGCCCAACTCAGGGAACTGTTGAAGAAGGCGCTGTGGGGATAGTTACGGCCCCGGTCCGAATGCGGTCCAAGCGATAATCGGGCCCGACGCTACGTCGCCAAGGCGCCCGGTGTTGGTGAAGAGCCCGGCTGCCAGAGCCGAACGGGCTTTCGCCAGAGAACTGGACGTTTGCACCGCTTCCTGGCGAGGTGATATGCAACCGTCCATATCGCGGATGTGGGACATATGTCAGGATCAGAGTTCGCACTCGGCCACATCGCTTTGAATCCCTTTCAAGCGGCTTGTTACCCCGGAATGGACCATGAATCTGCCACTCTTTCACGACCCCCTCAAGGGCCGCGTCACCGTCGACGCGCCCGTGCGTGATCCCAGGATTGGACGCGATGGCGCGTTCCGTCGCGACGCCCGGACACGGACTTCTCCCAGAGCCGCCCGACCCTCCACACACGCAGCGAAGTCGACACGGCAGCGCGAGGTGGCCAAGGTTGCCGAAGATCTCCAGGCGTTGATCGCCAGGACCACGCCTCGGCCATAAGCACGTTCTCGCGGACTACCATCCACAGCATGAGTATCCGCATAGGTACATCTGGCTGGAGCTACGACCACTGGGAAAATGTGCTCTATCCACCGGGCCTGCCCACGGTCAAGCGCCTGGCCCACTACGTGGCCCGGTTCGACACGGTTGAGCTCAACGCGAGTTTTTACCGTTGGCCGCGGGACACCGCATTCAAGAGCTGGCATGATCGCCTGCCTGCAGGATTTGCGATGTCGGTCAAGGCGCCCCGTGGTCTCACGCATGGGAAAAAGCTGTACAGCCCTGAAGTGTGGGTGGAACGCATTACCCGCTGCTGGCACGAACTGGGTGACAAAAGAGCTGTGCTGCTTGTCCAGCTTCCTCCTGATTTTGCCCGCGATGATGCCCGCCTCGATTACTTCCTTGCAGCCTTACCCCATTGGATTCGCGTGGCGGTGGAATTCCGGCACGATAGCTGGGACCACCCTGACGTCTACGCGTTGCTTGAACGCCACGAGGCAGCTTACTGCGTCATGAGCGGCGCCAACTTGCCGTGCATCCTTCGGGCCACGGCACCGTTCGTTTACATCCGGCTTCACGGACCGGATACTGAGCACCTCTACGGCGGCTCATATTCGGACGCGGATCTTCGCTGGTGGGCGGATCGGATTCGTGAGTGGAACAGCACGGGCAAGGACGTGTACGCCTATTTCAACAACGACGGCGGTGGCAACGCCGTGCGCAACGCCGATACTTTGCGATGGCTGCTTGGGAATGGCTGACCGCTAACGGCGAGCCATCCGGCGGGTCTTAGCTCAGGCGACCCCGCACGATTTCGCTGACGGTCTTGCCATCGAACCGTCCTGCAACCTTGGCAGTTACCGGCTTCATCACGGCGCCGATTGAACGCATTGAGAGTTCCTGCCCGTCGGCTTTAAGAGCGGCGATGGCTTCGTCGACGATGGCTTCCACTTCTTCGCGGCTTAGCGGCTTGGGGAGGTATTCCTCGATGATCTCAGCCTCCGCAACTTCGGCGGCTGCCCTGTCTGCTTCCCCGGCTTCGGTGTAGATGCGTGCGGTATCCCGGCGCTTGGCAGCTTCCTTTTGAAGCAGTGACGTAACCTGCGCATCGTCCAACTCGATGGGCGTTTTGCCCGACTTCTCGCGTGTGGTGATCTCACCCAGGACGTTCCGCACGGTGGTGAGCGCTGTTTTGTTGCCCGCCTTCATGTGGCCTACGACGTCTGCCTTGAGACGATCTTTCAGTGACATTGCGCTCCTTGATTGGGGTTCCTACTTGCCATGGTAGTCAGTTGCCAAGCTCGACGAGGGCCGGAAAATTTTCCTTGCGGAGCATTTAGTAAGCATGCTTAGCTTATTGTGCCGCTGGAATTCCTTGAAGGAACCGGTTGGCTCACCGATCGCACCGAGGAGCCTTAGCGCTACATGGGAGGGACAACCATGCATCTGAACGAACGGGAGCGCAGGGTGCTGCAGCAACTCGAACGGGAACTTTTCATCCAGGATCCGGACTTGGCCCGTCAACTGGAAACAGGGATCCCCGCGCGTCGCACCTATGAACCGCAGGCCCGCCACGTTCTTGCTGTAGCAGTTGGAGTGCTGATGATGCTGTTGGCCATACCAATCAATCCGTCCCCCTTGGGATATTGTGGCTTCCTTCTGATGGCGTGGGGATTAGTGGCACATCGCGTACAGAAGGCCCGTTCCGCTTCCGACTGAGCCTATTCCTTTTCCAGGCCCGCTTCGGTTGGTGGCGCCGGACGTACTTCGGGAAGAGTCAGCCCGGAGAGCTCCTTCTCGGTTGGGCCACTGACCACCACCTGCGCGGGACTGTGCAGGAGATATCCGTTGAGCCAGGAAAATAGTGCGCGGACTTTCTGCTGGACCCCGGACAATAGGGCCAAATGGACCAAGAGCCAGGACAAGAAGGCGAAAAGGCCCTGCAACTGGATTCGTTTGCGGCCCAGTTCTGCCACGGCAGCACCCCGGCCCACCATGGCCATATAGCCCTTGTCCACGTACCGGAAGGGAGTACGGCTCCCACCAGCGAGGTCTGCAAGGATATTGGCCGCCGCCCACTTTCCGGCTTGTTGGGCTACGGAGCCAAGCTGGGGCAACTTCGCGCCAGTGGAATCGGTGATGTTCGCTGCATCGCCGATGACGTACACACCATCCACATCCGGGGCGGTCAAGTCTGGACGGACATCGACACGCCCACCTTTGCCCTGTGTCAGCCCCGAAGTGCTGATGAGGTCTCCCGCTTTCAAGCCGCCGGCCCAAACAACGATCTGCGCGGGGACAAAGCTCCCGTCAGCCAGCGCCACACCATCGGTTCGCACCTCGGTAACGCCCACTCCCATATGCAGCTGGACGCCCACCTTCTGAAGACGTTCGGTGGCGTACCGCTGGGACTTCGTGGAGAACATGTTCAACACACTCGGGACCATGTCCACCAGGTGAACGCGGCAGCGGGCAGCGAGTTCAGGAGAGAAGTACTTGCGGACCATGTATTTCACGTTTTCTGCCATGGCCCCGGCAGTCTCCACGCCGGTGGGTCCTCCTCCCACCACCACCACGTCTACCAGCCCCTCGGAGTTCCTATCGGCCTGGTCCAGCAGCCGGGTAATGGCGGTGCCCAGCCTGGTGGCGTCCGTGACGGAGTACAGCGGAAAAGCATGTTGCCCGGCGCCTGGGGTGTTGAAGAAGTTGGGAACTGCACCTACCGCAATGACCAGGATTTCCGCCCGCAAAGTCACGCCATCGGCGGTAGTGACTGACCGTTGCGCAGCATCAATAGTGGCAACACTCGCCGTCAGGACCCTGACAGTTTCATAGCGGCGGAAGACGGAGCGCAGCGGGCGCGTAATGGCGGAAACCCCGATCTGGGAAGTAGCCAGTTGATAAAGGAGCGGTTGGAACTGGTGGTAGTTGTTCGAGTCAATCAACAGGACGCGTACGCCCTTCCGGCCGAGTTTTTTGGCTGCCGCAACGCCTGCGAATCCGGCACCCACCACGATGACTTGGTATGTGTCCTCCATGCGAGCAACTTACTTCACCCTGGGTTCCGGCAACAGTACCGGCGGGTCCCCTCATGTCTTACATGCTCGACGGCGGGTGGACGGCCAGCGCTGGGACGGCAGCTCGCCGTCGTGCGTTTATTCTCTGGTCCCGTGGGTACGCAGTGGGTAGTGTTCTGCATTCGGCGAAGCGCGCGAAGGAGTTGGTTTTCTTGAACGACGACGGCCTGACAGAGGCGGTACAGGAGGCCGGGGCTGTTGAGCTGCTGCTGGTCCGGCATGGAGAAAGCGAAGGCAACGTGGCCGCAACGGAAGCCCGGCTGGCGCGGGCTGAGGTCATTGACGTCCCCGCCAGGGACCCGGACGTCAACCTCTCGGATACCGGCCAGGATCAGGCCAAGGCACTGGGAACTGCGCTGTCCCGGATTGCGGAGGAGTTCCGTCCGGACACGGTGGTCTCCTCCCCCTATGCACGCGCCCTTCAGACAGCGGAAATTGCCGTTCAAACAGCTGGGTGGTCCCTGAAAGTCCACACGGATGAGCGCCTCCGCGACCGGGAATTGGGCATTTTGGACAGACTCACCCGCTTAGGCGTGGAAACGCGTTACCCCGATGAAGCCGAACGGCGCCTCTGGCTGGGCAAGCTGTACTACCGGCCACCGGGCGGTGAATCCTGGGCTGACGTGGCGCTTCGCCTGCGATCCGTCCTGGACGAGCTCAACAATCTGGGAAGAGGACACCGCGTAATGCTCGTTTGCCATGATGCAGTGATCCTGCTGGTCCGATACGTCCTGGAGGGCATGTCCGAGCGGGAGATCCTGGACCTCGCCGCCGGAACGACAGTCCTGAACGCATCGATAACCCGGTATGTGCGCCCCTCTGGTGCTGGACCGTGGACGCTCGAGAGCTTCAATGTGGCCGACCATCTCACTGAACAGGGAGTTACGGTCACCGAGCATGCCGGGGATGCCAGTGTCCACCCACAGTGATTTCAACGGCGCCACGGGCCCCACGCAAGTGACGCCATCCCTTCTGCGCGATTGGCCGCTGCCGGCTCCTGGCGAAGACAAATACTCACGCGGCGCTGTGTTGATCATCGGCGGTGCGCGGACTACTCCGGGCGCCACCGTCCTGGCTGGCATCGCCGCCCTCCGCGCGGGGGCCGGAAAGATTACGTTGGCAGTCGCCGAGTCCGTGGCGGTGCAGGTGGGAGTAGCACTCCCGGAGTGCGGGGCGGTGGGCTTGCCGGAGACTGCCGATGGGTCCGTTACCGGTGAGGGGCTGGACCTCATTTCAAGGTATTTGGAACGGGCAGACGCCGTGTTGGTCGGGCCTGGCTTGGATGATCCGGACCTGGCAGGGGAATTGCTCACCAGGTTGTTGGAGCGGGAGGAGCTCAGAGGCGAAGATCCTGCCATTGTCCTCGACGCCTTCGCCCTCGGCGGGCTGGTGAAGCTAAAGGGGACGCTGGAACCTTGGCGGGGCAGGTTGATCCTCACTCCCAACCCGACTGAGGCGGGAGTCCTGCTGGGACGGGACGTAGACCACTTGGAAACTGACGTGGCCGTTGTCGCCGAACAGTACGGCGCAGTGGTTAGCTGCCAGGGCGTGATCGCACGTCCACCTGGAGAAGGCCCTGGGGACCCTGAGCTGTGGAAGATCACCACCGGATACGGAGGCCTGGGTACCTCAGGCAGTGGAGACGTGCTGGCCGGTGCCATCACTGGCCTCCGGGCGCGTGGAACCAGCGGCGCACAGGCCGCCTGCTGGGGAACCCACCTCCACGCCGCCGCGGCCGACCGCTTGGCCAGCAAGCTGGGCCCGCTCGGGTTCCTTGCGCGCGAACTCGCCGACGAATTGCCCGCCCTGATGCTGGAGCTGAACACCTGAAAGTTATGCAGGTTTCAGGAGTTCATGCTCCATAACAGCGCTGCGGGAGAGCGTCTTGTACCCTTCCTGCTCGAACAAGACGGTGATGACGTCGTCCTCATGCCTCATCACCAAACCCGGGCCCCATTCCTTGTGAATCACAGCGGACTGCAGCGGGAATGGATCGCTTTCGCCAGCCCGCTGTTCATCTGAGCCGCGCTCTTCCTTTGTGCTGTGAACACCATTGCCGGTTTTGGAAGCAGCGGCGCACACATCACAATTGCCGCACGGCTCCGAAAGTTCCTCACCGAAATAGCCCAGCAGGAACTGCCGGCGGCAGCTGTCCGTCTCCGCATATGCGCGCATCATCGACAGCCGGGACTGGTCAACGCGTTGCCGGGCCTCGGCCAGTTCGACGGCGCGGGCCACCAGGGCGGATAGTTTGGCTTTGGATGCCAGGCGGATGCCGCGCTTGCCTGTGGTGACAGCGCCGGCTTCCTCCAACTGGTTGACGAGCCCGGTGAGGCGACGGACGGGGAATCCGGTCAGCTCCGCGAGCGCGCTCTTCGGGGCAGGAGCGCCTGCGGCTTTCAGGATCTTCAAAACTGCCAGGAGCGAATCCGGATCCGGTGAATGCGTGCCGAAGAACTTCCGCAGGCCGAGATCCTCTTCGCGGTAATACAGTGTGGCAGCAGCCGGTTTACCGTCGCGTCCGGAACGGCCGATTTCCTGGTAGTAGGCATCCAGGGACTCCGGAATGTCGGCATGGACGACGAATCGCACATTGGGTTTGTTGATACCCATGCCGAAAGCTGTTGTGGCAACCACGACGTCCAGCTGATCGTCCAGGAACTGCTCATGGATACGCTCCCTGTCAGAATCAGATCGACCTGCGTGGTACGCCTCCGCGCGGAGTCCTTCCTTTGCCAGTTTGGCGGCGTACTTTTCCGTGTCCTTGCGGGTGGCGGCGTACAGCAGCCCCCGCTCTCCCCCCTTGGCCAGGGAGGCAACCTGCTCCAGGACTGCTTTTCGCTTGCCTTTGTCTTCTTGATGGCGGACCACGTCAAGGCTGATGTTGGGCCGGTCAAAGCCTCGGACCAGGATCAGCGGGTCCTTCATGCCGAGTCGTTCCAGAATTTCATCGCGCACCGGAGGGGAGGCTGTGGCCGTAAGGGCCGCCACTGGAGGGCTTCCCAATCGTTCGCGGACATTTCCAAGATCGAGGTAGTCGGGGCGGAAATCATGGCCCCAGGAGGAGACGCAGTGGGCCTCGTCCACCACGAACATAGTGATGTCCAGTTTGGCGATCCGGTCCACAGTCTCCTGTTTTGCCAACTGCTCCGGGGCAAGAAACAGGAAAGTGGCTTTGCCGGACTCCGCTCCCTCCCAGGCGTCCTCCACTTCCGAGTCGCTACGGGAGGAGTTAATGGCGACGGCAACGCCGTCACCCAACTGCCCGTTCAGCCCATCCAACTGGTCCTCCTGCAAAGCAATCAAGGGAGAAACCACGACGGCGGGGCGCCCGGTTTGGTTGTAGAGGTACCTGGCTGCCACTTGGTAGGTGGCTGATTTGCCGTAACCAGTGGGCATGACCGCCAGGACGTCGCGGCCGCCTGCGAGCGCGTTCATGGCTGCGAGTTGGCCGGGGCGGAGCTTGGGAAGGGAAAAGGAAGACGCCGCAAGGGCGCCCAGGTCTGGATCATCGGACATTGGAAAACGGCTCCGCACAGTGGGTGTTGCGGCCGCCTGCTTCAGCCGAGGTAACCAGACTAACGCGGGCCGGGACCCGGCGTCGTGCGCTTCTTCCCTGCTTGTGGATAACTCTGGCCCCTACCGGGAGTCCGGCGTCATGGCGTCATCGCAGGTGTGGCGGTAGCTTTGGAATACTTTTCCTTCGAAGCGGGCGAGGTACCGGAGGTACCGCTGATGCAGGGCTTGTCTACAACCTTGGTTCTGATCGCTCTACTGGCTGTGGCGGCGCCCTTGGCGGTCCGCTTCCTTGACCGGGTGGTCAAAGTGCCCCTTGTGGTGTTCGAGATCGTCCTCGGAATCCTGTTGGGACCCAGCCTGTTGGGATGGATCGAATCTACGCAGTTCACGGATACACTGGCCGATTTCGGGCTGGCGATGCTCTTCTTCGTGGCCGGCAATGAGATTGATTTCGCCGATATCCGTGGCCGTCCCGCTATCCGTGCCACAGCAGGTTGGGTGATCTCGTTGGCCGCAGGCGTTGGCGCAGGCTTTCTGCTGGCCCCTACGCCGGAGGCCGCGGTCATCATCGGGGTGGCGCTGTGCTCCACGGCGTTGGGGGCACTGCTGCCCATCCTTCGCGATTCCGGTGAATCAAGATCACCGATGGGGATCGCCGTGACGGCATTGGGAGCAGCTGGCGAGTTTGGTCCCCTGATTGCAATCTCGCTGTTCTTCAGTGGCAGGCAGCTGGGACCGGCTACGGCGGTGCTTCTCGGATTTGTCTTCCTGGCTGGCATTGCGATTTTCCTGGCCTCCAAGGCGAGGCACACGCTCTTCCACTCGCAGGTCACCCGGACCCTCCACACCAGCGGCCAGTTCGCTGTCCGCTCCATCATGTTTATCCTTACCGTGCTCGTGGTGCTGAGCATGGTCCTGGGACTGGACATGTTGCTGGGGGCATTCGCCGCAGGCGTCCTTTGGAAAGTGGCCATTGCCCGTGCACCCGAACGGGACCGGAAGGTGATCGAAACCAAACTCGACGCCGTCGCGTTCGGGTTCCTTGTGCCCATCTTCTTCATCGATACCGGCATAGATTTCGATCTGGGCGCACTCACGTCCAGCCCCTCAGCCCTGGCAATGCTCCCGCTGTTCGTGATCCTCCTGCTGATCATCCGGGGCCTGCCATCGATGCTTGCTGCCCCGCCGAGGTCCACCTTCGCCGAGAAACGGGCAATCATGCTGTTCGGGGCAACAGGCCTGCCGATCATCGTTGCCGTCACAGCCATTGGCAGGGATCAGGGGTTCATTTCAAGCGGAATCTCATCGGCACTCGTCGGAGCGGGCATGCTCTCTGTGCTCCTGTTTCCGCTGCTGGCGCTTCGACAGGGTCAGCGTGGTGGCCGGAGGGCAGCGGAGGCCCGGGTCGCGCAAGAGGAAGTCCCTTAGGACAGCTCTCACCCGTCAACTCCAACCAGGTTTCATCGTCCGGGGCCTTTCGCCCCTACGGCACGGATGGGTCACGGCTGATACTGGGCATAGGCCTCTTTTCGGACCTAATGACGGAGCCGGTTCCACCGGTCACCATGAAAGGACACAACGATGGCACGATGCGACGTTTGCGGAAACGACGCTCCGAGGACTTTCACGGTCACGAGGGGTGACCAAAAGGGCACTTTCGACAGCTTCGAATGTGCCATCCACATGATGGCGCCGGCGTGCGAACATTGTGGCTGCCGGGTGTTGGGACACGGCGTCGAGACCGACGAAGGAATCTATTGCTGCGAGCATTGCGCGCGCGAAGCGGGAGCACAGCATCGGGAAAGACCCCATGCCAATACTGACCTCGTTGCTCCGGCCAGCCCACCGTCTGAAAGCCGGGAGGAATGACAGAAAACATCACCGTATGCCCGCACTGCGCTAAGCCAAACAGGGTTCCATCCAGCGCCAGCGGCCTGCCGCGATGCGGGCACTGCCATCAGCTGTTGCCTTGGATCGTTGCCGCCAGCGACGGAGACTTCGCCGAAGTCGCCGAAGGGGCAACTCTTCCGGTAATTGTCGACTTCTGGGCGGTCTGGTGCGGCCCGTGCCGGACAGTCAGCCCGGTGCTCGATCAATTGGCGCACGAACGGGCCGGAACGGTGAAACTCGTCAAAGTCGACGTGGACAACTCGCCCCATCTTGCCAGGCGTTTCGGCATTCAAGCGGTGCCCACGCTCATGATCCTGATAGGCGGAAAGGTCCTCGCCCGCCGCGCCGGGGCCGCACCGGCAGCAGCCCTGCGCTCATGGGTTGATGGCGTCGTTTCCCAAAATCGCATGGTCGGCAAGAATAGCTGAGTCTGCAGGATCGGCTCCGCGATGGACTGGGAAAGATGCGAATCCATCCGGGACTTTGTGCCCTGTTGAGTGACCCTGGCCGCAACGTTCGGCACGGTCGGGCTGTCCCTTCCGGCCACGCCACTCGAGCGCTGCCGCAACGGGCGACCCCGGCGGCCGGGGGCCTCGGTCATCGACGAGGACATGCTGGTCTTCCGGACAGGCAGACATTCGCCCCCTAAGCGCTTTGTCCTTCACTCCCAGTCAACGCTTACAAAGGTACGCACGAGCCGCCCGGTTCGAGCGCCGGTCGGTGCGGGGCTGCTTCAAGCATTCGTTTGTGGAGATAATGCCGTCAGGCGGCCGGCACGGGTTTCCGGAGGAAAAGACCTACGACCAACGCGGTCAGGAGGCACAGACCAGCGTTCACCCATATCGCCGTCGTTACGCCGCTCAGGACGGCCGGGGCCTCGTTGTTGCCGATGGAGAGAATCTGGGCAGTGAAGATGGCACTCATGATCGGGATACCCATGGTGATGCCGATCTGCTGGCTCATGGTTACCAGTCCGGTGGCCAAGCCTTGTTTTTCATTGGACAGGCCGGAGGTTGCGGTGACCATGAATCCGACGATGACGACAAGGTTGGCGACACCACCGATGAAGGTGGCCACTAGCAGCGGACCGATGGAGGCGGGATCGGCCCTGAGCAAGACGAGGGCACCGGTAGCGATCGCCTGGACGATGAATCCGTAGATGATGCCCTTCTTGTTGCCGATCCTGCCTATGACCTTTGGCCCGAGGATGCCACCAATCACGGTGCCGAGGCCAAGGACTGCGAAGGCCAAGCCGGCCCCGAGCGGGGTGTAGCCAAGCACCTGCTGCAGGTACAGGGTCAACAGGAATACCAGGGACGTTTCGGTTGCAAAGGCTAGGATGCCGGCAATGTTTCCCCATGCAACGGTAGAGCGCTTCAGAATCTCCAGCGGTACCAGCGGCGAGGTTGCCCTGCGTTCGACGGCCATGAACGCAACGACGAGCACGACTGCTACGGCGAGCGAGCCCAACGTCAGGGGATCAGTCCAGGAGTGTTCGGCAGCATGGGTAAGACCGAAGACCAAGGCCAGTAGACCCAGGGTCACCGTGATGGCGCCCGGAACGTCCAGTTTCAACCTGGTGGTGGGCTTGCTCTCGGCGAGAACGATGGGGGCGATAACCAGTACTGCGATAGACACCGGCGCGTTGACGAAAAACGCCCACCGCCAGCTGAGCAGGTCGGTCAAAAGCCCGCCGAGGATGGCGCCATTCGTGAAGCCCGCAGCCATCAGCGAGCCATTCAGGCCCAGCGCTTTATCCCGCAGAGGGCCCTCAGGGAAGGATGCCAGCAGCAACGACAGGGCGGCGGGAACAACGATGGCCGTCGCGGTGCCTTGGCCTACGCGAGCAATGAGCAGCAAGGCCGGGTCAGTAGCCAAGCCACCAGCGAGCGATGCTGCGCCCAGCAGGGCCATGCCGAAGATGAACATTTTGCGGCGGCCGACGACGTCCGCGACACGTCCGAACAACAGTGTCAGCCCGGCGGCGCAGAGGGCAAACGCCGTCGCGATCCACTGGAGGTTTTCCAAGCTGAATCCGACGTCGGCGCCGATGGCCGGGAGTGCGACACCGAGGATTGAGAAGTCAACGGCCAGGGTAAAGCTCGCCGCGAGCAGGACAATGAGTGCCAGCCGCTGTCGGCCTGTCATCCGTCCCGCCTGTGCAGTTGTCGGTTTCGCTTCGGTTGAAAGTGGGACACCTTGGCCCGTGGTGACATCCGGTTGAGTGGTCATGACGGCGATCCTTCTCTGGAGGGGGTAGCCGCCCGTTGGCGGCATCTTCACAACTCCACCGTCACGGAATGTCCCGGGAACAACCACACCCCCTCGTGCCTACCCCTGGCAGTGACAGGACAGGACCGGTGAACACCGGCAGAATGAGGCTCATGAGTAGTCACAGTGAACTTGGGGAGTTCCTTCGCGTTCGAAGAGCTGCCCTACAGCCTGAGGACGTTGGCCTTCTGAATTACGGTATCCGCCGCGTACCTGGCCTCCGCCGGGAGGAACTCGCCATGCTCGCCGGCGTTAGCAACACGTACTACACCCGACTGGAGCAGGGCCTGAGCAACAACGCCTCCGAGGCCGTCATCGAGTCCATCGCGCGCGCCCTCGACCTCAGCGCAGACGAGCGTGCGCACCTGTTCAATCTTGCCCGGTCCGGGACCACCAAGCGGCGCACCGTGACCAAGCCGGACAAGGTAAGACCTGGCATTCTGAGACTCATCCAGTCAATGTCCGACATACCCGCGGTCGTCCTTGGACGCCGGAGTGAAGTGCTGGCATGGAATGGGATGGGTCATCGGCTTGTGGCTGGTCATTTGGACTTCGCAGCGCCCAGGACGCCTTCAACGAGGCCCAACATGACGCGAATGTTGTTCCTCGACCGTCACACCCGTGAGCTTTACACACGCTGGCAAGAAGAAGCCACCCGCGCTGTAGCATCGCTGCGGCTGGTTGCCGGCCGCTCAGCTGATGATCAGGAACTGGCTTCGCTGGTAGGCGAGTTGACCGTGAACAGCGATGAGTTCGCCAATTTGTGGTCACGGCATCCTGTTGAGAACTGCATGTCCGGCCTCAAGCACATGCACCACCCCGAAGTAGGCCACCTGGAACTCAATTTCGAGGTCCTCACCCCGCCTGATGAATCCGGCCACCGCATCCTGATGTACACCGCCGATCCCGGGACCCCCGCGGCCGAAGCACTGCAACTGTTGCCTTCCAGCGACACTGGTTTGGGCGGGGAAGCAAGGTACGCAAGGGCCACGCAGACGTTCCAAGCAACGCTATGACTTCCCGGAAACAAAAGCCCCTCCAATCCGGGCAAAATCGCCGGAATGGAGGGGTTGGTGGAGCCCCCTGTCGGATTCGAACCGACGACCCCCGCTTTACAAGAGCGGTGCTCTGGCCAACTGAGCTAAGGAGGCATGCGCCGAAAACGACGCTAGATAAGGTTAGCCCAGACCCTCCCCCGCACGGAAATCACGAAGGTGGCCAGCCACCCCAGGTTGAACGCAAGGCCCAAACCCAGGGTGACCAGCCGCCGTCGAAAGTTCCTAAAACCTAGCCCTTGGCGTCAACTGCGGTCTGGATCTCAGCGTTCAGGTCCGTGGATCCGTCCCACTGCTTGCCGTCGATAAACACGGTGGGGGTTCCTGTGATGCCGATGGCTGCCGCCTCTTGCGTGGCAACCTTCACATACGGCCGGTACTGCTTGCTATCCACACAGGAGTCGATGTTCGCTGCGCCTACCTCCTTGGCCATGGCCTTGAGGTCGTTGTCCGAGATGCCGGCGCTGCCTTCGGCAGGCTGGCGTTCGAAGAGCAGGTTGAAGAAGTCGGCGTACTTCTCAGGGGAAGCGTTCACCACGCACGCTGCCGCATTTGCTGCGCGTGAGGAGTAGTTGGTGGTGGACTGCTGGTCCAGGAAGCCAAGGGGGCGGTACTCGAGGGAAATCTTGCCTTCATTGCGGAGTTTGGTGAGCGAATCACCATAGGTTGTCTCAAACCGCTTGCAGACCGGGCAGATGAAGTCGATGTAGGCGATCACCTTGACGGGCTTGCCGGCCTCGGGCTCCCCACCGGGAACAGTGACGGTTGCGGGCTTGGTTGCCGGAGCCGAAGGGACGTCTGCCACGTTCACGGAAGAGGCATCGGACTTTACGACGTCGGAGTTGGCCAGCAATGTTACGCCGCCGTGCACGTTGCCATTCGCGGGAGTAGGACCCTGGTCGGCGATCGGTGCGCTTTGCTGAATGCTGGTGGTCACTACCAGTGCGATAACGGCAAGGATCGCCACCACCGCCACCACGATGCCCCACCCGATCAG
This sequence comes from Paenarthrobacter sp. YIM B13468, assembly GCF_042788025.1. Taxonomy (NCBI): domain Bacteria; kingdom Bacillati; phylum Actinomycetota; class Actinomycetes; order Micrococcales; family Micrococcaceae; genus Paenarthrobacter; species Paenarthrobacter sp. YIM B13468. The sequence continues at coordinate 31,747 of NZ_JBHZPI010000030.1, read as the reverse complement.
GAGCTTGTTGCGCTTTTCCTTTTTCAGCTGTGCTTCGCGGATTTCTCGCGCTTTCTCCCGTGCCTGGGCGGTGCGTTCAGCCTTGGAGAGGCGGGGTTCGTTTGCGGGGCTCATCAGTTCCTCGGATTACTCGACGTCGTAGTGCATAGCTAGGGCAACGGGGCCAGTTTACGGGAGCAAACTTGAAGATTCGGCGCACGCGCAAAGACCCGGTTGTTGAACGATCAACTGCCGCACATGATTCCGCCGGTAGGCTGGGAGGTGAGTCACAGCAACCCCAGGGAGCAGTAATGCAGGATTTGGCAAGCGAAAAACTCAAGACGGAAGACGGCGTTAGGGCCTCTCCCACCAGGAAGCCAACGGCGAGCAAGTTCGACTTCATGGTGGTATCCAACCGCCTGCCCGTTGACCGCTGCAGCACCGATGGCAACGGCGATGGTGGCGGAGGCTGGCGGCGCTCCCCGGGCGGCCTGGTTACCGCGCTTGCACCGATGATGACAAAGTCCGACGGCGCGTGGGTGGGCTGGCACGGAGCTCCGGATGAAACCGTGCGTCCTTTCAGCCACGAAGCGATGGATCTTGTCCCGGTCCAGCTAAGCAGCCACGACGTCGAGCTGTATTACGAGGGCTTCTCCAATGCGACCATCTGGCCGCTGTATCACGATGTCATCGCCCCACCGGAGTTCCACCGCACGTGGTGGGATTCGTACCGCCAGGTCAACAAGAAGTTCGCAGACGCCGTCATCCGCCATGCCGCGGACGGCGCAACTGTGTGGGTCCAGGACTACCAGCTCCAGCTGGTTCCGCGCATGCTCCGTGAGGCACGGCCGGATCTGAAAATCGGCTTCTTCAACCACATTCCTTTCCCGCCGCCGGAGATCTTCGCCCAGCTGCCTTGGCGCCGCGAGATCATTGATGGCCTGCTGGGTGCGGACCTGCTGGGCTTCCAGCGTCCCAGCGACGCCGGCAACTTCATGCGTTCTGCCCGCCGCTTCCTGGGCGCCAGCGTCAAGCAGCAACAAGTGCACGTAAAGGGCCCGGACGGCGAGGTCACCCACATTGCCCGGGCACAGGCCTTCCCTATTTCCATCGATGTCGACCAGATCCGGGAGTTGGCAGGGAGGCCGGACATCATCGAGAGGGCCAAGCAGATCCGCAAGGACCTGGGCAATCCGAAGACCATCCTTCTTGGCGTGGACCGCCTTGACTACACCAAGGGCATCGGCCACCGCCTGAAGGCCTTCGAGGAACTCCTGCGCGAAGGCAGCATCAAGGTGGAGGACGCCACCCTGATCCAGGTAGCGAGCCCCAGCCGGGAACGCGTGGAGCAGTACCGGCTTCTGCGTGAAGAAATCGAAGGCACCGTTGGCCATATCAATGGCACCTACGACACCATCCAGAACACTGCCGTCCGCTACCTGCACCACAGCTACCCCGTTGAGGAAATGGTGGCGCTGTACCTCGCCGCGGACGTCATGCTGGTCACGGCGCTGCGCGACGGCATGAACCTGGTGGCCAAGGAGTATGTGACGGCCCGTTCCGAGGACGACGGCGCGCTGGTCCTGAGTGAGTTCGCCGGCGCTGCCGACCAATTGAAGCAGGCGCTCCTGATCAACCCGCATGACATCGATGGCCTTAAGTCCGCCATTCTCCAGGCGGTTAACCTCTCCCCCAAGGAAGCCCGCCGCCGCATGAAGCTGATGCGCAAGCAGATCCTTGACCACGACGTCGATCATTGGTCAGCGGAGTTCCTGGCCGCCCTCGAGGAGAAGGTAGTGCGCGATGACAGCTGAGCAAACGCCCCTGTCTTTGTCCCCGGAACTGTTGGACGCCATTCGGCGTATCGCCGGCACGGAGCAACTCCTGGTGGCCTTGGATTTCGACGGCACCCTCTCCCCAATCGTGGACCATGCCGATGACGCCCGGCCCCTTCCGCGTTCGGCTGCGGCTTTGGAAGCCCTTGCTGAACTGCCGCGCACGACGACGGCACTTATCTCGGGACGCGCCTTGGACAGTTTGCGCCTGGTCGCCTCGCCTCCTGTGAACACGTTGCTGATTGGCAGCCACGGCGCGGAGGTATGGCTGGGCGAAGGGTCACTGGGCTTGGAGTTGGATGATGAACAACGTGCACGCCTCGCTTCAGTACGTGACTTCCTGGCCGGCATCGTCAACATCGCGCCGGGGACGTTGCTCGAGGACAAGCCCGCCGGAGTCGTCCTTCACACTCGGCTTGCCGACGACGACGTTGCCGAAGACGCGGTAGAGGCCGCCATGCGGGTTCTGCGTGAGCATCCCGGAGTGTACGTAAAGACCGGCAAACGCGTGCTGGAGACCTCCGTTGTCCATGCCTCCAAGGGCGAGGCAGTGGAGTTCCTCCGTCAAGCAACGGGCGCCACGGCCATTCTGTTCGCCGGCGATGACGTGACGGATGAGGACGCCCTGGGCAGGCTGATGGGCGAGGACGTCGGCATCAAAGTCGGCCTGGATTTCACGCAGGCAGAGTACCGGGTGGAAGCCCCGGTGCACGTTGCGGAACTGTTGGAAACGCTCCTGCGGGAGCGCCGCCGAGTCACGGCGGAAGCATAAGCCCCGTCACCGCGGAAGCATGGAGCGGGATCAACATCACATGTGACGTTCGTAACATTTAGGTAGTAAGTCCAAAAGTCTGACATACTCTTGGACGTGATGTGACGCACAGTACCGTGCGACGTCACACGATCCTCCCCGGCCAATGGCCGGGGAGTTCAACTGAAGAAAATGAACCATTCACAACGGATCGTCCGGCACGTACCTGCCGGTGAAGGGATTGATAACTGTGGCTACAGTTACTTTTGATAACGCTACGCGTCTGTACCCGGGCACAGATAAGCCCGCCGTCGATAAGCTCAACATCGACATCGCCGATGGCGAATTCCTGGTCCTCGTTGGACCTTCCGGTTGCGGTAAGTCCACCTCCCTGCGCATGCTCGCAGGACTTGAGGATGTGAACGCCGGCCGTATTCTGATCGGTGACCGCGACGTCACGGATGTTCCGCCGAAGGACCGCGACATCGCAATGGTCTTCCAGAACTACGCTCTTTACCCGCACATGACTGTTGCGGACAACATGGGCTTCGCGCTTAAGATCGCAGGCGTCTCCAAGGAAGAGCGCGCCGAGCGTGTTCGCGAAGCCGCCAAGCTTCTCGACCTCGAGCAGTACCTGGACCGCAAGCCGAAGGCACTCTCCGGCGGTCAGCGCCAGCGTGTTGCCATGGGCCGCGCAATCGTCCGTAACCCCCAGGTCTTCCTCATGGACGAGCCGCTGTCCAACCTTGACGCCAAGCTCCGTGTCCAGACCCGTACGCAGATCGCATCCCTGACCCGCCGCCTCGGCGTCACCACGGTTTACGTGACGCACGACCAGGTTGAGGCCATGACCATGGGTGACCGGGTCGCAGTCCTCAAGGACGGCCTGCTCCAGCAGGTTGACACCCCGCGCAACCTCTACGACCGCCCGCAGAACGTCTTCGTTGCCGGCTTCATTGGCTCCCCCGCCATGAACCTGCTGGAACTGCCGGTCGTCGACGGCGGCGTCCAGTTCGGTGGCACTGTTTACCCGGTCAAGCGCGACGTCCTCGAAGAAGCACACGGACAGACGGTCACCGTTGGTTCACGTCCGGAAGACCTCGAGACGGTCGGCCACGGCGAAGGCCTGCAGGTTGAGGTTGACGTCGTCGAAGAACTCGGCGCCGATGCCTACGTCTACGGCCACACCATCCTGGATGGCAAGAGCCACGACATCGTTGCCCGTGTTGACGGCCGCCGCCCCCCGATGAAGGGCGAGTCCATCTTCGTTCGTCCGCAGTCCGGCCACGTGCACCTGTTCGACACCAAGACGGGCCTGCGCCTGGGCGACTAATCCCCACCGGCACCTGAATCCGCATCGTGACAGCGGCCCGACCCTTCCCGGGTCGGGCCGCTCTCGCGTTAACCATTCTGCAGAAAGAACGGCATGAACACGACGGATAACCTGATCCCCCGGCCCGTACACGTCGCGCCATCGGACGGTCAGGCCTTCACGCTTGCGCCTACGGCACGGATCGCGGCAAGCCAGGCAGCTGTCCCGGTCGCGGAGCAGCTGGCGGTGCTGCTTCGCCGCGGCACAGGTTTCACTCTTCCCATCATCGAGACGGCCAATGCCGGCGACATCACCTTGGAGTTCGTTGAAACGCTCGACGGCGGTCCGGAAGCCTACCGGTTGACTGTCACCAATGCCGGTGCCCGCCTCGCGGCAACAACACCCGGGGGCCTCTTCAACGCAGTCCAAACACTCCGCCAGTTGCTCCCGCCTGCCGTTGAACACTCCCTCACAGGCGCGGACGATTCGAACACCATCAATTCGAACACCAGCACCGACGGCACCTGGGTGATTCCCGCCGTCGAGATCAATGACGCGCCCAGGTTCTCCTATCGCGGGCTCATGCTCGATGTCGCCCGGAACTTTTTCACGGTCGAAGAGGTGAAGCAGCAGATAGATGTCATGAGCCAGTTCAAGCTCAATGCCCTGCACCTGCACCTTACGGATGACCAGGGTTGGCGCATCGAGATCCAGGCGCCCGCGGAGAATCCGTCGGGCTTGGACTATGGGAACCTCACCGCTATTGGGGGCGCCGTGAACCACCCCGGTATCGGTCTCACTCCCGGGCACTCAGGTTTCTACACGCAGCAGGACTTCAGGGAGATCCAAGAATACGCCGCTGCGCGGAACATACTGATAGTGCCGGAGATCGACCTTCCCGGACACGTCAATGCGGCCTTGGCAGCGATCCCGCAGCTCAACCCGGACGGTATGGCCAAGCCCATGAATGCGACCGGCGAGGTCGGCTACTCCACCTTGGACGCAGCACTGCCTGCCACCTACGAGTTCGTTCGTGAAGTGCTGGGCCAACTCGCTGCCATGACGGATGGTCCGTACCTCCACATCGGTGGCGATGAAGCCCACGTCACCGGCCACGACAACTACGTCACCATGGTCCGGGAGTTTGCCCGGATCGGAGCGGAAACCGGCAAGACCGTGGTGGGTTGGAACGAATACGCCGGCGTCGAACTCCCGCAGGGGTCCGTGGTGCAGTACTGGTTCGGTGATTTCTCCCCGGTTGTCCAGCAGGCCGAAAGCGGCAGCTCCAAGGTCATCATGTCCCCGGCCGCGAACACCTATCTGGACCAAAAGTACGATTCCAGCAGCCCCATCGGCCTTGAGTGGGTGGACGGCGGGCCGTTCACGTGGTCCGAGTACTACCACTGGAATCCCGCCCAAGGCGGCCTGCAAGATGACAAGGTCCTTGGCGTCGAAGGCCCGCTGTGGACGGAGACCGTCCGCAACAACCAGCAGGCCTATTGGCTCCTGTACCCCAGGGCCGTTTCCTTGGCGGAAGTGGGCTGGTCGCCCCAGGACGCGCGGGACGTGGGTGACTTCCGACGTCGGCTTGGTGCCTTGGGTGAGCGCCTCGCAAGGCAGGGCGTCTCCTTCCAGGCAGCACCGGACATCCAGTGGTCCGCGATGCCCGAATATCCCTTTACCGCAGCAATGAACGCCAACACCGGCGAGTACGGAACAATTGAGGCATGAGCGAGCAAAACGGAGCCCAGTGGCACGACGAACCGACCGACTACGGGCAGATCGGCAAGCTCCCCAGGACTGAGGCGGCCAGCGCGCAGGACACAGCACCACCGGCCAGCGTCATCGGTTCCCTTAATATCACCGCCGCAGCAGCGGATCCGGAGCTGTTGGACCTGCCGTGGCACATTGCGCTTGAGGACTGGCCGGCCGAGAACCTCGCCGCCCTCCCCCGCGGTATCTCCCGGCACATCGTGCGTTTCGCGCACTTGGGTGGATCGGTCATTGCCATCAAGGAAACGTCCGAGCACGTTGCCCGCCACGAATACCACATGCTCCGCAAGCTTGCCCGGCTGGATGTTCCGTGCGTTGAGCCTGTGGCCGTCATCACCGGCCGGACCACGGCCGACGGCAAACCCCTGAACCCGGTGTTGGTCACCCGGCATTTGAAGTTCTCCATGCCCTACCGGGCACTTTTCTCGCAGATGCTGCGCAAGGACACCTTGACGCGCCTCATCGACGCGCAGGCGTTGCTGCTAGTCCGCTTGCACCTCATTGGCTTCTACTGGGGCGACGTCTCGCTTTCCAACACGCTGTTCCGTCGGGACGCCGGCGCGTTCGCTGCGTACCTTGTGGATGCCGAAACCGGCGAGCTTTACCCGGACCTGTCCATGGGCCAGCGCGAGTATGACCTGGAGATCGCCCGCGTCAACATCGCTGGTGAACTGATGGACCTCCTGGATGGCGGGCTCATCGAGGAAAAGGTCGATCCCGTGGCTACCAGTGAGCTCATCATGGACAGTTACCGCAGGCTATGGGCTGAGCTGACGGAAAAGGAATCCTTCGAACTCGGCGAGCGCTGGCGCGTGGGCGCCCGCATCCGCCGGCTCAACGAGCTCGGCTTCGACGTCGAGGAATATGCCATCAAGACCACGGCGGATGGTTCAACCATCCAGCTGCAGCCAAAAGTCGTCGACGCCGGCCACCACCAACGGCGCTTGCTGCGCCTCACCGGATTGGACGCCCAGGAGAACCAGGCACGCAGGCTCCTGAACGATATGGACCAGTTCAGGGCGGACAACAACCCTGACCTGGACGAGGAAATAAGCGCCCACGCATGGGTCAGCCAGATCTTCGAACCGATCGTGCGGTCTATTCCCCGGCACCTTGCCGGCAAGTTGGAACCAGCCGAAGTAGTGCACGAGGTCCTGGAGCACCGCTGGTACATGAGCCAGAAACAGGATCGCTACATCCCGCTGGCCGAGACTGTGCAGTCCTACCTGGACACTGTGCTGCAGCACCGCAGGGACGAGGCTGCCATCATGTTGAACCCTGACACCGAGCTGCTCAAGATCCTTGAAGTTGAGGTGGAGGAGTCAGGCCGGTACGACGAAGTGGACGAGTACCCGGACGCGGACGACTAACTCAGGGTTCCAGGGTCTCCGCGAGGCCTGCCAGCACGGGTTCCCGGCCGAGCTCAATGTGCGTGTACGCCAGCGAGTAGGCCAGGTCCGGCCGGCCTTTCAGGATGGCGTTGCACAGCTCTTTGTGTTCGTCCCGTTGGAGCTCGTTGCTGCGGTTGTGTGCCAATCCGAAGATCCATCGCATGCGGCCAAACAGCGGCTTCACGGACTCGATGAGCAGCCTGTTGCCGGAGAGACGTACGATTTCGGCGTGGAGCTCGGCACTGATCAGCGCGACGTCGTCTGCGCGGTCCTCGTCGATGGCGGCATTGGAAGCTTCCATCAGTTCCTCGAGCCGGCCACTGGAATGGCCTTCGGCAACGCGGGTGGCAGCCATCCTCGCGGCGAACGTTTCCAGGCAAAGGCGGACGTCGAAGAGCTCGTTCACGTCGGTGAGCGTGAGTTGCCGGACCACGGCGCCGCGGCGCGGGAAGGTTGCCACGAAACCGTCCTTCTCCAGGCGTTGGATGGCTTCGCGGACCGGGATCCGGGAGACGCCGTACATCTCGGACAGTTCCCGTTCGCGCAAACGCCCACCCTGTGCGAAGGTGCCCGTGACGATTCCCTCCAACACCAGTTGGTAGACGTGCTCCGCGCGGGCCTCGTCATCGCGGCCATTTCCGGTTTCCGGCATCGCCTCAGCCACTGTCAAACTTCCCTTCATGCCAGCGTCCGCTCCATTCGCCGGCCGGCGCCGGTCAGCGTTCCAACCGAGCATACACGGGTGGAAACAGCTCGTCGGAGGGGCGGTTCAGGCCATCCCTGAGTGCGTAGGCCTCACGCATCCTGGCGAAGAGTTCCTGGGCCTTTCCGCGCCAGTAGTCCAGGTCCACTCCCTCTATGAGGCCGTCGGCCATGATGGTCCGGCCGGCCACCACTGAAAGCACTGCCTGGCGTGCTGTTCCGTTGAGCGTGAGGGTCCTTAGTGGGTCCTCGTGAACGCCGTCGCGAATGTCTCCCAGGGAGAAGGCCACCATGTCTGCCTGCGCCCCGGGCTCCAACCGGCCGAGATCGATTCGTCGCAGTGCCCGGGCTCCTCCGAGCGTGGCGGCGTCGAAGTATCCGGCGAGGTCGCCGGCGTCGTTGCTGCCTGCCAGGATCTTGCCCAGCTGCACGCCTGCATCGATGCCCCGGACCAGGTCCGGCGGGAAGGAGTCGGTGCCCAGGGAGATGTTGATGCCGGCTGCTTTGTATGCGTTAAAGGAATCCAAGATGCTGCCATAGCGCATGGATGTCAGCGGGCAGTGGATGATGCTGGCGCCGCTGTCTGCCAGCCGGGCAAGGTCGCCGCGATCCTCTCCGAAAACGGCGGGGTTGCGGTCCGTGTAGGTAGCATGCGGGATCAGCAAGCGTTCGTTGAGCATCCCCACTTGGTCAAGGAGCTCCAGGGGCGTGACGCCATGCCGGTCCAGGATGAGTTCCCGTTCCACGAGGCCTTGGAGGGAGTGCAGGCGAACCAGGACGTCGTGCTCTTCTGAAGCCGCCGCCGTTGCTTTGAGCAGTTCGATGTCCAGGGTCTCGATGCGGCATGGGAGCAGGACACCGGTAATTAGCGGGTCGTTCAGCTCTGTCGCATGGTCAATGAAGCGCAATGCGTCCGCCAGCCCCTCACGGCCACGGCCGGCGTCGAACCTGACCGAGCGTTCGCCGTTCTTCAACACCACATTCACGCCCGAGCGGTATGCGGGCCCAAGGTAGCCACGCAAGCCGAGCCGTCGACTGGTCTCCGCCATCCCCACGAGTTCCTCAAAGGGCTCCGCCCACTCGGAATGGACCTCCGATGCAATGGGCATGTAGGTGGTGATGCCGTGCAGGATCAGTTGGATGAGTGCGTATTCGCGGATCTGTTGGCGTTCCTCAGCGGTAAAGACGTCCGCGCGGCGGTTGCGGAAATAGTCCTCGGACCATTGGTGCCCCTTTGCCTGCTCCGGCCCGGCCCAGCTGTCCAGGATGAGGTGGTCGATGTCGGTGAGGGCATCGAGGTCGATCAGCCCTGGCATCAGGAGTGCGTCACCCAGGTGATGTTCTTCCGTCACCGGCCCCGTGTAGTCATGGCCGACGTACTCAATGGTGTCGCCGCTGTAGACCACGCAGGCATCCTCCAGCAGCACGTGCTGCCCTTTGTTGTGCCCCAGGACGTAGCGGGCAGTTGCCTTTGTGGGCACGTGAACTCCTTTGTTCGAGCAAAATAGCTATCTGGTATTCCAAACAGTACATTATTTGTGATTTACATCGCATCGATCCTGATCTAGTCTAGTTTGGTATACAAGAATCGCGGAGTCAGCTCCCTGGATCATGAAACGAGCACAAGCGTTGACCCAGCTACAGTCCATCGAACCGAATACCGGCAGTCCGCCGCCCACTCCGGCAACCTCGCCTGAGGGCAAAGCAGCCGCACCCGCCGAGGCACGCTCCCTGCTCGCCACGGCGTGGATGAGGATCCGGCGGAGCAAGATCGCACTCCTGAGCCTGTGCGTCGTGGTGGCCATCATGCTGTTCGCCATCCTTGCCCCCGTACTCAGCGCGATGTCTGGCAATGACCCCTTCACGTCCAACACCAGCCCCGAGGTACTGGACGACTTCCAGACGCCTGGCCTGCCGCTTCCCGGCTATATGTATCCGTCCGCCGAACACTGGTTGGGCGTTGAGCCCGGCTTGGGTCGCGACCTTTTCGCCCGGCTCGCCTACGGTGGCCAGGTTTCCCTCACCATCGCCCTGTTGTCCACTGCCGTTTCCGTAGTTCTGGGAACAGTACTCGGTGCGGCTGCCGGCTACTTCGGTGGCAAGACCGACGCCGTCATCAGCCGCATCATGGACCTGTTCCTCGCATTCCCGCACCTTCTCCTGGTGCTCTCCCTGACGCCCATCCTGCAATCCCGGCTCCGGGATACACCGCTGGGCGCAGGCAGCTTCCTGCCCATGGCCTCCCTGGTGATCATCCTCGGATTCTTCGGGTGGGCCTACCTGGCCAGGATTGTCCGCGGCCAGGTCCTGAGCCTCCGGGAACGCGAGTTTGTGGAAGCGGCCCGCTCCTTCGGCGCCTCCCACTTGAGCGTCTTGTTCCGCCAGATCATCCCCAACGTCATGGGCGTAGTCCTGGTGTACGCCACCATGTTGATCCCCACCAACATTTCTGCTGAAGCAGCCCTTTCCTTCCTGGGCGTCGGCGTCAAGGACCCCACACCGTCGTGGGGCCAAATGCTGAACGCGGCGCAATCCGGCAACTGGTACCTCAGCGATCCGTGGTTCCTGGCTGTTCCGGGCGTCATGCTCATTGTCACCGTCCTGGCGTTCAACCTCCTGGGCGACGCCGTCCGGGACGCGCTGGACCCCAAGGCTTCCCGCCACTAACTTCCAACATCTCCCTCCACCCAACCCCTTCAAGAGGAGCATCATGAAAACCCCCACGAGAGCACTGGCGCTTTCCGTGCTGATTGCCATGGCCGCAACAGGCTGCGCCGCCGGCCAGAACCAGCCCGGCAACACCAAGTCCGCAGAATCGGTCACGGAGCTGGCACCCAACGTGGTCAAGACCGGCTTCAACACCAAGGGCGGCAACCTCAACGTCCTGATGTCCTCGGACTTCCAGACCCTGGATCCCGGCAACAGCAACTACGTCCAGACCGCCAATGTGGGCCAGCTGTACTACCGGACCCTGACCATGGCCAAGGAAACCGCAGGGCAACCCCCAACAGTGGTCCCTGACCTCGCAACGGACACCGGCAAAGTTTCCGACGATGGCCTCAGCTGGACGTTCACGCTCAAGGAAGGCGTGAAGTTTGAGGACGGAACACCCATCACCTCCGCCGATATCAAGTACGGCGTGGAACGCACCTTCGCGCAGGATGTCTTCACCCAGGCGCCGCAAGAGTTGAATTCAGCGCTCGACGCCGGCGGGTACAAGGGGCCGTACAAGGATCCTTCGGCGTCGCTTCAGGCGGTTGAAACGCCGGATGACCGAACGATCGTCTTCCATCTGAAAAAGCCGTTCGCAGAGTTCCCTGCACTGGCGTCCCGCTCCAACACGGCGCCTGTACCCAAGGCCAAGGACACCAAGCTGGACTACACCAACCATCCTGTGTCTTCGGGGCCATACATGGTGGAGTCCTACAACCGGGGCAAGTCGCTCAAACTGGTCCGCAACCCGCACTGGGACGCCGCCACGGACCCCAACCGCACCGCCCTTCCGGACACCTTCAGTTTCTCCCTCTCCACCTCGCAGGCAACCATCAGCCAGCAGCTGTTGGCTGACTCGGATCCAAATGCCATTACGCTCGATTCCAACGGCGCTCTGCAGACCTCGGATTCCGCCAAGCTGGCCGATGCCAAGGTCAAGGATCGCGTCGCCTCCGGCCTTCTGGGCTGCAACGATGTCCTCAGCCTGAACACGGAAAAGATCAAGGACCCGGACGTCCGCAAGGCAATCGCCCTGGCTTTGGACCGCCAATCAATCCTGGTGCAGTACGGCGGACGACGCTTTGGCGAGATCACGCAGAGCCCGCTCAACTCCAAGATGCGTGGTTACGTCGAGACGGAGCTGGAGCTGGATCCTGCGGGCAAGCCCAAGCTGGAGGAAGCCAAGAAGCTCCTTGAAGGCAAGGACTACCCCAAGACCCTCACGTACGGCTACGCCAACAATCGCGACGCCTTCAAGAACACCGGCACCGTAGTCCAGCAAAACCTCAAGGCCCTGGGCATCGATGTTGAGCTGGTGGCCATTCCGGCGCCGAACTACTACTCGGTCCTGGCCAGTGAACAGCTTCCGGACATGGGCCGCTCGGGCTGGTGCGGTGGCGCCGATCCGGCCTCCGTCCGTACTTCAGCAGACCCCTTGCTGGGACCAAACAACGAAGGCACCAGCTACGGCTTCTCCAACACGTCCCGCTACTTCGATCCCGTAGTTTCCAAGACGATGTTTGATCTGCGCAACACGGACGGCACTTCTGAAGAGCTTGGCAAGAAGTGGTCCGTGGCGTTCGGCACTGCCCTGAAGACGTATCCCATCGTCCCGCTCATCCGCAGCCACACCAACAGCGTGGTGGGATCCAACGTCCGCAACGCCCAGGTGGGCTACTTCTTCGGCGGCATCGACCTCTCGATCGTCGGCGTCGAGCACTAACCGGACTTCGACAACACATCGGCATAGTCCAGAAGGAGAAGCGGGCCGCCTGCTCCCAGCGGGCGGCCCGCAACCACCACCATGATGACTTTCATTCTTCGCAGGACCGGATCGTTGGTCCTGCTGCTCGCCGCAGTCAGTTTCATCACTTTCACGCTCTTCCAGCTTGGCCCCTCGGACCCCGCGGCCGCCGCCTGCGGACAGGAATGCACTCCTGAACGCGTGGCCGAGGCCCGCGTTGCCCTGGGCATGGACCAGCCCTTCTTTGTCCAGTACATCGACTACATGCGTGGCCTTTTCTCGCCCCGGATGATAGGTGCGCCCGGAGCCCAAACGCTGTGTGAATGGCCATGCTTGGGCAAGTCTTTCCAGACCAATGAGAGCGTTGCGGACATCATCGCCCGATCGCTCCCCTACACGTTCTCCATGGCCATTGGGGCACTCATCCTGTGGACCATCACCGGCGTCGGCTTGGGCCTTCTCGCCGCGCTGCGCAAGGGCTCGCCAGTGGACAAGTTCATCGTGGGCGCAGCGTCGGTGGGCGTATCGCTGCCCATCCCGGTTACGGGCCTGTTCCTGCTGCTTCTCTTCGTCAACCAGCTACACCTTCTGCCGTTCACAACCAACGAGATCAATAGCCCCTTTGGTCCACAGGGACCGGGCGCATGGGTGGCGAACTACCTGCTGCCATGGATCGCGTTGGCCGTGCTGTTCAGCGCCTCCTACATCCGTGTCACCCGGACCAACATGATCGAGACATTCGGCGAGGACTTCATCCGCACTGCCCGCGCCAAGGGCCTGGCACCACGGACCGTGACGTTCAAGCACGGCGTCCGCGCCGGGATCACACCTGTTGTCACCATGCTTGGCATGGACATCGGCTTGCTCCTGGGAGGCGCCGTCCTCACCGAGCAGATCTTCTCCGTCCCCGGCCTGGGCTTCACCGCCGTGCACGCCGCAATTTCGGGTGACCTGCCCGTCACCATGGCCATCACGATGCTGGCCGCGTTCTTCGTCATCGTAGCCAATGTTGTGGTGGACCTCGCCTATGCCGCCATCGATCCCCGAGTGAGGCTCCAATGACCCACACACCACTCACCCAACCGCTCTCCCGGCCTGCGCCGGATCACGGAGCGAGTGCCTTCCTGGACGTCCGCAACCTCTCCGTGAAGTTCCCCACGGACGACGGTCTGGTCTCTGCCGTAAACGGGATGGACTTCACCCTGGAGCGGGGCCAGACCCTTGGCATCGTCGGCGAGTCCGGCTCAGGAAAGTCCGTCACCAGCCAGGCCCTCATGGGCCTCCTGAAGGGCACCTCGGCCCAGGTCACCGGCCGGGCGATGTTCCAGGGCAAGGACCTGGTCACCCTCCCGGAATCTGCCATGCGCCAACTCCGCGGCCGCAACATCGGCATGATCTTCCAGGATCCGCTCTCGGCGCTGCACCCGTTCTACACTGTTGGGCACCAGATCGCGGAGGCTTATCTGGTCCACAACAAGGCCAGCAAAAAGCAGGCCCGGACAGCCGCCGTCGACATGCTCGGAAGGGTGGGTATCCCCAGTCCTGAGCAGCGCTTCGACGAATACCCGCACCACTTCTCCGGCGGAATGCGCCAAAGGGCCATGATCGCCATGGCACTGATCTGTGAACCGGAGCTGCTGATCGCCGACGAACCCACCACCGCGTTGGACGTAACAGTGCAAGCCCAGATTCTGGACCTCATGTCAGAGCTGCAGGAAGAAACCAATTCCGCGCTCATCCTCATCACGCACGATCTCGGCGTCGTGGCCGAAGTATGCGACGACGTCCTGGTGATGTACGGCGGACAGTGTGTCGAATCAGGTCCCGTGGATGAAATCTTCTACGACACCCAGCACCCCTACACTTTGGGCTTGCTCAATTCGATGCCCACCCTGAACGGCTCCGCGAGCCAGCTGAACCCCATACCCGGCCAGCCGCCGTCGCTCCTTGACCTGCCCAAGGGCTGCATCTTCAGCGCCCGTTGCCAGTACGCCGAACTGGTGGGCGACGGCGTCTGCGCCAAGCAGCGGCCTGAGTTAACGGTGGACGACGGGCATGGCAAGCGCTGCCATCTGAGCGGGCCGCAGATCATCACCATCCGGAATTCGCGTTAGGACCCGCCATGGAACATCACCCAATTCTCCAGGTAGAGAACCTCCAGAAGCACTTTCCGCTCAAGGGCGGCCTCCTGCCAGGGGCTCCAAAGCGATCGGTCAAAGCGGTCGACGGCGTCTCCTTCAGTCTCGCTCGAGGCCAGACTTTGGGACTCGTAGGTGAGTCCGGTTGCGGCAAATCGACCACTGGACGCATGCTCGCGCGGCTTATGGACCCGACCGGCGGGCGGATCATGGTGGATGGCGTCGACATCAGCCAGCTTCGCGGGCGGGACCTTTACAACTTCCGACGCAAAGTCCAAATGATCTTCCAAGACCCGTTCGCCTCCCTGAACCCGAGGCAGACAGTGGGTACAGCGATTGCAGCTCCCATGGTGGCGCAGAAGATCAATCCCCAGGGCGGCCTGAAGAACCGGGTCAAGGAACTCCTGGACCAAGTGGGGCTCAAACCTGAGCACTACAACCGGTTCCCGCACGAGTTCTCCGGTGGGCAGCGGCAACGCGTCGGAATTGCCCGGGCCATATCCCTGAACCCATCGGTAATTGTTTGTGACGAGCCCGTATCCGCCTTGGACGTCTCCGTTCAAGCCCAAGTGGTGAACCTGCTGCAGCAGATCCAGCGCGACACCGGAGTGTCCTACATCTTCATTGCCCACGACCTCTCCGTGGTCCGGCACATTTCCCATGAAGTCGCCGTGATGTACCTGGGCAAAATCGTGGAACAAGGACCCCGGGATGAGCTCTTCCGGAACCCTTTACACCCGTACACCAAGGCCTTGCTCTCTGCAGTGCCCCTGCCCGATCCCCGCGCAGCACGCGAGCAAGTGAAGATCCGGCTCCGGGGAGACCTCCCATCACCGGCCAATCCGCCCAGCGGCTGCGTCTTCCGGACCCGCTGCCCGCTTATCGGCACTCTTCCCGAGGAACAGCGCCAACGCTGCATCGACCAGATTCCCACACCTGCCCAGCCTGCTGCGCCCGCCTGCCACCACACAGGTGTGGCAGCAACGGTCCTGGCCGGCGTGCAATAGATGCAGGCAACAGATTCACTAGCAAAGGAGCATCCATTGATTACCATGATCCGCGCCGTCCGTCCTTGGGGGAACGCGCTCAGCGACGTCACTCTTGTCGCGGGAGAAGCAGGCGGCAAGATCACCGCCGTCGAACCGCATGAACCTGACCGCGTCGTTCCCGATGGTGTGACCGTTGTGGAAGGCCGCGGACGCTTACTGCTGCCGTCGTTCTCCGATGTCCACGTGCACCTGGATTCCACCCGGATCGGCCTGCCATTCCGCGAACACACCGGCGGTCCAGGTGTGTGGACCATGATGATGAACGACCGTCAAAACTGGCGCAGCGCCGAGGTCCCGCTGCAGGATCGCGTCAACAACACCCTCAGCCGGATGATCGCCCGTGGTACTACGCGTGTTCGCTCTTATGCGCAGGTGGATGTGGACTGCAGGCTGGAGCGTTTCGAAGCCGTTGCTGCTGCCAAGGAGAAGTTCGCCGGTCAGGCTTGGGTGGATATCATCGCGTTCCCGCAGGCTGGCTTGCTCCTTGAAGACGGGACGGTGGAGCTCATGGAGGAGGCGCTGAAGGCCGGCGCCAACGTCATGGGCGGGATTGACCCCTGCACTTTGGACAGGGATCCGGCGAAACACCTGGACATCGTGTTTGGCCTGGCTGAGAAGTACCAGGTGCCAATCGACATCCACCTCCACGAGCCCGGCGAACTGGGCGTCTTCAGCACCGACCTCGTTCTGGAACGCACGAGGGCGCTCGGCATGCAGGGCAAAGTCACGATGTCCCACGCCTACCAACTGGGCAGCGTCAACGAGGCCACTACACGCAGGCTCATTGATGCCTTCGCGGAACTTGACGTATCCATGGCTTCGGTTGCCCCCGCGGCCGCAGGCCAGCTGCCCATCCCGCTCCTCACCGAGGCAGGGGTGCGGTATGGATTGGGCGAGGACGGCCAGCGCGACTACTGGTCCCCCTACGGCAACACGGACATGCTGGACCGCACCTGGCAGCTGGCATTCACCCATGGCTTCCGCAAGGACGAGTTAATCGAGCACTGCCTGGCCATCGCCACTATTGGCGGGGCGGGCATCCTTGACCCCAGCGCTACCCGGCTGAAGGACACCGCCCACCGTCCCGGCGTCGACGTCGGAGATCCGGCCGAACTCCTCCTGGTGGACGGCGAGACTGTAGCCTCCACGGTCATGGACCGGGGCAAGGACCGCACCGTGATCCACGCCGGCAAGGTGGTGGCCGACCAACTGGAACTGCTCTAACTGCTGCGAAACCCGCTCTTGTCCGCGCTTCTGGCCGTACAACGGTCTGAGTGACGGACAAGAGCGGGTTTCGGCGTTAAGCGCTACTCGCCCCTGGCTGTCGGCGCATCGTCCAGCGGCGTCCACCAGGTCACAGGAGGCGTCACCTTGAAACGACGCCCGGACACGTCCGATGGAACAATGCGGATGAACTGGTCCTTTTGCCCTGCTTCCCAAGGAAACAGGAGCAGGCCGATGGTATCCAGCACGTCCTGCGTCAGCTTCACGGCGGAAGCTTGCCCCTTGACCACCACGCTCCAGGCCACTCCGGTTTGCGCATCGACACCGTCAGCCTCGATCGCAACAGGAGCGTCACCAAGGGCTGCATGAAGCTTGGTGCCCTCCCCGGTGCGGAAGACCATGGTCCCGTGGTCCACTTTGTAATTCACTGGAAAGATGTCCGGGTGATTGTCCACCCAGACGGCAAGCCGGCCCACGGAAACTCCACGGAGGAGTTCCCAGCATTCGTTGGTCTCCAGGACTTCAGTGGCGGGAGTGTTGTCGCCAGACGTTGAGTTGGTCATATCGCAGAGGATACGCCGGAGCATAGCCCGCCGACAGTCCTCGGCGACCCTCTCGCGCAGCCGGACTTTAGAGCCCGACGACGGCTGGCCGGGTTTCGTCGTCAGCGTTCCTTCGCTGCGGCTCGGGCAACAGCCCCACCGGCTCAACATTCACCACGGGTCCACGTATGGCCAGGAAGCCCGCACCAGCCAGAATCACCGCTTCGGCCGCGAGCGTCCAGAACGTCACTTCCCAGCCTCCGGTCCACGTATGGAGTAGTCCAGCCACCAGTGGACCGAGCGAGGCAAGCGCGAACCCCAGCCCTTGGCTCATGGCCGAGAGCTTTCCCGCTGTCTGCGGGCCGGAGGAGCGGATCACTACCAAAGCCATCGCGAGGCCAAACCCTGCGCTCTGGACGATTCCCAGGATCCCCACCAGGACGAACTGCAGGCCGGCGGGCGCTGCGAGAACTCCCAAAAGTGCGAGGGCCACCGCGAGCCCGAGGCCGGGTGCCATGATCCGCAGAATGGCTGGACGACCGGCCAGCACGGGAGCCAGCAGGCTCGCGGGGAGCCCCGCCAGGCTGAACCACGCCAACAACGCAGCTGCGTCCGCCGATGACAGCCCCTTGGAGACGAGGTAAACGGCCAGCCAGGACGTGATCGCGAAGTAGAGCATGGCCTGGAGCCCAAAGAACGCGGTCACAGCCCAAGCAGTGCGCTGCTTAGGCAGGGGTGTGACTTGCAGCGGCGACGAAACGACGTCGGCCGCTGACCCGGCTTTGCCAGCGGAGGTACCTGCCGCCGTCGGCCGTCTTCCGGAGCGTTGGATGAGGCACGCTCCCAACAGTGCCGGGACGGCCCACACCGCCAGTGCCCAGGCGAGGCTCCCACCGAAAGCCTCGGCAAGGGGCTGGACCAGCCCTGCACCGAGCGCAGCTCCGAGTCCAAAGCCCATGGTGCAAAGTCCGGTCCACCAACCAGAGCCGTGGTTGGCCTTGACGATCTGGGGAACCAGGACGCTGGCCGTCATGATTGCCATGCCGGCAAGGAACGTGCCGGGAAGGAGGAGCGCCGGCACAAGGACCCTGACGATCAACGCGGCAGCAAGTACCAACAGTGCAAGCGCCACGGCGGGCCCCGTTCCGAGCCGCCGGGCCAGCCACGGCCCGATTGGCCCTGAAACCCCGAAGGCCAGCACCGGCAACGTACCCAAAACGGGTAGCAGAACCGGATCCAAGTGAAACGCTCCCGGGACCTGGTTCATAACACCGGCAATGGTGGTGATGGCAGGCCGAAGATTGACGGAAACCAGCACCAAAGCCAACAACACCAGGACGCGGAACGCCCGCCCAGAATTTCCGGAGCCCTCACGGCGCTGTTCTTCCACGTCATTCTCCTCATAGTAACTCTGGTATACCAAACAAGACTACGAGGAGCCCGACACAAAGTAAACCCACCAAACATGCCGCGTCTTATGCGACCTGAAATGAGTAAGCGACTATTTGGAATACCATCCCGGACGGAGAGTGAGGGCCATGAAAGGGCCGCAGGGCCGGAACGCGGCAGCGCGGACGAGGGGACGAACGCAAGGGCCGCAGGGCCGAAACGCGGCAGCGCGCGTCTAAGGGAGGAACGACCGAGCGCGCAGAGCGTTTCGGTCCTGCGGCCCGCCCCAGCCCAGCTGCCTTAGATAGCCTTCCCCGGATTCAGAATCCCCGCAGGATCGAACAACTCCTTGATCCGCCGCTGCAATTCCCGCACGGGCTCAGGCTGCTCCAGTCCCAGCCATCGGAGCTTGTACTGCCCCACGCCGTGCTCGCCGGTTATCGTGCCACCCATTTCGAGGCCTACCCGGATGGATTCATCCAGTGCGGCGTTGAGGCGCACCAGGGCGTCGGCGTCTGTGGCGGGGTCTACCCGGTCCATCCAGAACGTGGGGTGGAGGTTTCCGTCTCCGGCGTGGGCCACCACTTTGAGGCGGACTTGGAAGCGGTCAGCCATGGCTTCGAGTTCTGCCACGAAGTCCACCAGCCGGGAGCGTGGAACAGCGATGTCCTCGCCCACCCTGAATTCGTCGTCCATTTCTACGCCGCGGCTGTTGCGGCGTAATTCGACGAGCATTTCGGCTTCTTCACTTGCTTCGGTGGTGACGGTGGCTCCGCCTTCGGCGAGTACTTGCCGGACGACGTCGGCCTCGGCGGCTGCTCCAAAACCGTCTGTTTGGATCAACAGCAGCGATTTGCCGCGGGTTTGCAGGTCTGAGCCGTTCATCTCATCGAGCTGTGTGAGTGTCCCGTTGTCCAGGAGTTCCATGATGGCTGGCTGGACCCGGGCTTTTCCTACTGCCAACACGCCTGCGGCGGCGCTGCGGAAGTCTTGGTAGAACGCGGCGATGGTGTGGACTTCGCGTGGAAGGTACTTCAGGCGGACCGTCACGCCCACAACGATTGCGAGTGTCCCTTCGGAGCCCACCAGCAGCGCAGTGAGGTCGTATCCGGCAACGCCTTTGAACGTTTGGTGCCCGGTGTGGAGCAGTGAACCGTCGGCCAGCACAACGTCCAGCGCAAGTACGGAATCCCGTGTCACACCGTATTTTGCGCAGCGCAGCCCACCGGCGTTTGTGGCTACGTTGCCACCGATGGTGGACATCTTGTAGCTGGCTGGATCGGGCGCATACATGAGCCCATGTTCGGCAGCTGCGGCATTCAGTTCGGCGTTGATGACGCCAGGTTCGACGACGGCGGTCTCGTCGTCGGGGTTGAGGTCCAGGATGCGGTTCATTCGTTCCAGGCTGAGCACGATGCATCCTTGGGTGGCGTGCGCGCCTCCCGAGACACCGGTTCCGGCACCACGCGCGACGATTGGCACTTGGTGGGCGGCGCAACTTCGAACGATGTTTTGAACGTCTTCCACGGATTCGGCCCAGACGACCGCGAGCGGCAGGTGCCGCTCCAGCAGCGGTCCTTGATCTACGGAATAGGCCGTGCGGGTGGATTCATCTTCGGCGATCTGGCCGGGCCGAAGGCCGCCTGCCAGGCTCGCCAAGAACGCGCGCTGTCTGTCACTGTGGCCGGCGACCGTTTGCTGTCCGGCTTCCTGGTGACCGACAGTGCGTTCTTTGATGCTTTCCTCTGTTGTTCCGGCCATGGCCGTTTCGTCCGACAAGGTGGTCCCTTCACATGAGCTCCGCGGACACGCCAAATCGGCAGTCTTCGCAGAGTTTTCAGTGCTCCCAGTCTAATCAGCGCCGCCCACCACCGTGGGAACGCAGGTTCCGGGAATGGACCAGATACCAGCTGAAATTCCGTCGGCACATAGCAGCACATCTCCGTCAATCCGCCGGCTCGTCGAGATGTTCCCAAAGCTGTGCAGGGGTGCCGCGGACAGCGAATCGAGTTGCACCATGGAAAGGACGGCGTTATCCACGCAGACCCGGGCAGAGTCGCGGGCGGCCATGACCAGGACTGCGGAATCAGTGGTCTCACGCACGAATACCACGGCGTCCCCCTCGGCGTGGATCCAGCGCAGGCCGCCTTCGGTCAGTGCTGGCAGCCCACTCCTGAGCCTCCCCAGAGCCGAGTAGAAGGAACGCAGATCCTTGACGGGGTGGCGGCTGGATTTTCCTTCCTGCCAGCCCCACGGCATGGGCGTCCTGGAGTCCTCGCCGTTGAAGCCTTCAAGGCCGAACTCGTCTCCCGCGAACAGCACCGGAACACCTGGCAGGGTGAAGGTGAGCACAGCGCCAAGTTCCTGGCCGCCGTCGAGCATCACTGTCGCGGCGCGTGCGGTGTCATGCGTGTTGAGCGCATTCATGGTGTTATTTCGCACACCCCAGCTAAATCCCGCAGCGAGGTCCTGATGCGTGGCCAGGAAGGTTTCAGCCTCGATCTTGTTGGGTCCTGCCTGGGGCGAGCCGAAGAAGTTTACGTGCGGTGCATCCCCCGCAAGCCAGGACCACAGTGGCCGGGTGAGGTTGGAGTACGTCATGGCACCGTGCCAGTGCTCACCCGTGAAGTCCGGCGCGGCATCGGAGGTGGACTCGGCCAACAAAGCTGCGTCCGGGTTGATCTCACGAACCCGCTCGGCGATGAGCCGCGCAACCTCGTGATTCAGGTCCACGGCGCCAAGGCGTCCGGTCATATTGCCGACGTCTATCCTCCAGCCGTCCAGGTTGAAGGGCGGTTTGAGCCACCGGGCAACCACCGAATCGTCGTCAGTCACGAAACGCCGCCGGAGGGCGTCCGAAGACCAATTAAGTTTCGGCAGTGACGGCACACCCCACCACGACTCGTACGTCGAATGGTCCTCGCTGAAGTAGTAGTAGCCCGCTTCCTCTGAGCCCGGATCGGCGAGAGCCTTCACGAACCAGTCGTGACCATCGCCAGTGTGATTGGCGGTGAGGTCACCCATCACACGAATGCCCCGGGAATGCGCCGCCTCCACCAGCTCTACCAGTGCTTGGTTCCCGCCGAGGATCGGGTCCACGGAGTCGAAGGTGGAGGCGTCGTAGCGGTGGTTGGACCGGGCCGGGAAGAATGGCGTCAGGTAGAGAACGTCGATTCCCAGTTCCTGGAGATGGTCCAGCTTCCCCGTGATTCCAGGAAGGTCGCCACCGTAAAACTGAATGGGTGTTTCCCGCCCTGTAGCCACCACTGGTTCATCCCACGAGCTGCCCACAGCCCAGTCCGGGAGGGGGT
The DNA here is from genome assembly GCF_042788025.1 of Paenarthrobacter sp. YIM B13468. Taxonomy (NCBI): domain Bacteria; kingdom Bacillati; phylum Actinomycetota; class Actinomycetes; order Micrococcales; family Micrococcaceae; genus Paenarthrobacter; species Paenarthrobacter sp. YIM B13468. The sequence continues at coordinate 9,895 of NZ_JBHZPI010000030.1, read as the reverse complement.
GCGCATCCGCCTGGGCAGAGCGGGCGAAGCGATCCGGAAACACCTGGTACATGGTGGCCTGATGCAGCCACTGCGGTGCGGGAGCAAACGTGGTGAGGCGGAAGTCCGCTGCATCAGCAACGTCCCGGTTGAAAAGCCCTTGCGCGTTGAGGTTCCAGTAATGCCGCCCATGTGCGCTGCTGGTCTCGATTTCCAGCATGAACCGGTATTTTGTCACGGGATTGGCCACGAGCATCGCCGTCTCCCACCAGTCCCAGCCATCGATGCTGCCGAGCCGGATCGCGGCGTCGTACCGCGGCTCGCCGTCCTGCACGGAACGGACCCAAACCCGGGACGCGGAACCCCACTCCTGCGGAACCCGTAGACGAAGCCGAACAACCTCGCCCAGTGAAATCCGTCCGGGAGCATGACCCGAAACATAAAGGGCGGATCCGTCGTGATGTGGAACGGCAAGCGACATAGTCATCCTTTCACTGAGCCGGCCGTAAGGCCGCTGACGATGTACTTCTGCAGGAAGAGGAACAGAGCCATGACCGGGATAGCCGCGATGACGGCGCCAGCGGCGAAGACGCCCCAATTCTCGGAACGCTGCTGTGCCACATAGGAATAGAGCCCGACGGCGAGTGTCTGGCTATCAGGATCGGTGAGGACAACGCTGGCGATCACGAATTCACTGGAGATACCGATGAATGCCAGCAGTCCAACAACGGCCAGGATGGGAGTGACCAGGCGCAGGATGATGCCGAAGAAGATCTGGACATGGCTGGCACCATCGATCTTTGCAGCTTCGTCCAGGGACTGCGGGACCGTGTTGAAAAAGCCGTACATGAGGTACGTGTTCACGCCCAGCGCACCGCCGAGGTACACCATGATGAGCCCCAGTTGGCTACCAAGGCCCAGGGCCGGGATCACCTGCGAGATACCGCTGAGGAGGAGGAAGATCGCGACGACGGCCAGCAGCTGCGGGAACATCTGCAGCAGGAGCAGGGTCAACAGTCCCACCCGTCGGCCTTTGAAGCGCATGCGGGAGAATGCGTACGCGGCCATCGCCCCCAGGAAGACTGTGGCGGCGGAGGTCACCAGGCCCACCACCAGGGTATTGAGGAACCAGCGACCGAAGGGACGGCTCGGATCGCTGAAGAGCGCAGTGAAGTTGCCGGTATCGAACCTGGAGAACAGACCGTTGGAGCCGACCAAGGTGCCGTTGGAGTCCAGCGCCGCCGACAAAACGTAGAGCAGCGGGAACACGGCGAAGATGGTGGTGACGATGCCGACGGCGTGCCGCCAGCCTTTGTCTTTGAACCAAACCCCAAAGGGACGCCGCTTTGGCACCCACGGTGCGGGACCGCCGTCGTGCTCCTGTTCAATGCTGGGGAGGGTGCGTACCTGTGCCTCGCTCATTAGTTCACGTCCTCGAGTGCTTTGGTGTGCTTGAAGCTAATGGCCGAAATCGTGGCCACGATGATGAAGATGATGATGGCGAGCGCGCTGGCCAATCCGTAGTCGCGCCCGGTGCCTTGGCCGAACGCCACCTTGTAGACCAGCGTGATCAAGATGTCCGTGGCTCCGATATCGCGATCGGTGTCTGCAAAGCGCGGGCCGCCGCCGGTCAACATGTAAATGACGTTGAAGTTGTTGAAGTTGAACGCAAAGGAGGAGATCAGCAGCGGTGCCACCGAGACCAGGAGCAGCGGCAGCTTGATGGAGCGGAACACTCGCCAAGGGGATGCTCCATCCATGCGGGCAGCCTCGTCAATTTCTGTTGGCAAGGATTGGAGTGCCCCGGTGCATACCAGGAACATGTACGGGAATCCGAGCCACACGTTGACCACCAGCACGCTGATTTTGGCCAGGACAGGGTCCGTGAGCCAGCCAATATGCGCCCCGCCCAGCAGTGTCTGGTTCAGCCACCCGAACTCGGGGTTGAGGATGCCCGACCACACCAATCCAGACAGGAATGCCGGGAAGGCGTAGGGCAAGATCATCAGGATCCGGTAAACCTTTTTGCCGCGGAGATCCTCACGGTTGAAGGTGATGGCCAGCAACAGCCCCAGGGCGAACGTCAAGGCAACGGAGGCTACGGAGAAAGTGAACGTCCAAAGAATGACGCCCAGCAGTGGACCGCGGAGGCTCGGATCGGTGAAGGCCCGGGCGAAGTTCTCCATGCCGACGTCGATCTTCCAGCCGGTGGCCAACGTCTCTCCGTTAGCGTCCGCGAAGGCGCCCTTGCCGTTGTCGCGGTAGGCCGTGCCGGTCTCGCTGTCAGTGAAGGTATCGGTGGCGGCGTCGTAACTCAGTGCCGGCTTGAACTGGTAGGCCGTGCTGCCATCGGCGGTGCGCAGGGTTCCATCAGCGGGGTTCTCTGAGACGGGAACGGTAATCTTCAGAATTTCCTGCTGGTTGGCCACGATCTCCTGGAACTTCAGTGTTTCGTAGCCAGGAAGGGAGTTGGCCTTGCCAGTGGAATCCTTTCCCGCCCCTGATACCTCAGTGAGTGGCTCATCGGTGCTGCCTATTTGGGCTTTGCCGGAGGGGTCCGTAAACAACAGGTAGAACGTATCGCCCTTGGTCAGCACGGCCGCCTTGTATGCAGGCGAATCCGGGACGCGCTTCTGGGCGGTCAGCTGGATGGCCGCGATGGCGTCTTCCTTGGTGCTGTTATGCCCGTCGCCATAGTTGGTGAAGGCGATATAGCCGCTGAAGAACACCACCAGGACCTGGAATACCAGCAGGAACAGCACACCCGGAGCCAGATACTTCGCCGGAAGCCCGCCCCTGCGCAAATAGATCCAGTTAATCGCCAGCACCACCAGCGAGGAGACGGCGAGCGCGGCCCATGATTGGCTCAGGAACAGCATCATCAGCACGTACACGGCAAAGGCATCCACCAAGCCCAACAGGACGATCTTGAGGATGGTGCCCTTGATGGAGTCGGGGCCCCGGCGGCCGTTCCGGATAGTCCGGTGGGCCGCGTCCTGGTGGGCAGCCTTCGGGTGGGCAGCACCGCGAGGCGGCTGCACCGGCGTCGTACTGGCTGCGCTCGCTGGCGGTTCGTGGAGATCTGGCTTTGGCATTTTGGATCCTTGGAGTAAAGCAGTTTGCGACTGGCACGGCCGGACGGTGGGCCCGGGGTCGGGCGGCGGGCACCGTCCGGCCCCGGGCAGACCGGTGGAATCACCGGTTTAGGCGTCAGCCGCCGATCTTGGACTTGATGCTCGCGGCCATCTTGGCCCACGCTTCAGCGGGATCGCCCTGGCCCTTGATGATGGCCAGTTCCGTGGCGCCCCAGTCAGCCCAGACGGCGCTCATCTCGGGGATAGCCGGCATGGGCACGCCGGTGGCTCCGATCTTGCCGAAGGCCTCCACTACGGGATCGCTGGCTGCCTTCTCAAAGGATGCCTTGAGTGCCGGAGGGCGACCGCCTGCCGTGTACATGGAGTCCTGGGCGGACTCGGAGGTGAGGTAGTTGGTGACGAATTCGTTGGTGGCCAGGGCGTTGGCGCTCTTAGCGCTGATGAAGAAGCCGTTGACGCCGATGAATGGCTGCGCAGCCTCGCCACCGGCCGTGGGCAGCTCATCAACTGCGAACTTGATGCCCTTCTTCTGAACATCCGGCACGTTCCACGGGCCCGTCAGGAAGTACGGCGATTCTCCGGCAAGGAACTTCTCCTTGGCGATGTCGCCCGTGATGTTGGAGTTGATGATTTTCTCGCCGGCATCGCCCCAGGCGGCCAGCTTCTTGGCGAATTCCACGCCGGCAGCGTCACCAATGAGCAACTGCTTGGCATCGTAACCGCCGTCGGCGTTCTTACCGAAAACCTGCGAACCCATGGATGACTGCAGCGGGTACAGGTGGTACGGATCGCCCTGTTTGGGATCCATGCCCACCAGGAACGGGAAGGTGGCTTTGCCCTCTGCAACGGCCTTCTTGCCGTTGGCCACTACCTCATCCAGAGTGCTCGCCTTGCTGTCCACGATGCTGGTGTTGCGCAGCAGGGCAATATTCTCGATCGCGTACGGTACGCCATAGACGGCGCCGTTGTAGGTCATGGCCTTGATGGAGGAATCCTGGAACTGGCTGGCTTTGTCGCCTAGTTCCACCGGTGCGATCACACCGTTTTGAACAAACTTTCCAATCCAGTCGTGCGGTCCAACGATCAGATCGGGGCCTTGGCCGGTTGGAACCTGCGTGATGAAGTCATCGCGGACGGCAGCGAAGTCCTTCACTACGAGCTTGACTTCGATGCCGGTGTCGGACTTGAACTTTTCGGTGATGTCCTTCAACGCGGGCGATCGTTCGGCGTCTACCCACATGGTGATGGTGCCGGCGCCGGCTGCCTTGAGGTCCTGCTTGGCGGCTTCCGAACTGGGAGCGGTGGAGGCGCTGCCGCCACAGGCGCTCAGGGCCAGGGCTGCGACCACGGAGATCGCGCCGGTAGCGAAAACGCGGCGGGTGGTCTGAGTCGCGAGGGTGTTGTGCACCTTCATTGGTGTCCCTTTCCTTATGTGCTTCGACGGCGGGGCTCTATGCCCAGAGGCAACGTCGGTGATGTGGCTCACAACTGCAAGCGCTTCCAAACAGTACATGCTGAAACGATGATTGGTAAACCCCGATACTCCACAGAGCTGTCATGGAAGGGTCATTTTGACTGAAAGCGTTTCCAATCTGATGCCTGGTCTTCTACGATGTGTTCATGTCTGTTGATTCATTGCTCCCAGTTGAGGCGTCCGCGCCCGCTGCAGCTTTCGCTAGATTGACGCCCATCCACGAGGCCTCCGCAGCTCACGGATGGTGGCGCTCCGCAGTCATTTACCAGATTTATCCGCGGTCCTTCCGGGACCTCAACGGCGACGGAATCGGCGACCTCGCCGGTATCACCCACGAACTCGCCCACCTCGCCGAACTGGGCGTGGATGCCGTCTGGCTCTCGCCGTTCTATCGCTCACCGCAGCGGGACGCAGGCTATGACGTGAGCGACTACTGCGATGTCGATCCGCTGTTCGGAAGCCTCGCGGACTTCGACGCCCTGATCTACGAAGCCAACCGCCTGCACCTGCGGGTCATTGCAGATCTTGTTCCCAACCACTGCTCCGACCAACACGCCGCCTTCCAAGCGGCACTCGCGGCTCCGGCCAACAGCCGCGAGCGGGACATGTTTATCTTCCGGGACGGCCAAGGACCTGACGGAAACGAACCTCCCAACAACTGGCAGTCCCACTTTGGCGGCCCGGCCTGGACCCGCATCATGGAACCGAATGGCCAGCCCGGACAGTGGTACCTGCACCTCTTTGATTCCTCTCAGCCTGATTTCAACTGGGACAACCGTGCCGTACACGCCGAGTTTGAGCGGGTCCTCCGCTTCTGGCTGGATCGCGGAATTTCCGGTTTCAGGGTTGACGTGGCCCACGCGCTCGTTAAGGCCGCCGGCCTGCCCAACTGGGGCGGACGCGCGGATGGCAACAGTTCCGATGGCTACCCCGGCCATGAGGCCCCTATGTTCGGCCAGCCCGCTTTGCACGATATCTACCGGCGCTGGCGCTCCATCCTGGAGGAATATGGCCCCGATCGGATCCTCTGCGCCGAAGCCAACGTCGATCCCCTTCCACGGTTGGCACAGTGGGTCCGGCCCGACGAGATGCATCAGGCCTTCAATTTCCCGTACCTGCACGCCGGCCTGGACGTGAACCGACTGCGCCACATCATCACCGACTCGCTGGTCTCCCTGGACTCGGTTGGCGCTCCCAGCACGTGGGTGCTGTCCAACCACGACGTCGTCCGGCACGCCTCACGCTTCGGTTACGAGGGACCAGGTCCCCGCGATGGCGACGGCATCGGTCCCGACGACGTACAACCCAATGAAGAACTCGGACGACGTCGGGCTGCCGCGGCCACCATGTTCATGCTTGGCCTCCCCGGTGGTGCCTACCTGTACCAAGGGGAAGAGCTTGGGCTGCCTGACTCCACAAGCATTCCCGGGAGCATGCGCCAGGACCCCACCTTCGCCCGGACCGGCGGAGAAAGAATAGGCCGCGACGGTTGCCGCGTGCCGCTGCCATGGCGTTCTTCGGAGTTGCATGCCGGTTTCGGCGATGGCCAGGATCCCTGGCTGCCACAACCCGAGTCCTGGGCCGCCTTGGCGAGGGACAAGCAGCAGGCGGATCCGGCGTCGCACCTTAATCTTTACCGTGAGATGCTTGCCCAACGCGCCGAGCGTCGGCTGGGCCAGGGCTCCCTGGCGTGGGTGGAGGACTACTGCACCGAATCCTCGCTCGCCTACCTCAACGGCGACACCTTGGTCATCATGAATGTGGGTGACCAGCCCCTGCCGCTTCCCGACGGCAAGGTCATCCTTCGCAGTTCGGCGGCAGGCGGCGCCCATCCCATGGACTCCGATCTGCAGGGCACGGATCTACTAAGCTCGGGGGAGAGCATCTGGCTCACAACCAGCTAACTTTCCCACCGAGGAGCAGCATGACCGGCATCAAGGACGTAGCCGAGCGATCGGGACTCTCCGTTGCCACTGTTTCACGCGCGCTCAGTGGCAAAGGCAACGTCTCCCCCGCCAGCCGGGAACGGGCACGTGCCGCCGCAGCCGAGCTTGGCTTCGTGCTCTCCTATCACGCCTCGAGTCTGGCGTCCGGCCGTACGCACAACGTTGGCCTGGTGGTGCCCTCGGTGCACCGCTGGTTCTATTCAGCGGTGATCGAGGGTGCCTCCGCTGCGCTCCTGAGTGCCGGATACGACCTCACGCTCTACAACATCGGCGAAGACCCGCAACACCGGCACAGCGTGTTCAACGACTTCCTGCTGCGCAAGCGCGTGGACGCGGTCATTGCAGTCTCCTTGGAGCTCAGCGAGGACGAGATGCAGCAGCTCCTTGCAGTCCATCGGCCCATCGTCGGCATCGGCGGCCCCCTTCCGGGGGCGTCGACCATCCGGATCGATGATTCCGCGATCGCACAGCAAGCCACAAACCACCTGATCGGCCTGGGTCATACCAAGATCGCCCACATGACCGGCGAAGAAGCATACGATCAGGACTTCCAGCTTCCCGGGACACGTCGCGGTGGTTTCGAGAAAGCAATGAACGACGCCGACTGCCAGGTTCGGCCCGAATGGATCGCTTCCGCTGACTTCACTATCGAAGGCGCTTACGCCGCTGCCCGACAGTTGCTGGGAGGCGCACCAGAGCGACCAACGGCAGTCTTTGCTGCATCAGATGAGATGGCCATCGGCACCATTCTTGCTGCGCGTGACTTCGGCCTGCGAATTCCAGAGGACCTCTCGGTCATCGGCATCGACGGACACGACCTCGGGAAGGTCATGGGCCTCACCACCATCGACCAGGACGCAAAGGGGCAAGGAGCACTGGCCGTGCGCACTTTGCTGGGCGCCATCAACAATGGCCTGGACCTTGTACCTGCCGATACTGAACACCCCACCAAGCTCGTGGTTCGTTCGAGCACGGCCGTGCCCAGGAGCGACGCCGCCTAGGCCGGCGCCCGCCCCGGCTACCGCCTAAAACTTCGGCTGCTGCTTCAAGACCTTTTCCATGACCAGTTCCTGCTTGGACGTGTCCTGGGGATACGGTCGGCTGTCCCCTGTGGTGCTGAAACCGTGCCGCCGGTAGAAAGCCAACGCCCTCGTATTGTCCTCGTGGACGCCCAACTCCAAGAGCTCGGCACCCAGATCGATCCGGGCAGCCTCGCAGGCCTGGTGAAGGAGCTCATCCGCCAATCCCAAACCTCGATGTTCGGGGGCAACATAGACACTTATCAGCATGGCTTGAAGTGGCTTCTTCAGGTCTTGAGGATGCTTCAGGACAACCCTCATCAGCCCACAGAACGGGCTTCCATCCACGCCACCGTCAGCCACCAACGTCACGCTGGAATCGCCGGCCATAGCCGCAGTCCGTTCCTGCCATTGCGGGTCCGTTTGCCGCCGCGCCGCCTCCAGGCTTTCGACATAAGCCATAGGCGTATCCGTTAGCATTTCCAGCCGGACTTTCCTCAGGAGAGACCAATCTTCAGCACGAAGTCTCCTGACTCTAGGCAACGGTCCCGCCCATGAACCGTACATAGCGTTCCAGGACGCGAGGCCAACCTTCCGCATACGATTCCCGGCTGGCAGCAGGATCCTCAGCACCTTCCCAACCGTCGTGAACCAACCGTACCTCCGTGCCACCCTCCACCGCCCTGAACGAGACCCTCAATTCCGTGGACCAGAGGGGCGTGCTCGCCGGATACCAGCTTGCATGGAAGGACAGCGGCGGCTGCCAGTCATCGATGGTTCCCCACACCGAAGTGCGTCCGTCCTCGGCCGTCTCCAGGATCAGGTTCTCCTCGAATTCCACGTGTGATGCCGCGCCGAACACACTCTCCTCTTCGAGGGGCCACCACAGATGAGGATGGTCCGTAAAGCCCAAAAAGGCATGTGAAACGCTGGTTGGCACCACCACTGTTACCACCAGGGGTTCAAGATCGTTGGTGTCCTGTGACGAGGGCTCAGGCTCCGGCTCGGGATGACTGAAAATACTGTCCATGACCACCAACTCTACCGGTGCCTAAACACGCAATTCCCCCATCAACCATGTCCACACCGCGTGCTGGAGGATGGCTTGGTTGCACAGCCCGTAAGCGCGGTGTTAGAGTCCCGTTGATCGTGATCTATCAACAGGAGGTGAGACCCATGAACGCAGTATCCGAAATGGGTGCTCCCCCGCAGGACACGATCTCGCGACTCAGCTAGTCGCCAACGGGAGCGCCACAGAGGCAATTCGCGAAAGGCGACTCCCATGAACACAACACCTCTTTCTGCCCAGGAAAATCCCGCCACGGTTCCGAAACAAACATCCGGAAAAGCGCTTGTGCTTGGTGGCGGTGGATCCACGGGCAATGCATGGCTGATCGGCGTCATCGCCGGAATGTTCGATGCTGGCATGGATGTGACCACAGCCGACCTGACTGTCGGCACATCGGCTGGCTCCACCGCCGCGGCACAGATAGCTGGCGCGAGCCCTTCAGAACTGTACGCAGCTATCCTTGCGGCACCACCCCAGCCACAACGACAACGGTCGCCGGAAGCCACTGCAACGCGCTCCGGTCCAGCGCAGCACGTGGTGGACCATTTGGAAAGAACACGAAAAATCATTGAGGCCTCTACGGATCCTGCCGATATGCGCCGAAGGATGGGCGCTGCAGCGCTTGAGTTCGCTGCCAGTGCGGACGAATCAAGGCAAAGCCAGTGGCGTGCAACCGTCGCCGCCCGACTCCCAACTTTGCAGTGGCCGCAACGAACCGTACTCATCACTGCAGTGGATGCCAGGACGGGTCAGCCCGTCCAGTTCGACAGTCACAGCGGCTTAGAACTGGCGGATGCCGTAGCGGCCAGCTGCTCCAGTGGGTTCGCCTACAGCATCGGTGACGGCCGATACATTGACGGCGGGTATCGAGACAACGCCGAGAATGCGGATCTTGCAGCGGGATACGCCCGCGTGCTGGTGCTCTCACCCTTTGGGGGCAGAACACGGACTCCGCTGGAGTGGGGCATGGACCTCGCCACGCAGGTCGACGAATTACGCGCCGGCGGCAGCCGGGTCGAAACGATCTTCCCGGAGAGCAGGGCCGAGCACATGTTCGGGGCCAATGCGATGGATGCGTCGATGCGTCCGGCGGCTGCCCAGGCCGGTTACGAGCAAGGCCGCGCCCTTGCGGAGCAACTCGATGGGTTCTGGAACAGCTAAATGCGCGTTAAATGAGGCGAGCCCCGGCTGTGGTGGTCGGGGCTTGCTTTGTGTTGGCTAGAATTGTGTCGTTTGAATGTGGGAGACCCCCCGACCCGGTGTGGGTTGGGGGGTCTCGACCTAATGTGTGTCCGGCGGTGTCCTACTCTCCC
>NZ_JBHZPI010000003.1:0-290470 GCF_042788025.1 Paenarthrobacter sp. YIM B13468 | reverse complement strand
ATCCGCCCCCGCCTGTCCCTCCTAAAAGAACCCGACACCGAACAAACAACCACCCACCTCCGCTGGACACCCGCGTCGCTGGCCAAGGAAGCCTCCATGCGAAGCTAGACCGTTTCCGCGAAACGCGATTTCCACCAAAACCCATACGCTCCATGGACGCCGAAGACCCCTCTTCCACGAACAAGATGGTTCGGGAACGGCTCGGCGAAGCGGCCAGAGCCTCGACGAGGTCACCGAGAACGTCATGGAGGCAATCAAGGCGCCGCAAACTACCTGAAGCGCCGCCCCAGGTAAAGGTCTGGAGTAGAGGGCTGATTCAGCGTAAATTGGCGCCAGGTTCGGCCCTCCTATGTAGGTCCGGGAGCGTGCTGAAAGTGGCAATCATGGAGCAGGAGGAGACGAGGGTTGAGTGAAGTCATAGACCGGCTCTTGCTGGCGATGAACGCGCACGACCTCGAGGCAGTGGCAGCCCTGTTCCACGAGGACTACCACAGCGAACAGCCTGCCCATCCCGGTCGGACATTCGTAGGCAGAGGGCAGATGCATGCGAACTGGGCTGCGATGTTCGCTGGAATCCCGGACTTCCGGACAGAATTGATCCGTTCAGTCGACGACGGTAACACCACGTGGACAGAATGGTCATGGACCGGTAATCGTACCGACGGGCAACCCTTCCAAGCACGTGGAGTCACCCTCTTCGAAGTAGAGGACGGCCTTATTACGGCCGGAAGGCTGTATATGGAGGACGTCGAACGCGAGGTAGTGGGGATCGAGCAAGCGGTCGAAAATCTATCGGGGCGCCGGCCGGATCCATCCGGAACCTGAGCGAGGAAGGGATAAGTGTGCTGACCTGTGCAACCTGCGCCGTTGAACGCGAGGAGCCCACTCCGGAGCTCTGTCCGATCTGTACTGACGAGCGGCAGTATGTGCCCGAGGACGGGCAAAAGTGGATTTCACTCGACGAGTTGGCGCAGGCCGGCCAGCAGTTACTGCTGGAGGAGAATGAGCCGGGACTTATCGGCATCAGAACTGCGCCGAAAGTCGGGATCGGCCAAACTACCCAGCTTGTAGTGACACCCCAGGGTTCGTTGTTGTGGGATCCCGTTGGATTCGTTGATGACATCAGCGTGAAAGCAATCCTCGAACGAGGCCCGGTTCTGGCGATCGCGGCCAGCCATCCCCACATGTTCGGCGTGCAGGTGGAATGGTCACGTCGGCTCGGCGGCGTCCCCGTGCTTGTGGCGGACGCCGACCGGCGGTGGGTTGGTCGGAATGACGCGGTCATCTCCTACTGGTCCGGCAGCAGGAGAATCACCGAAGGGTTGACACTGCACCAGACCGGAGGCCACTTTCCCGGCAGCGCGGTAGCGCACTGGGCTGCAGGAGCGGGCGGCAAGGGGGTCCTGCTGACCGGCGACAGCGTGTTTCCAAATCCAGACCGCCGCTCCATCGCTTTCATGCGCAGCTACCCGAATCATCTGCCGCTTTCGGGAGCCGTGGCGTTGCGGATCGCCTCACAGCTGGAAGAACTCACGTTCGACAGGATCTACGGCAACTTCAACAACAAAATCGCCTCCGAAGCCAAAGCCGTTCTGCACGATTCGGCCCAACGGCACGCTGCCTGGGCGCGAGGAGACTTCGACCATTTGACGTGATGCGGCCCTTCTCCTGCTCCCTCGTGAAGGGCAACGACACTCGGCTACGGGGCGACGCTGACGATCCCCTGGCCGATTGCATGGGTGGCCGCTTGCGTGCGGGAGCTCACGCCGAGCTTTTCGAGAATGCTTGTTACGTGCCTGTGGACGGTCCGCTCGCTGATGAACAGCTCGCTGGCAATTGCCCGATTGGTCCGGCCACGCACGATCAAACGGAGCACCTCCAACTCGCGCGGTGAGAGTCCATATTGAGGGGGAACGCCCGGCTGCAGAAGCATGTTCTCGACCTCGGCCAGGTCAGCACGGGCGCCGAGACGCCTGAAATCCTGGCGCGCTGATTCAAGCTCAAGGCCTGCGGCCTCGTTGTCCCGCACGCCCCGACACGCCGTCGCGAGGAGGACTGAGCACCGCGCGACCTCGTAAGGGACATCCAGCCCACGCCATAGGTCAGCGGCCCGTCGAAGTTCGGGAAGTGCCTTTTGACAGTCATCGTCGGCAAGGGCAAGCTCGCCCAGGGCCTGCGCATGGGCTGCGCGAACGCTGTCGGAGGCGAAATGCTCGGCTAGGCTGCCTATCTCCTCGGCAGCTGCCGCGGCCTCCCCTCGAGCCCCAGCCGCTAGGAGGACCGTCACCGCCGCGGGCAGCAGATCCACGCGAGCACCTGATCCCGCGGACTCCCCGAGTGCGCGCCGGATACCTGCGGCCGCCGCCGGAACATCGCCGAGGGAGAGCCTGAGCAGCGCCAGGCCCGGCTGCGTGGGTCCCCCCGAGAACGCGGCAGCCCGGAAGGCCGCCTCTGCCTCGGGGAAGTCGCCCAGAAGTCGATGCGATTCACCCAGCTCGTAGCGGGCATGACCGATAAGGCGTGTGCCTGCACCGTCCGCCAAGCTCCGACATGCCTCCTGAAGCTCGGCGAGGGCCGCCGCCCATTGTCCCGCGAGCCGGAGGTGGACTGCCCGGTACGTAAGGCAATTGCCGTAGAAGGGCCCTCCAAATGGGGGCACCGCATCCAGCCAGGATCCAAGGGCAATGCTCCACTCGCGTACCCGGGAAACCTCCCGGGCCTCCATCTGGCAAGTGCCGATCGCCGCGCAGAAGAGCAGGCTTGTGGCTCTGGGGGTGGTCTCGCCCGCCACAACGCGAAGCATTGCATCATCCAGCCAGTCGAGTCCGTCCGCAAGGTGGCCGGACTTGACCAGTGCGCGTCCGGTAAGAAGCGTCGAGAAGGCCAGCTGATCGGCGTCGTGGGCGGCAGCGGCGGTCGCTCGAGCGCGCGCCAGAAGTACGCCCGCCTCGTCGTACGCGCCCGCCGCGATGCGACCGTAAGCCATCGTTATGAGCAGCCAACCGGGTTCTCCCCCGACGTCGTCCGGACCGAGTTCGCGAGCCCTTGCCATCCAGCCGTTGGCCTGGGCGAACTCGTTATTGAGGTTGTAAGCCTGCCACAGCCAGAAGGCTGAGGCGAGGGCGGCGCGCACATGACCCTCCGCTGCCCGCACCTCGAACGAACGCTCAAGGGCGTTTATCGCATCCTCATTCAGCCCTGCGATCTGTGCGCACTCGGCGAAGCGCTCCACATCCTCTACCCCGAGGGCCGGGAGCCCGCCGGCGGCGCGAAACTCGTCGCACGCCTCCCGCCACTCGTAGTCCATGTGGAGCGTCCGGGCCCGCGCCAGGTGATCTGCCTCCACGGCCACGTCCACCTCCTGATCACCAGTATGCATCGGCGGACTGGGCAGAACTACCCAAAGCCGGGGTGGCGAAGTTGGCCCGAACTGCCGAGGTCCGGGCGGGGCGCCAGCGGGATCCTGAAGGTAATCCGCACGGTGCGGATCCCTTGATTCAGGAGGCCATCATGTCAGAGCTGTTCATCTACTTCAGCACCTATACGGTGCGGGCAGGTCATCTGGACGAAGCTTTCGAAGCATGCCGCGAGGTGGTGCGGCTTGTGGAGAGCCGCGAGCCCAGGATGCTTATTTTCCATTTCTTCGCCGACGAATCAGGCCGGAAAATCACCTGCCTTCAGGTCCATGCCGAGGCAGAGTCCATGGCCAATCACATGTCGGTGATCAGCGATCATCTGGCACAGTCTGGTTCATGGCTCGAGTCCTACACCAATGCCATCACGCTGGGCGAGCCTCCAGCCGTCCTTACGCAGTGGTACGAGGAGGCCGGCGAGCAACTGGAACAGTTCCCGCGGCGTATAGTGGGCGTCACCAGAGTAGGATCGCCCGTCGGGTGAGTAGCCGGGAGCGCAGTTCCGCCGTGTGCGACGAACACGGCGGCTACAACAACCTCGAAGTGGAGTTCCTGTCCCTGCGTGGAGTTCCTGTCCCTGCACAGCGAGTAGCTAAGGAGTTCCCGGGTTTACACTAAAGCCATACCAAATCATCAGGTTGCTTAGTGTCGACGGCGGGGAGGAACGCATGGGCGCATGTCGAAGCTACAGTTACCCCGTCCAGTCTCTTAAGCTGGGCCGCATGCGCAGATTAATCCCCGCCACTGCCGCCAGCCTTCTCCTCCTGGCTGGGACAGGTTGCGCCGTAGATACTTCAGGCGCAACCAAAGTCGCTGAGGATTTCCATCGTGCCGTCAATACCTCAGACTGGGCTGCTGCTTGTGATTTGCTCCAGCCTACGATCCGGGACAAGTCTAAAGAGAAGGACGGTGACGACTGCCAGACCCACTTGGCGTCTTTCCATCTTCGAGACCCCGGAGAAGTGGTTAAAACCGAAGGCTACGGCCGGGAAGCATTGGTGCAGTTCGAGAGGGATGCCGTTTTCGTAGCCGTTTCCGGCTCAAGTTGGCGCGTGACTGCTGCCGGATGCACTCCAAGAGAGGAAATCCCCTATTCCTGTGAAGTAGGAGGCAGATAACGATGCGTGTCACCTTTACTCTCTATCTCATTCTCATCTTCGGTGGCCTTGCATACCTGGCCGCCGTTGGACTGGTTCACGGATAGGGCGCGACGTGAAAAAAGCCTTGAGGAACAACGGATTAAGTCTATTTTTCGGTCTGATCTTCATCCTCGCGTTGGCGGGCCAGGCCATTACTGGACAGGCCGCGTTCAACGAAGAGCAACTCACTGCCGGCCTTGATGAAATCACCTTCGTCCAATACATCACTTCTTCCAGCTTCGCGGTTGACGTGTCGGAAAACTGGCAATCTGAGTACTTGCAGTTTCTCCTCTACATCACTGCCACAATCTGGCTGCTTCAGAAGGGGTCGCCGGAATCAAAGGAGCTGGACAAGCCCGGCCTGGAATCCGACCACGATCAACTCGTGGGTGAGCATGCCAACGCCAAGTCCCCCGCATGGGCCAGGGCCAAAGGCTGGCGCCTGACAGTATTCTCGAACTCGCTCGCCGCAACGATGGGACTGATTTTTATGTTGTCGTGGCTCGTCCAGTCCATCGCAGGTCACGTCGCCTTCAACGAAGAGCAACTGCGCAACTTCCAAGAGCCGCTTTCCTGGGCTGAATACGTGGCATCGCCTGACTTTTGGAACCGCACCCTGCAGAACTGGCAGTCGGAGTTCCTGGCGGTCGGATCCATGGTGGTCCTATCCATTTACCTTCGCCAACGGGGATCACCGGAGTCCAAACCTGTTGGCGCAGCCCATGATGACACCGGAACCAGTGGCTGATCCATCCGGGAATACCCCATGATGATGCACCGTTTCGGCGGCCGCCCAGCCTTTGGTCGATAACTCTATCCACTCTTGTTGGTGGCGGCGGCCCAAGCGGCGACGTCGTTCTCCGCTTATGCGGGCAGCTCCACCAAGCGGTCCGTCTTGACCACTGTGAAGAGCACTGCTGAGTCCTCCTCCGCTTCGAGGCTGTGGAGGCCGTCCGGCACGATCAGAAGGTCCCCCGCCTTCCCCTGCCACGAGTTCTTCCCCGACTTGAGCCAGACACTTCCCTTCAGCACAAAGACGGTAGCTTCGCCGGGGTTCTGATGTTCGCTGAGTCGGGTGCCTGCGCGGAAAGCCATGACTGTTTGGCGGAGTATCTTCTCATGCCCGCCGAATGCTGTGTCGGCAGCGCGTCCGCTGGGTGCGGCAACCGCGGCTTCGATTTGCTGGCGGGCAAGGGCATCGATCGATATTTTCTGCATGAGGTCACCGTACCTACGTTTTCATGTGCTGCCGAGGGGTGCTTCGCGGCGCCTGCGCGCAAGGCTATGCGGAACTCTCCGCCGGTATCCGTAGCTCAGTGGTCAGAGCAGGGGCCTCAAGTGGGAGAAGGTCAGCAAAAGTTCCTCGACGCACCCAATGGGCTTGCCCAACTGGTTTGATTGGATGGGAGCACACCCAGTTACGCGGCTGGGGCTGTGCGCCGTCGAACGCACCCGACAGCAACCAGGCAGGTACCAGCATGCTCGACCTCCATCGGCTCACCCTCCTCAGGGAAGTCAAGCTGCACGGCAGCATGAGTGCCGCCGCCCGCGAACTTTCCTACAGCCACTCCGCCATCTCGCAGCAGCTCGGCTTGTTGGAAAAGGAGACAGGTGTGGTCCTTCTCGAGCGGGTGGGGCGCAATGTCCGGCTCACGTCCGCGGGCGAGGAACTCGTACGCAATACGGAGGCAATACTGGCCGCGATGGAGCGCGCTGAGGCTGATCTTGCGACTTCCCATGAACGGCCCCAAGGGGTTGTGACCATAGCGGCATTCAGCACTATCAGCCGCAGCGTAATGCCTTTTGCGTTGGTCGAGCTGGCCCGAAACTATCCCCGTCTCGACGTCAGGTTGCGACGCGAGGATCCCGAGCAGGCGGTGGTTCAGCTGATCTCCCGGCAGGTGGACGCCGTGGTCAGTGATGCGTTTCCTGGGACTGCGCTGGCTCCGCCCGGAGGAATGCACACCACCTTGATCGGCCAGGACCCAATCCGCGGCTACCTCCCCCATGGCCTGGAGTTCACCGACTTTGACGATCTACGGAAACTGCGCTGGGTAGCAGAGCCACCGCACACTGCCTCATCACAGTGGGCCATGCGGGTCTGCCGCGAACTAGGCCTTGAACCGGTCATCGCCTATGTTTCTTCGGACCTTCTCTTCCACCTCCGCATGGTTGAACAAGGACTCTCCGCAGCCTTCCTGCCTGACATGGTGGTACGCGAAGCCGGCAGTGTGATGACGCCCAGCACCTGGCTGCCGTCGGATCAACAGCGCAGCATACAGTTCCTGGTTCGGTCCGGCTCAGAGCGCAGCGCTTCCCTGACAGCCGTGAGGGAAGCAATAACCCAAGTGCTGCAAGCCAGCAATCTGTAAGCAAACCTTACATATACACTTCAAAAAGGTTCGCTTTTATTTACTTTTCAACGTAGTTACATTTGCTTCAGGCACGAAACCATCATGCGTTGGTTATCGGTCGCGGCGAAACGCAGATCATCCGTTGATGATGTGAGCGTTCGTGCCGCCATCTACCAGGCCATTACCGAAAGAGAGAACCGATGAGCCTTATATCCGACGTCGCTGCACCCCTGATTGAGGCTGACTCCGCCAGTCTGAAACACGCGGATGCCGTCATCCAATCCATCGGCCTTCCCAGCTCCGGCATCGCAGTCCAGGACCCCGCGACGGGCGAAACCATAGCCCACGTCCCCGACGCTGATGTTGAGGCCGCGCTGGAAGCTGTTGCGACGGCCGACAAGGCTGGAACGGTCTGGGCGAAGGGTTCCCTTCGCCAGCGCGCCGACGTGCTGCACGCCTGGTACGACAAACTCGTTGAACACACCGAAGACCTCGCCCACCTGATCTCCCGCGAAATGGGCAAGCCGCTCGCCGAAGCCCGCGGCGAGGTCAAATACGGTACCGACTTCGTCCGCTGGTACGCCGAGGAAGCAGTCCGCCCGGCAGGGAACTTCCGCGAAACGCCCGATGGTGGTGCGAGCCTGCTGACACGCCGCTCCCCCGTCGGCCTGGCGGTCCTGATCACGCCATGGAATTTCCCATTGGCGATGGCCACCCGGAAGATCGCACCCGCCCTGGCTGCGGGATGCCCCGTGGTCATCAAGCCTGCGACCCTCACTCCCCTGACGACGTACTTTGCTGTTCAACTCGCCATCGAGGCGGGGGTGCCGGAAGAACTGATCCAGGTCATCACGACCTCAAAATCAGGTGCGTTCAGCGAAGCCGTCCTGCTCGATCCCAGAGTCAGGAAGGTTTCTTTTACCGGATCGACGCCTGTGGGCCGTCAGCTCCTGAAGCTTGCGTCCCAGAACGTGCTCCGCAGCTCAATGGAGCTTGGCGGCAACGCTCCGCTCATCGTCTTCAACGACGCGGATCTGCAGCGGGCGGTGGATGGAACGTTTGCCGCGAAACTCCGCAACGGCGGCCAGTCCTGCATTGGAGCCAACCGGATCTACGTCCAGGACGAAATAGCGGATGACTTCGTAGCAGCGCTCACCGAACGCTTCGCACAGGTTGCTGTGGGAAGCGGCCTCGCACAGCAGACAGGACTCGGCGCGCTGATCGATGACCGTGCCGTCGCCCAGATGCAGGCCTACACCCAGAACGCCGTGGCGTTGGGAGCCACACTGCTCACCGGCGGACACGGATACGATTCCGCAGGCAATTTCTTCGCCCCAACCGTTCTGGACCGCGTTACGGAAGATTCCGACGTCGCCCAGTCCGAGATTTTCGGCCCCATCGCCGCGATACAGCGCTTCAGCTCCGAAGCCGAAGTAATCGACCGCGCCAACGCCACAGAATTCGGCCTCGCCGGCTACGTCTTCACCGAGAACCTGGACCGCGCCCTCAACGTCGCCGACAGTCTCCAGACAGGAATCATCGGCATCAACCAAGGCGTCCCATCCAACGCAGCCGCCCCCTTCGGAGGCGTCAAGCAGTCAGGCCTCGGACGCGAAGGAAGCGCCGAAGGCCTCGAAGAATACGAGAACATCCGCTTCTACAACGTGGCCCGACGAGCCACGGCCTAGCGTACCGCCGTCGTGGGCAGGCTAAGGGCCGGACATCTGCATTGCTGCAGTTGTCCGGCCCTGGCCGACGGAACCCCTGGGCACCAACCGCCAAACGTTGGGGGTTATTGGCAGTTATTTGGGATCCGCTGCATCCAGTAAAGACCAGCAGGCAGTCTTGGTGCACGAGTAGTCTGTACTCGACTTTTAGCTGCAACCGTGGCCACGCTACCTGTCCCCCGGTTTCCCTGATTGGTGAAGGAGCCCAAGGATGTGGGTCCATCTTCGTTCATGGAGACTCCATAGCTATTCCCGCGGCTGGACGAAGCTAGGCATCGATCACCATGTCCGTCTGGGCTGTGGAGCAGCAGGGCAGGAACTTGCCTGCCGCGATTTCCCGGGCCCGGATCCCACCCTGGTGGTTCATCTCCACTTCCCCTGAAAGCTTTACAACCTTGCAGGAGCCGCACATCCCTTCCTTGCAGTTCGCGCCGATCCGGACACCCGCACGTTGCGCCACCTCAAGGATGTGTTCGGTGGGGTCGATCCGCACATTGACGCCGGTGCGCATGAAGGACAGGGTGAGGCTTCCGGTTCCCACCGTGTTGAAGCTCGAGGCATCAGGGGTTACGGCTTCCGGCCCCGCGCCTGAATCGCCCTCGGTGGCTTCGGGGGCGTCCGGGTCCACGGTTTCCAGCGGCAGTCCTGTGGCCTTCAGGGTTCCCTCGGCGTCGTAGCCGGGCTCGTAGAGCCCGAAAGCCGACGGCTGGCTTTCAAAGTAGTCCTCGGCGGAATCGGCGATTTCCTCTGCGATTTCCTCGGCTATGTCCGCTGCGTGCGCCAGCTCCGCCTGGTATTCAAGGAGCGTCTGGCGGTCGCCGGTGAAGAACTCCATGTAGATGGAGGTATCGTCGACGCCCACCTTCTTGAGGAGCTCGGTGGCGGTATTGAGGTAGCCCTCGGGACCGCAGGCATAGACCTGACGGCCGTTGGCATCGGGGGCCACCTCGTCGAGCATGGCAGCCGTTAGCCTTCCGGTGAGTCCTTCCCAGCCCTCGGGCAGGCCGCGGTCACCCAGGGAATAGAAGACCTTAACGCGCGAGTCCACGGACGCGATGTAGGCCAATTCCTGGTGGAAGGCAAAACCGCCGGCTTCCGCTCCATGGTAGAGGACAATTACGTCAGCATGCCCCGGCAGCGAGTGGATGGTCCGCACCATGGACATGATGGGCGTGATGCCGGCTCCAGCAGCGAGCAAGAGGTAACGAGCACGCCGGTCTGCATCGGGCAGGTGGAACGCGCCAACCGGGCCGAGCATCTCCAGGACGGTACCGGGCTTGACGTTTTCGTGCACCCACGGCGAAACCAGGCCGCCGGCGTCGCGCTTGACGCTGATGCTGAAAGTCCACGGCTCGGTGGGCGAACTGGAGAGCGAGTAACTGCGGTCCACCGGTTCCTGGTCCTCGCCGTTCACTGGGAAGGCGACGTTCACGTACTGCCCTGCGCGGAACGCCAGGGGCGCTCCGTCGCAGCGCCGGAAGACGAACGTCATGAGGCCGCCCGCTTCCGGAACGGTTTCCACGCATTCAGCCGTGAACTCCTGAGGGTGCCAGGGGCCCAGGGCACGGGCCGCACGGGCGGGTGCCTCGGTGCTTCCCATCACCCTGTTCCAGGGCATCTCAAGACCGCGAATGCGCTGCGGTTCCTGGATTGCCGTCTGAGTGAGGAGTTCAATCATGCCAGGTGCTCCTGGACACGCTGTACGTACCAGTTGATGAACGCCTCAACCTGGTATTCGCTCTTCATGTACGGGCCGGGCTCGTAGGCAGGGCTGCCGGCGCCCTGCTGGCACAGCTCCACGAACGCTTTGTCCTGCAGGTTGGTCTGCTTCCAGGTGTAGGTCAGCTTGTCGAGGTCGTAGTCAACGCCCTCCACGGCGTCGTCAGCTACCAGCCAGGTGGTGCGGACCAGGGACTGGTGCTCATTGATCGGGAAGACACCGAACGTGATTACGTGGTCGCCCAAGAAGTGGAACCAGCTGTTGGGCTGCAGGTGCATCGAGCAGCGGCCAAGGCGGAAGTCGGGCAGGTCACCGAGCAGCTTCTTGGACAGCCGGCGTCCGTCGGCCGAGAACGATTCGCCTTCGCCGTCCAGGGATTCGCGGGAAATGCGGATTCCGGCAATGCGGGTGTCCAGTTCCTCAACCACCTCGTAAGGCAAACCGTAGCGGCGGCAACGCTCCTCAAGCGAGGACTGCGCTTCCTTGTTGCGGTCCCACACCTCCTCAAGGTGCGTCGGAATCAGGCCCTCGGTCAGGCCCCACGTGGGGAAGAGCGAGCAGGCGAGTTCCGGGTGCCCGTCGCAGTGGTAGCACTCACGGTTGTTCTCCATGACGAGCTTCCAGTTGCCCTCTTCGATGATGTTCTGCTGGTAGGCGATCTTCGTCTTGGACAGATCGTGGGGCGCGAGGTAGGGCTCGAAGATCTTGGAGGTCTCGTCAAAGTCCGTCGGCGGTTCGTCAGCGATGCAGACGAAAATGAGGCCGGCAACTTCGCGGCTGTGGGCACGCTTGAGGGCGAAGCAGTTCTTGTCGAACTTGGCCTCGCCGGGAGCGGAGGCGTGGATCAGGTTACCTTCCGGGGAATAGGTCCAGGAGTGGTAGCCACAGACGAGGTTGCCGGTGGATCCGGCAGCTTCGGTCAGGACGCGGGCGCCACGGTGGCGGCACACGTTGTGCAGGACGTTCACGCCGCCGTCGTCGTTGCGCAGCACAATCAGCGAGTAGGGGCCATAGTCCACAGTGATGTAGTCACCCGGCTCCGGGAGTTCTGCAATGCTGCCGGCAAAGATCCAGTGCTGGCCGAAAATGGCCTCCATGTCGATCTTGAAAACTGTGGGGTCTGTGTAGAAGGGGGCATCGAGGGAGTACCCCGTGCGCCGGAACTCGAACAACTCGCTGATCTCTGCCAGCTGCTCTGCAGGCAATGATGAAGCGAGTTTTCCGCGTGAATTGAGGGGCAAGACTGGAGCAGACATGTGTTTCCTCCCGGGAGGCCTGGGTTAGCGTGCGATTCATGGCGACCAAGGGTGCTTGGGTGCAACCGATGTTGTATTCAAAATCCTTGTAGACAAGAGAGTAGGGACGATTGCGCTGCAACAAAAGCGCAATATTTAGAAGATAACCATGCACAATAGGTGCATGATTGATGCGAGACTCATCACACTTCGAGTGTTTGCCCGCTGCGGCACCATTGGCGCCACCGCGGAGCTCACAGGTTATTCTCCCTCTGCCGTCTCCGCGCAGCTGCGGGAACTCCAGCGCGTGCTTGGAATGCAGCTGTTGACGAAGGACGGCCGGGGGGTGCGGCTGACCGCCACGGGCCGCTTTCTCGTGGCCGGTTCGGACACCCTCATTGCAGACTGGGAGAGCCTACGGGCGGCAGCCATGCAGGCCGGGGACCAGGTGCAGTCACATTTTGGCCTCGGAGGATTCTCGACGGCGGCCGCCCAGTTGCTGGCGCCGCTCGCCGCAACCCTTCGCACAACACGTCCCCTGCTGGAGGTGCAAGTTCTCGAGGCCAATCCTGCCCGCTGCTTCGATTTGCTGGTTGCCGAGCGGATCGACCTCGCGGTTATTGTTGCCATGCAGTCCGATACGTACGCTGAGGACGATCCGCGCTTCGAACAGACCGTGCTGCTCGATGACCCACTGGACGTGATCATTCCCTCTGACCATCCATTGGCATCGCGGGAAACAGTGACTCTCCAAGAGTTGGCATCGGAACCCTGGATCACGGAGGCCGCCGGTTCCACGTACCACTCCCTCTTCACCGCGGCGTTTACCGCCGCCGGGGTTACTCCACGAATTGCCCATGAGGCCGTTGAGTGGGAAACCCAAATCGCCTTCGTGGGCGCGGGGCTGGGCGTGGGCCTGCTGCCGCGGCTGGCGCCGCTGCGTGGTGCAGAAAACGTAGTTCGCCTGCGTATTACCGGCAGGGGCAAGCCGTCACGCCGCATTGTCGCTGCTGTGCGCCGAGGGAGCATCACATCGCCCCTGATCCAGGAGTCGCTCGGCATCCTGCAGCTCAGCGCCAATCGGATTCTCACTGCCCGGCCCGAAGACGACCTCTAGATCGCATGGCCGCCTCGGCGTTGTCGAGCCCGGTTGCCGTCTCCGGCATTTGCCTGGAAATCAAGGGTTTGGCCGCTGCCCGTCGCTAAGAGCATCGGCGTAATGTGACGCGATGGCTTCGGCTCGTCCAGCCATGCCCTTTTGAGGGTCGAGCTCATGAAGCGCGCTGGCCATCGTTTTTACTTATTTCCAACCCTTGACAGCAAGGAGTGAGATACATCACTGTTGCGTATTACGGGTGATGTTGATGCATGCACAACCAGCCACACATGCGGATCAAGCCCGTTCGCAGCGAAGAAGATTTACAGTGCCCTAGCGACATCGCGCAAGGATTTGCCCGCGGGCGTCTGGAGCATGACGTTGAGAGCGCTGCCTCCACCGACGTAACCCCAGCTTTCCCCAAGCCGAGCGGTGACTTCGGCGAAAAAGCAAGCAGCATGACGTCCACTCAAGCCCGGCCATTGGTTCGAGCCGCCATAAGCAGGAGTACAGCAATGAACAGCCCCGACATCTCAGTACGGAACCTCTGGAAGGTCTTTGGCGCCGCTGGTGAAAAGATCCCTGGCGATCCTCAGCTTTCGTCCCTTAGCTCCGCTGAACTGTTGGCAGCCTCCGGCTGCGTAGCGGCCGTCCGCAACCTAAGTTTCGACGTCGCAAAGGGCGAGGTCTTCGTAGTCATGGGTCTTTCGGGATCCGGTAAGTCAACCCTTGTCCGCTGCCTCACCCGGCTTATTGAACCCACTTCAGGGCAGGTAATGGTGGACGGCAAGGATGTCCTGCAGGCAGGCGTTGGGGAGCTGCGGGAACTTCGACGGCGGAAAATGTCCATGGTTTTCCAGCACTTCGGACTCCTGCCCCACCGGACGGTTTTGGACAACGTATCCTACGGGCTGCAGATCCGCGGGGCGGCTAAGAACGAGCGCTACGGCCGGGCTCGGGAAATCATTGAACTGGTGGGGCTGAAGGGGTACGAACAGCACTATCCGGACCAACTGTCCGGCGGGATGCAGCAGCGCGTTGGCCTTGGCCGGGCTTTGGCGGGCGATCCGGACACCATCCTTTTCGACGAGCCCTTCTCGGCATTGGATCCCCTTATCAGGCGTGACATGCAGGCCGAGGTCATCCGGCTCCACAAGGAAATGGGCAAGACCATGGTGTTCGTCACCCATGACCTTTCCGAGGCACTCAAGCTCGGGGACCGCATTCTGATCATGCGCAATGGCGAGATGGTCCAGTGCGGCACCGGGGATGAGTTGGTGGGATCCCCGGCCGATAAGTACATTGAGGATTTTGTGTCCGAAGTTCCCCGCGCGGACGTTCTGACCTTGAAGTGGATCATGCGTCCCGTGATGGATGGAACGCCCCTGGATGCTCCGGTCCTCAGTTCGGGGACGATCATCCGCGACGCCATATCAGCGGTCATGCATTCCTCTGGCCCCGTCCTCGTGGAGGACGAAGCAGGCAGGATCATCGGGCAGATCGACCGTGACAGCATCCTTTCGGTGCTGCAGCCAGCGGAAGCAGCGGCCTGATGACTACGCTTGTCCGGGATCAGGAAAAGGTCCAGCCCACGCCCTCCCCTGTTAGGGAACCGCGCCGCCTGCCCAGTCGCCGCACCATTTTGCTGGTGGGCGCGGGCATCATCTGGATCCTGGGATTTCTGATCCTGCACGGTACGTCTACTCTGACTTTGCCTGCCTCCGAGCTGACGGATCTGCACCGCTCGTTGAACCAGTTCAACGCCTGGGTCGCGGCCAACAGGGCGGACAACCCGGTCTTCCTGTATCTCTTCACACCCTTGCGGGCCGTGGTGGACAACGTCGCCAACCTCTTCATCACGCTCTTTGCGGCAAGTTCCACCGGCCTGCGGCTGCCTGAAATTGGCTGGTTTGGCACCGTAGGACTGCTGGGCTGGATTGCATTCGCTGTCGGGAACGCCCGCGTGGCCCTCCTGACCGTAGCCGTCTTTACTTTCTTCGGTTTCCAGGGTCTGTTCGTTGAGGCCACCTACACGTTCGCCTTGGTCCTCACCGCGGTGCTGCTGACACTCCTGGTGGGGATCCCGCTCGGTATCCTCGCCGGCGTCTCCACCCGAGTTGCCACGGTGATCACGCCGGTACTGGACTTCATGCAGACGCTGCCCACCTTCGTTTACCTCGCCCCCCTGGCGCTCATCTTCCTCATCGGCCCGGCCTCGGCTGTCATTGCTACAGTCATATACGCCGCGCCTCCCGTAATCCGCCTGACGGCTCACGGAATCCGGAGTATCCCGGAGAACACCCGGGAAGCCTCGGACTCGCTGGGTACTACAGGCCTGCAGCGGCTACTTACCCTGCAGCTTCCCATGGCCAGGCGGACCGTTGTCATGGGAATCAACCAAAGTACGATGGCGGCCCTGTCCATGGTCACTATTGCGGCACTTATCGCCGCGCCAGGGCTCGGCCAGGTTGTTGTCCGCGCCTTGCAATCGCTCGACGTCGGTACTGCAGTAAATGCCGGCCTCTCCATCGTCCTGCTCGCCATCGTGCTGGACCGGGTGACCACTGCAGCCAGCCGCCGCGCGGAACCGGGCGCTGCCCGGACCGGCCGGATCTCGCGCAGGAACCGATACATCGTCCTGGGCGTGACACTGGCCGTGGCCCTGGTCATGGTCCAGTTGTCCAGGAGCTCTTTGTGGGCCGCGGCTTTCCCGAAAGACTTCAACATCGGCCCGGCAATCGTCCAAGCCGTAAGCTCGGCAAGCCAGTGGATGCAGAGCAACCTGTCCCTGTTCACAGTGTCCCTGCGGGAATCGGTCACCACTGGAATCCTTAACCCGTTCCAGTCCCTGCTCACGGACACGCCTTTCTACATCCTTGTCGGTGTCATTGCCCTGGCGGCTTACGCATTGGGCGGCTGGAAGCTGGCCGCCGTTACCACTGCCTGCCTCGGTGTCATCATCTACCTCGGCCTCTGGAGCGATTCCATGGTCACCCTCGCGGGAACGCTGGTGGCCACCGTGCTGGTCATGGTCCTTGGTGTGGTCTTCGGCGTCGCGATGGGCCGTTCCCAAAGGGTAGACCAACTCCTTCGGCCAATACTCGACGCCGGCCAGACGATGCCCGCGTTCGTTTACCTTGTTCCGTTCCTGGGACTATTCGGCGCTACCCGTTTCACGGCGATCATCGCAGGCATCATCTATGCAGCTCCCGTCGCCATCAAAATCACGGCCGATGGCATCGCAGCGATCTCACCCACTGTCCTCGAAGCTGCCATTTCTTCCGGCTCAACCCCGTGGCAGGTCATTACCAAGGTCCAGTTGCCGATGGCCAGGAAATCCCTGGCACTCGCCGCCAACCAAGGGCTGATCTACGTCCTTGCGATGGTGGTCGTGGGTGCCCTGGTCGGTGCAGGCGGACTCGGGTACGACGTCGTCGCCGGCTTTGTCCAAAGTTCGCTGTTCGGCAAGGGCTTGGCCGCAGGCCTTGCCATCGTATTCCTCGGCATCCTGCTCGACAGGATGACGCAGGCAGCGGCAGCAGCCCCGCTGCGCAAAATCGCCGTGGCCAAGTCCCCCTCAACCTAGTCCCTCCAATGAACAACCTTCCCCGCCATACTCCCACCCCCAACAAGGAGACCCAACGATGAAAAAAGCCGGACCGCTGTTGAAACGAACTATCCCCCTGATGGCAGGAGTTGCCGCGGCTGCTTTGCTGCTGACAGGCTGCGGGGGTGCTTCCGTGAACCAGGTGGCCGCCGCCCCCGCAGGTGCCGGGGATGCACCCTGCGGATCTGTTAGTGTCGCGATGAACGCGTGGGTCGGCTATACGGCCAATGCCGCCGTGTACAGCTACGTAGCGAAAAACCAGCTTGGTTGCACTGTGGTGCAGAAGGACCTGAACGAACAGATTTCCTGGCAGGGTTTCGCCTCCGGTGAGGTGGACGTCATCATGGAAAACTGGGGTCATGCCGACCTCACCAAGCAGTACATTACGGATCAGCAGGTGGCTGTAGATGCCGGTCCCACCGGCAACGAAGGTCACATCGGCTGGTACGTACCACCATGGATGGCAGAGAAGTACCCGGACATCACGGACGGGAAGAACCTGAACAAGTACGCCTCGATGTTCACCACCTCCGAGTCCGGCGGAAAGGGCCAGCTCCTCGACGGCGACCCCGCTTTCGTCACCAACGACGAAGCCCTGGTGAAGAATCTGAACTTGGATTACAAAGTGGTGTTCTCCGGCTCGGAGGCTGCCCTTATCCAGTCGTTCCGGACGGCGGAGCAAAACAAGACGCCGCTGCTGGGCTACTTTTATGAACCGCAGTGGTTCCTGTCCCAGGTTCCGCTGAAGAAGGTCGCTCTTCCAGCTTGGACCGAGGGCTGCGATGCTGACGCAGAAAAGGTGGCCTGCGATTACCCGACCTACACCCTCAACAAGGTCATGTCCAAGAAGTTTGCCGACAGCGGCTCACCGGCAGCCAAACTGGCCAAGGGCTTCAAATGGACCAACGATGACCAGAATTCAGTCGCCACGGATATCCAAGGCGGCATGTCGCCAGAAGCCGCAGCCAAGAAGTGGGTGGACGCGCACGAGCAAACAGTGAAGTCCTGGCTTAGCTAACAGAAGCCCAGACCACTTACACGTCATCCACCCCGGGACCATTCCCGGGGTGGATGACGTGGTGCGGTGCCTGCGCGGAACGCGAGGTCGTGTTGGCATGCAACGGTGCAGTGAGGACCTCAACTTTTCAGCCCAGCGAATCCGCGGCATCGGTCAAGAGCAGCAGGCGTCTCAACCTTGGCATCGCGTGGCCCGGCCGGGGAGTAATGACCAGGCGGGCCTCTGAGCTGCCGTTGCTGTTGAACTCAATCTCACTGACACCGTCCGGCCCTTGCGTGACTGTTACTACCGTCCCGTTCTCTGCCCCAGAAAGAAGGAACGATTCCTGCTCCTTACCCTGCACGCTTTCAATGCGAAGGCTCGTGCCGATCATCGTCCAGTCGCGCATCACGACCGTGAGCGGCTCTTTGGGGCGCAGCCAGTGTGCCCCGTCCGGTGTCATTCCACGCTCGGCATGCTGAGCGTTAACCTCGTGATCGACTTCAGGCTGCTGCTCCCCGAAGGTGATCCCGTCCACCACCCGTGCTTCCAAGGCGGTAGATGCCTGGTCTTGCTCCGCTAACTTCTCCTGGATTTCTCTGACCTGCATTTCGTCCTGAGCCATGGGCCAAGAGAGCCTGTACCGGGCGTCGTGGATCCTGTGCAGGGGCTTTAGCCTCAGCCTCTGCCCATCAGAGGCGCGAACCGAGAGCTCCTCGCCCCCTTCGTAGTTGGTTTCCAGCCCATTGGCAAGCAGGACAGGCGTCTCCGCCAGCGGCCTAAGCGGCCCTGAAGCGATGTGGGCCGTCCTGGCCCCCGTTGCCCGGTAGCGCAGAACATCATCGGGAATCTCTTCGGCCAGGACCGTTGGTCCGTGCCTGATCCAGGCCCACGGGGAGTTATCCGCCGCCCGGACCAACTGCAGTTCACGGTCCAGACTTAGCAGGATCTCCTCCGACCCCTCCCACACGCGGCGCAAACGCCACCAACCACCGTCCTCGTCGATCCTCCGGCCGTCGGGGAGCGTGCCCTTGGCACCTAGCGACCATT
Organism: Paenarthrobacter sp. YIM B13468; assembly: GCF_042788025.1. NCBI lineage: Bacteria > Bacillati > Actinomycetota > Actinomycetes > Micrococcales > Micrococcaceae > Paenarthrobacter > Paenarthrobacter sp. YIM B13468. The sequence goes on along the minus strand of NZ_JBHZPI010000003.1, from coordinate 272,132 downwards.
GCGGTATGCGGATTAGGAGGGTGAATTCCTTCGGCTCCTCCACGCTCACCCGGACGGTGGCGGTGTTCCCTGAGGGTAAGGCAGAGTCAATGGTGACCCGGACGCCCTGCTCGCTCCAGTGGAGTTCCGTGGCCAAAAGCCAGGTAATACGGAGTTCGTTGCCATCGGTGACGTACACATGGGATCCATGCTTTGCGTGAGCCTCGTATCCAGAGCCCATGCAGCACCAAAAGCCGTCCTGTTCCGGCGAGTACACCCGGTAGTGGCCGGGACGGTGGGAAGTGAAGTAGACCAGGCCACCGTGCCCAGGGTGCTGCGTGGATAGCACATGGCTGCATTGAGTGACCTCGATGTAGTCCAGATACCGGTCCTCCCCATCCAGGAGGTAGAGCTCCGCTGCCAGCTTGACCATGTTGTAGCTGTTGCAGCTCTCGGGGCCCTCCCGTCCGAGGAACATTGGGGAGAAGTCATCCTTACGGTGGAAATGCTCCCGGACACTGTTGCCGCCAATGGCGCTGCTGCGTCGGCCAACGACGTCGTCGAAAAAGTTTCGGGCGGCTTGCCCTATGCGCGCCGTCGCTGCATCGTCCAACCCGAGTTCGCGTGCAGCCCTGGCAATTGCGGCGTAGCCCACTACGACGGGAATCTGAGGGTTGGCATGAAGACCCGCAAGTGAGTCCTGCGCTCTTTCACCCGGTAGAGAAAGCACCCGGGTTATCAGCTCTTCCCGGATGAACCTCATGGACAGCTTAAGGTAGCGCCCATCCTGCCGGAGAAGTGCAAGGCGGGCGAACGCTTCAGTAAGCCCGCCGAACTCGGTCTGGATTATGAGCTCGAGTGCTTCCTGGTCCAGTCGGTCCATGGTTTCCAGCCACCAATTGGCGAGCTCATCCAGGACCTGGTCCGCCTCTGCGGAGGGAACATTCCATGCGACATCCACCAGGCCCGCCAGCGTCTTGTGCAGGTTATACAAGGGAACCCAGCGCCCATTGAGCTCAAAAGGGGAAGCGCTAATGTCTCTCTGAACGAGTTCGTCCCAAAGCTGCCGCCCTTGAGGTACGCCGCCCAAGTATCCTGTCCCGGAGGCCTGCTGCACTTCCCGGAGTCCGGACAGCAGGCTTCCAAGCATCTTCTCCAGGCGTGGGTCACCGTCCCCGGCTACAGCGTGGGCCAGCGCTGACAAGACGTGCCCTGCCGTATGGCCGTTGAGTCCCGTCGATTCCCATCCGCCGTAGAGCCCAGCCGTAGCGGGAAGGCCCGCTTCTTGCCGGAAGGGCGCCAGAAGACGATCAGGATCCAGCCGTAGTAGTGCTTCACGGTTCACACGCCGGGCTTCAGCGAAGCGGCCCTCACGGAGCCGAATCTGTCTGAGAGGCCGGTAATTAAGAGCCATCGTCATAACCTTCCGTGGAAATGCGGTTGAATGGCAGCAGCCCAATCGAACTATGGCAGCGAAGCCGTTTTTCCTGTCCATAAACTTCGCCGAAGCTGCGCAAAACCCGGGGAACTCTTGATCCAACTGCAGCATGGTTGAACCAGCAGGATGCAGGAGGAGCCATGAAGCGCATTACAGCCACCCCAACCTTTGGCGGAGCACCCAAGGGAAACTCCCCGGTCAAAGTGCCGAGCGGAGTAACTCATCCGACGACGGGGTGCAGGACTCCCTGCCCGACGGACCTGCGAGCCAAATCGTGTGGCTTTGGCATTCAGGAGACAAGCGCCCAGCTCTGGCCCGATTGTCGGGACTGAAGGATTTCCGGAGGCGTACCCACGCCTCGAGCTCGAGCCCGAGGCGTGGAGAATGTCTCTCTAGCCTGTCTCCGCGGCGATCGACCATGGTGTGCGCAGGACGCGCGAGGTCTGGGGTAATCCATTTGCGCTCGAGGTGTGTTGCAGCATCAGCCCTTGAACGCCCCATCCATGATCCCGGACACCATTCGCCGGCCGACAAAAAAGAACACGATCAACAGTGGCAGCGTAGCCAGGAACGAGCCGCCCATGGCCAAGGCAACATCAATCGTCCGGTTGGCCTGGAGCTGCTTCAGTGCGATCTGCACTGTGAACAGCTCCGGGGATTTCAGGACAATGAACGGCCACATGAAGTCGTTCCACACGCTGGTGAACGTGATTAGTCCAAGCACAAACGCGGCCGGACGCACCACCGGGAATGCGATGCCCCAGAACATCTGCCACGAATTGGCACCGTCAATGCGGGCAGACTGGATAAGCTCGTCGCTCACGGTGGTCGCCATGTGTTGACGCATCCAGAAGATACCGAACGCGCTGGCCAGCCCAGGAACGATGATTGCTTGGAGCGTGTCCACCCAGTCAAGTCCGGAAATGATCAGATACTGCGGAATCACACTGAGCTGCGCAGGAACAGTCATTGTCAGCAGGACGATGAGGAACAACAAATTCCGGCCGGGGAACTGAAGCTTGGCAAACGCGAACCCCGCCATCGCGCACATGATCGCGGAAACGACCGCGATCGTGAGCGAGACAAATACGCTGTTGATCAACGATGCGAAGAACGGAACGGTATCAAACACCTTCGCTGCGACGTCGAAGAATTGCGTGCCCGGATACATTCGGGGCGGGATTGAGGTCACAGCCGTGGCTCCCGCAGATGCGATCACAAACATGTAGTACAGCGGGAATACCGACACGGCGACGGCGAGGGCGAGGAACACGTACACGCGACGGCTGACTCCGCGCTTGCCGCGTCGCGTGGGGTGAGGTCCTGGCTTCACCCCGGGTGCGAGGAGCTGCTGCGGGATAGCCTCATCGATTACATCGGACATCAGCGGGCCTTTCTCGTACGTGTGGACAGGAAAAAGTTAAGGAGCGATACGAGGACGACGATCACAAACAGCACGACGCCGATTGCGGAACCATAACCAAACTTGAACAGGCCAAAGCCCTGCTCATAGAGAAAGAGGGACAGCGTCTGGCACTGTCGGCCCGCCCCGCAGGTGAGGCCGGATTCGGGCGATACGAGAAGCGGTTCTGTGAAGATTTGCAGCCCGCCAATGGTTGACATGATGACACTGAACACGATGATGGGGCGCAGCGACGGGATCGTCAGATGCCGGAACTGCTGCCAGCTCGAAGCTCCGTCCACGGAGGCCGCCTCGAACATCTCCCGGGGCATCGACTGCAGTCCAGCGAGGTAAAGCAGTGTGTTGTATCCGAACCAACGCCACATGACCATCGCCGAGATCAGTATCCAGGAGCCGTAGTTGGTCGCAAGGAAGTTCACGGACGGGAGCCCGAACAGCCCCAGGACCCAGTTGATGAGGCCAAAGTTCTTGTCGAAGATCTGAGCGAATACGATCGCTGTCGCTGCGACGGAGGTGATGTAAGGAACAAGCAGTGCCATGCGAAAGAAGTTCGCCCAGCGCAGACGCGCATGGTTGAGCAGGTGCGCGAGAAAAAGTGCCAGAAGTAGCTGCGGGATTGTCGAGATCAGGAATATCCCGAACGTGTTCAGGAGTGCATTCCAGAACCTGCCGTCCGCAAAGAGCAGCTCAAAGTTCCTCAGACCAACGAAGGTCTGCTTCCCGATGGGATTCCAGTCAAAGAGCGAGACGTAGAAGGTGAAGACGAGGGGAAAAAGTCCGAAGACTATGAAGATCAGGAAGAAGGGCGCAACGTACGCGTAGGGAGCAATCCGCTCCGAGAGCGGGTTACGGATCCGCGTGGCCTTCTGAACCGGGCCTTTGCGCTGTTTGCGGGAAAGAGTGGCTGTCGCCGATGACATAGGTGTACCTCCGTCAAGGAGTGGCCCGGCCCTGTTCACGCCGGGCCACTCGGGTGGGTGGGACGATCAGCCGCCGATAGCCTGCTTGGCCGTCTGCAGGGCGGTCGTCCAGGCCTTATCGGAGGTGACACCGCCGGCTTCCAACTGGACAAGGGTGTTCAGGAGCGCACCGTTGATGGGGGTCGTGTCGGGGCCGTTGTAGAACGACGGGAATTGCTGAACGGAGGTGGCCATAACCTTGCCGATCTTCGAGTCTCCGAAGAACGGGTCGGTGTAGTCAAGGACTGACTGGCTTGTAACCGCGGAGGTCGCCGCCGGGAAGGTGCCTGACTGCACGAAGTGGTCCGTTTGACCCTCAGCCGACATCATCGTCTTGATGTATTGCCAGGCCGCCTCAGGGTGCTCCGCCCGGGCCGGGATGGCAATAACGCTGCCTCCCCAGTTACCCCCGACGCCGGGCACGCTGGCGATGCGCCACTTGCCTGCGGTGTCCGGGGCGTCGGTCTTGATGCCTTTGAGGATCCAAGAGGGAGCGATGGTGACGGCAAAGGCACCGTTCGCGCGGCCTGGAGCCCAGCCCGAGGACCACGCCGCAATACCGGCGCTGATGCCGGCGTCATGGGTTTTCACGGCGACGTCGAATGCGTCTTTCACCTGGGGGTTCGTGTCGTAGACGAGCTTGCCCTCGTCCGAATAGTACTTCTCGCTGACCTGGTTAACGGTCGAGAAGAAGACGCTGGTCTCAATGTTGTCAACGAAGGGCTTGCCGGTGGCGGCCGTGTACTTCCGCCCCATTTCGATAAACGAGGGCCAGTCCTTCCACATGGCAGCGACTTCTTCGGGCTTCGTCGGCAGGCCGGCCTGCTCGAAGAGATCCGCACGGTAGGCGAAGCCCAGTCCTCCGACATCCGTCGGAATGCCTATCACTGAGCCGTCCGGCGCGGTCGCAGCACCTGCAGCCCAGCCTAGGTAGTCGTGGGCGATGTTGTCGCCGCCCAGGCTGCGCAGGTCCACGAAGTTGGAGCTGTTCTCTACGAACTTGGGCAAGTCGTCATTCTGGATCATAACGAGATCGGGAACCTTGCCCCCCGCCAATGCGGCTGTGAGAGCAGTTGCGGTCTCGGTGGTGCTTCCGACCTCAGTCAGCTTGACCTTCGCGTCGGGCACCTTCTTGGCGTACTCATTGACGCTGTCCTTCGCATTGATCCCGGTGAAGGACCAGAAGGAGACCTCCGCATTCGGGTCGGCTGGTTTTCCGCCGCCACCGGAGGAGCATCCGGTGAGAGCGAGGGCAAGTACTGCTGCAGTGGCGGCTATCGCCGTCAAGCTTCTTTTCACGACAATTCCTCTTCGTTGGGGCCTTGGAAGTGATCTCAGAGCGTTCGATCTGGACTGAGAGAACGATCTCTGGCTAAACGGTAGCCTTCGGTTCAGGACCACGCAATAGCAATCTGCGAGAACAGATAAATATCGAGGTATCGATCTCTATACTGTTCGATAATCAAGTTTCGCCAACGGGGCGCGTTCAGCTGACGGGTTTCTGGATTCCATGGGAGCCTTGAGATCGAAGTCTGGAGCCTGGCCTGCAGCCACGAACCAAGGCCCATCGTCGACAACCTTAAAAAGGATGCACAATGCCAAGACCCACGCTGGTAGACGTTGCCAAAATCGCAGGCGTGTCCCGAGCCACGGCTGCGCGGGTACTTGCCGGCGAGACGAACGTCGACGTCACGATGGCTGCGGCTGTTGAGCAGGCCGCCAAGGAGCTGGGCTATGAGGCCAACAGCGCAGCTCGCATGCTGCGCGGAGGGCGCGCGGGAGCGATCGCACTCATCATCGCCTTCAACGAGCTGGACAGCCTGACAGGCACGTTCTTTACCGCAGTGCTCAAGGGCGCTGCGAAGGGACTTTACGCTGGCGAGGTTCAACCAATTTTGGTCCCGGCCGACCACGACGATGGCGACCGTATCCCACGGTTTCTGCGCTCGGGGGCAATAGACGGTGCCATCGTCATCCTTCAGCACGAGATCACGCATCTGGCGCAGGCGCTCATCGACTCCCCCGTTCCGATCGCGTGGGTTGGGCAACCCCGCATCGCGCTTGCTCCCGACGCGATCGTCATCGACTCCGACAACTACGGCGGCGGAAGGCTGGCCGCCCGGGCGCTCGCGGACGCCGGACGACGACGGCTGGGCATTATTGCGGGCCCCAACGATATGGAGCCAGCCCGCGAGCGTATCAGGGGCTGGCGCGACGAGCTGGCGCGGCTCGGCATCGACGACAGTCCGATCGTGCACGGCGAGTTCACCCTTGTGAGCGGTTCAGCCGCTATGGCACGGCTCCTCAAGCGATACCCAGACCTCGACGGCGTCTTCGCGTCCTCCGACCTGATGGCGAGCGGGGCGATCCGGGTACTCCAGGCAGCAGGTCGACAAGTCCCGTCCGACGTCGCCGTGATCGGTTTCGACGACGTCTCCATCGCGACCACCATGGATCCAACACTCACAACAGTTAGACAGCCGTTGGAGGATATGGGCCGCGTCGCCGCAGAGACCCTACTCGCGGTCCTGCGTGGGCGCGACGTCGAACGGAGGCCGATTCTGAGCACTTCCCTCGTCCAGCGAGAGTCAGCATGATGAACGGCCTTCCACCCGCCACCCCCGGACGGCAAGGGCCGGTCTTTGTGACGGCAACGAACGCCGGCACTTGGGAGGAGGGGCTTATTGTCGGGAGTGGCCGGGTCGGCGCGGTCGCGTACGGTCCGGCCGACGCCATCACCATTTCCTTCGCGCACGAGAACTACTTCCTCCCCGTGAATCCGCGGCCTGACGCACCCGACCTCGCTCCTGTGCGGAGGCGGCTACGGGATGCCCTACTCTCGGGTGATGCGGACACCGCAAGCGCCGCGCTCAGCCATGGCGTCCGCGCCAGCGGCTATGGGGACGACCTGATCTGGACCGACCCACTCGGGCTTTGCGCGACACTGACCATCCGTACCCCCGGCGGCGTATCTGAGTCGCAGCGGACCATCGATCCACTTCTTGGCGAGGTTGCGATCGAGTGGACCGATCTCGATCTTGGACGGCACGCGCTCCGGCTCATCGCCCCGTACGGTAGCGAGTCTGTCCTGCTTGCGCTCGAGGCTGACTGTGAAAGCACCAGCATTCTCGAGCTAGGTCTGGGTGCCGGCGCACCAACGTCCTTTGACACCGGTGTGCCCGACGCGTCCGCCGTGGTCAACGCGAGTTTCGAAGGTGGGGCCCGAGGCTTACTCTTTGCTGATGCAGGCGACGGGCCCTCCGCCATTCGTGCTGCCGTTACTGCCGTGACGGAGACGACGTGGCAGGCCGATGGAGGTCTTGCACACTCAGGCGTACCGACAGGGCCCGAGGTCCCGCGGGTGATCCGCGTCGACATCACGCTGGCGTCCGACGACCTAAGCGCTGAAGCGGCCGGTGACATGCCGACGTCGTGGGATGACGTCCGCAACGAGCAGCGGGAAGCGCTTTACCCCCTTACCGGCGCGTCAATGCTCGATCTGCAAAGCGGTTCGTCCGAGACACTAACCGAGGAACTTTGGGCAACGGCCCGGGCCGGTGACGAAAATGCTCGACGCCGGGTGGTCGAGGCCGCGTATTTGAGCGGACGGGCGAATATCATCGCCTCCACAGGTGAGCTGCCGCCAACCCTCCAGGGCGTCTGGCAGGGAACCTGGCGCCCTGCCTGGTCAGCCGACTACACACTGAACGGCAACGTTCAGAACGGCGCCATGGCCGGTATGACAACAACTGGCACCCCGGAGCTTGCCCTGTCGCTCCTCAACCTCGTACTCCCCCACCTGGACGATTACCGCGATAACGCACGATTGGTCTTCGGTGCCGAGGGAATGTTGTTACCCTCGCGGATGTCGACACACGGCCGCGCTAACCATTTCGCCGAGCAATACCCCCACATGTTTTGGACCGGGTGCGGCGGCTGGGTTCTGCGAATCGTGGCCGACGCCCTCGCCACTACCGGCGATCGATCCATCGTGGACGACAGAGTGTGGGAACTGGCCGAAGGGGTTCTCCGTTTCGCCGAAACCGCATTTCCTAAAGTCGGCGGCGTGCGCAGGATTGTCCCTTCTTATTCACCCGAGAACACGCCCGGAAAAGCGCGAGTCCCCCTCGCGACGGACGCGACGATCGACGTCGCCATTCTGCGCGATGCTGCCCGGGCGACCAAGCTGCTTGGCCGAGCCTGCGACGACGACTCGCTGGATGCACGATGGTCTCGTGTCCTGCGCCAACTGCCGGCCTATCGCGTGGCAGGTGACGGCACACTCGCCGAATGGCTCGACCCACAGTGGAACGAGAACATCGCGCACCGCCACGCCTCCCAGCTCTACCCGCTGTGGTACGAGCTCGATCCGGCCTTCGACGGCGACGGAGAGGAGGCGGCACGATTGCGTGCAGCCGCCTCTGAAACCGTGAGGAATAAGATAGCGTGGCGTGCTGAGGCGCCCACCGCGCCCCCTGGACGCATGGAGATGGCGTTCGGCTTGGTCCAGGTCGGGCTGGCTGCTGCAGCGCTCGGGGATGCGGCGGCGGCAGAGACCTGCGTCAACTGGCTTGCGATTGACCACTGGAGCCCGACGCTGACAACGACGCACGATGCGGGCAGGATCTTCAACTTGGACGCAAGCGGAGGTCTTCCCGCACTCGTTGCTGCGATGTTGCTTGGGTCCACCACCGAGTCGCTGTCAGTGCTGCCCGCGGTACCCACCGCATGGCCGCGCGGGTCCGTGACGGGACTTCGCGCACGCGGAGGGCTCGCCGTCGATCATCTTAGTTGGGACACACAAGGTGCCTCCTTCACGGTGCGTCGACTTCCTGGAGCCGAATGGCTGGCACCATCGGCGGGGACGCTGGTGCGGCTCCCCCGTCCGGCGTCGATCCGTATTGACGGCAAGCCAGTGACGGGAGTACGACTCGAGATCGGCGAGTGTCCGGTTCACGTCGAGCTGGAATGGCTGAGCGTCCAGGACGCCGGGCTTTAAAGCCGCGTGCCGCCCTACGGATCAGGAAAGCCGAGTAGCGAGAAGCCAGTCCATGGCCTCGTCGCGGGAAGTGAAGTACCGAGTGGGACACGGGAGTGTGCGCTGCGCCATGGCAAAGTTGGCAATGACACGATCGAGTGGACTTGAACCAAGCAGCGCAATCCGCGAAGCGGCACACTTCACGCTGAAAACGGACCTGGCGTGGCGGGTCACCGCTTGGGTGTTCGCTATGTCGATCAACATCGGGTATTCCACACCGTCGGCAAGCTCATTTACCTTCGCCATCGCCCCTTGTACATCGGGAGCCTCCAGAACAGTCCCTGGCTTCCACACAATCCGGAGAACTCCTCCGGCAGCCAATTCCACGGTGCCTTTGCCGCCGTCAACCATGATTGGTTTCATCATTTGCTCCCCCAGCATCTTGTTGAAGCCAAGACTAACTGCCTGCTTGAAGATGCGTACAGAAGTTATGCAGAAAGTTGGCAGGGTGCCATTACCTTGGAATCGAGACGCTTCTGGTGGGACACCACTCTCGGCTCGGGCGTCAGTTTCCGAAGTCATCTGCGTCGGCAATGCTTCTCGATAAGGACTTGGTTGTTGGCGTGGCTCTTTGAGGCCACGTTGAGGCCGTGACTACTTGATCACCTCCACAGAAGGAGCGCCTCGCCCTGGCCTCCGCCGCCGCACAGCGCCACTGCCGCTTTGCCGGTGCCGCGACGTTGCAGCTCGTACGCTGCGGAGACCACCACCCGCGCGCCGGAGGCACCAATGGGATGGCCCAAGGCGATCGCTCCCCCGTTGATGTTGACCCTGTCCATGCCGATCCTCAGCTCCGCCGCCGCATGCAGGGCTACCGAGGCAAACGCCTCGTTGATCTCCACGAAGTCCAGCTCGTCCGTACTCCACCCTTGCCTCTCAAGCGCTGTTGCGATGGCACGGGCGGGCTTGTCAGGCAGCGAGGTATCGGGGCCAGCTGTCTGTCCCGGGGCGCCCAGCACTGCCATGATTTTGAGACGGTGGGCTTCTGCATAGCTGCGCGTTGTGAGGACGACGGCGGCAGCGCCGTCATTGAGCGGGGAGGCATTGCCGGCGGTAATGGTGCCCTTCGGGGAGAACGCAGGCCTCAGCTTGCCCAGCGACTCTGTGTTGCTGTCCGGACGCACACCTTCGTCTGTGTCTACCAGCTCGGACTCTCCGCGCCGCCGGGGCACTTTGACCGGAGAGATTTCCTGGTCGAATACCCCCGCCGTCTGGGCGGCCGCTGCCCGTCGGTGAGAGTCAGCTGCCACCCTGTCCTGATCGGCGCGGGGAATCCCAAGGGCGTCATTGGCGCTATCCGTGGCCAGGCCCATGGCCTCGTGGTCGAAGGCATCGGTGAGTCCGTCGTGGGCAGCTGAGTCGATCAACGTGGTGTTTCCGTAGAGATGCCCGGCGCGGGACCCTGGCAGCAGATGCGGGGCATTACTCATGGATTCCTGTCCGCCGGCAACCACGACCGCGGCTTCACCGAGACGTAACAGCCGGCTCGCCTCAATGATTGCGCTCAGCCCGGAGAGGCACACTTTGTTGACGGTGACGGCGTGCGCGCTCAGCGGAATACCGCCGGCGACGGCTGCCTGGCGGGCAGGATTCTGTCCTGCTCCGGCCTGGAGCACGTGTCCCATGATGACGGCGTCGACATCCTTAGGGTGCACGTTGGCCCTTTCGACAGAAGCACCGATTGCGGCACCACCGAGTTCGGTTGCGGACAGCGGGGCAAGCTGACCCATCAGCCGCCCTTGCGGCGTACGGGCGGCCCCGACGATGACGACATCTAGTTGGGGGTTCATTTTCTTCTCCTCGGACGGGGACGGCAGGACGGAAGGACCGGGACGCACGTATGGCGGCCCGGATGTTGATCAGGACGGCCTAGCTAACGGCGGAAACGGGGACGCGCATCCCGGGATGGAAGGTACTGCCAGCCTCCCGATCCAGAAGGGGTGTCAGGCCGCCGGTGTGAAAGGGATAGTTGGCGCCGAGGACCATGCAAAGATCGATCTGTTCGGCTCCGGCAACGATTGACTCTTCGAGCATCGCCGTCACTTCCTGGGCCAGCGCCGCCAGCACGGTCGTGCGGACCACCCCGGAATCCGTCGGGTGGGCCGGCGGCAGGAGGGCGGCGGCGGCAGGCGAGAGTCCGCCGTCGTTGTCAAGGTAGCCCGGGAGCCCTGCCGCCACCACAGCGGTCAGGCTGCGGCTCACGCCAAAGCGTTCCGGATACGCCCGGTTCAGGGTCTCGCAAATGTGTAGCTGCACGCCCGGGCCGATGTACTGGAGAAGTTGCAGCGGAGTCATGGGCAGTCCCAGTGGTTCCAAGGCGCGGTCCACAATACCGGGGTCGCCGCCGTCGTCAATCAGTGACAGCACTTGGTCAATGAGCCGCGTCAGCAAGCGATTCACCACGAATCCGGGAGTGTCCTTGACGAGCACGGCTGTTTTCTGAAGTCGTCCCGCCAGGTCAAATGCCGTGGCCAGCGCCTCTTCGTCTGTGTGTTGTGTCGCGACTATTTCTACGAGCGGCAGCACGGCCACTGGATTGAAGAAATGGAAGCCAATGAGTCGCTCGGGGTGGTTCAGAGTGGCACCCATGGCCTCGACCGACAGGGAGGACGTGTTGGTCAACAGCAGCGCGTCTGGCCGGATGAGCGGTTCGACTTCTGCAAACACAGCGCGCTTAAGATCAAGTTCTTCGAAGACTGCCTCAATGACCACATCGCAGTCCGCCAATACCGCCTTGTCCGTCCCGCCGGTGATTAGGGCGAGAATGTCGTCGGAGTCCTCAACCGCGAGGCGGCTGGCGGAAACCTGTTTGTCCAACTGGACACCGATCCGGCCCAACGCGGAATCGACGCGTTCCTGGGACAGATCCGTGATTCGCACCGGGAGGCGCAGCTTTTGCGCGAAGATCAGCGCGAGCTGGCTGGCCATCAGCCCAGCTCCGATAACGCCCACGGATCGAACCGGGAGGGGCTCAACAGCTGGCCTGCCCGTGGGCTTCTTCACCATGGACTGTGTGACATGGAATGCATAAATGCTCGCTCGGGCCTCATCGGAGAGCAGCAGTTCGCCGAACGCACGAATCTCTGCCGCTGATCCCGTGGTGCCGCGCGGCGTTCGGGCTGCCGCGGAGATCAGCTCCAAGGCACGATAGGGAGCGGGGGCAGCGCCATGGAGGCGCGCATCCAGCTTCTTGCGCATCGCGTCCAGGGCCGTGAAACGGGCGACGGCGCCAAAAGGCTTCCGTTCTTTGTCTGGGCCCATGTGCGCTGTGGCTGAATCCGTTCCGGAGAGGATGCCGACCGCGAAGTCCAGCGAGGCTTGCAGGAACCAGTCCCCCGGGAGCATGCGATCGACCAAGCCAATGTTGGCCGCCGCCTGCGAAGAGAGCGTCCTGCCCGCGAGCGAGTCCGTGACCACCAGACGTGCCGTGAGGTCCGGGCCAAGGAGTTCCACTGTGCGCCGAATACCGCCCCAGCCCGGAATCAGGCCGAGCCGGACTTCCGGAAAACCCAGTGCCCGTGCAGAGTGGGCGACAGTGCGGTAGTCGGCATGCAGTGCCAGTTCCAGCCCGCCGCCCAACGCGACGCCATTGATGAAGGCGAACGTTGGAACAGATAGCGCGGCCAGGCGACCCAACGCCGTTAGGCCTTGGCGCGCCACATCCTCGGCCTGTTCCAGGGTGGTGAGTGCTGTCATCACTTTCAGGTCTGCTCCGGCACAAAACACCGGGCCTTGACCGGTGACAGCAACTGCGTCAACCCTGGAGAGGTCCAAGGAGTTCAACGCGGCCTCGAACCCGGCCAACGATGTCGGCCCCATGGTCACAGGGCGATGCCCGGAGTTCGTCAAAGTCAGAAGTGCAAAGCGGAGTCCAGCATGGTCAATGTAGGTGGTGGAAGTCGTAGTGACTGACTTCCCGGACTCTTGAGGTACCTCGATGCGGGTAGCTGTTTCCATGGCTACGAAAAGCTCGGGATGCCAGTGATCGCACGGCCCATGATCAGCGTGTGAACCTCGTCTGTACCCTCGTAGGTGCGCACGCTCTCCAGATTGTTGGCATGGCGCAGCGGTGAATACTCAAGCGTGATCCCGTTTCCGCCAAGGATGGTGCGGGCAGAACGGCAGATCTCGATCGCTTGGCGGACGTTGTTGAGTTTGCCGAAGGAAATCTGCTCGGGGCGCAAGCGTCCAGCGTCCTTGAGCCGCCCTGTCTGAAGGGCAACGAGCGTTCCCTTCTGGATTTCCAGGACCATGTCAACGAGCTTTTGCTGGGTGAGTTGAAACGAGGCGATCGGTTTGCCGAATTGTGTGCGCTCCTGCGCGTATGCCAGAACACTCTGGTAGGCGTCCCGGGCCGCACCCATCGCGCCCCACATGATGCCGTACCTCGCCTCGTTGAGGCAGGAGAACGGACCACGGAGGCCGACCACGCCCGGTAGTACGGCACTTTCTGGCAGTTGAACGTTCTCAAGGGTGATGTCGCACTGGATCGACGCCCGCATGGACATCTTCTGGGATATCGGAACGGCGGAGAAGCCCGGCGTGTCGGTGGGGACGACGAAGCCGCGGATGCCGTCGTCGGTCTTCGCCCAAATGATCGCGACGTCGGCGATGGATGCGAGGCCTATCCAGCGTTTCGCTCCGTTGAGGACCCAGCCCAATTTTCCTCGAACGGCCCGGGTGACCATCCCCGCGGGGTCACTGCCGGCAGTGGGCTCGGTGAGGCCAAAACAACCGATTAGTTCCCCGGCCGCCATGCCCGGCAGCCATTGTTGCTTGTGCTGCTCCGAGCCGAACTTGGAGATCGCGCTCATGGCGAGAGAGCCTTGCACTGACACAAAAGTCCGGATGCCGGAGTCACCGGCTTCAAGTTCCATTGCGGCGATCCCATATTCGACCGCGCTGCGGCCGCCACAGTCGTAGCCGCTCAGGTGCATTCCCAGGAGGCCCAGGCTCCCCATTTCCTTGACAAGGTCCTGTGGGAATACAGCGTCCTCGTACCAGGAATTGATGTTGGGACGGATCCGGTCATCGACGAACCGGCGGACCTGGGTGCGCAGGTCAAGCTCCTGCTCCGTAAGCAGGGAGTCGATGTCGAGGTAGTCGGTGGCAAGGTCGGTCACGTGTGTGCTCCCATTGGTTGATGCTGGCATTTGCTCTTTTGGTCCAGATGTTGCGGTAGCTTCGTTGTTGTGGGTCCGTGAAGCCAGGCGGACACTTCCTCAGCGTCCTGGCCGAGCCGTGGCGGCCGGCGGTGGTAAGAGACGGGCGTCTCTGACAGGCTGATCGGATTGGCCGGCAGGCTGACGGTGTCGGTTCCTTCCCCGACGTCGACGCGGGCGTTCAGTCCGAGTCGGCCTGCCATCGCGAAGGCGCCAGCAATGTCATTGACGGGACCGCAGGGGACCGCGCAAGCCGACAGCTCGCGGTACCAGTGCTCTGCGCTTTGACCCATGGTTTGCGCACTTATTGCCCGATCGAGTTCTTCGATGTGGGCCACGCGCGACGGATTGGTAGCGAAACGGGGCTCTTCGGCGATATCAGGGATTCCGAGTGCAGAACATAATTGGGCGAACTGCCGGTCGTTGCCTACGGCGATGACGATTTGCCTGTCTGACGCCGGGAACAGCTGGTAGGGCGCGATCGAAGGGTGCCGGTTACCAATGATGCCCGGAACGAAGCCGCCGGCGGTATAGCCAACGCTCTGGTTGACCATACTGGATAGCAACGTACTCAGTAGGTTCACTTCGACGAGTTGGCCCCGGCCTGTGGACTCTCGAGCCCTGAGGGCGGCCAGCACGCCAATCGCCGCATGCAGCCCGGTCAGCACATCTACCAAGGCGACCCCTGCTTTTACAGGTTCGCCCGGCCCAGTACCGGTCACGCTCATTAGTCCTCCAACGGCCTGCACCAGGAGGTCGTAGCCTGGCAGGGCTGCTGCGTCATCACTCGAACCGAACCCCGTGATGGAGCAATACACCAGCTGTGGGTTAATCTCTGCGACCTGGTCGTAGGACAAGCCGTGCCGGGCCATGGTGCCTGGACGGAAGTTTTCGATCAGCACGTCCGCGCGCCGGATAAGCTCCACCAGGTCCCGATGGTCGGCAGGGTTGGCCATGTCAGCGGTGAATGATCGCTTGTTGCGGTTCACTGATAAGAAGTATGTAGCTTCATGATCGTCGGTAAACGGCGGGCCCCATTGCCGGGTGTCATCACCTAGGCCGGGCCTTTCAATTTTGATGACATCGGCGCCAAGGTCACCGAACAACATTGTTGCGTAGGGTGCTGCCAGCACCCGGCTGAAATCGGCAACGAGTATCCCGGTCAGTGCGCCAATTGGCTGCTCCTGGAAATCGGCGTCAGTCATGTGGTTCTCCTTTCGGTCGAATCACAGGGATCAATGGGCGGCCGCGCGCGGTGCGTTATTGAACAGCGATGTCTGAACGATCAGCATGATGGCGGCCGCAGCCAGCGGTAGTACGGTGACTTGCAGCAGCCCGGCTCCCTGCCAACCGAATTGAGGCACCAGCGCTGCGAACAGCAGGCCGGAAAAAGCTGCGGAGCCGTAGTAGCAGGTGACGAACAGCCCGGCGGCTCGCCCCACTTGGTGGGGACGGACTGCCCTTTGGATCACGCTGTTGGTGTTGGGGAAGAAGACTCCGGTCCCGAACACGCCCATGAGGCAAGCGAAGACGCACTGCCACGCGAAGGTTGCCTGCACTACGTAGATGAGCACGCCGAGAACAGCCATCACGGCCAGGGATACGATCAACAGGATTCTCTGGTTGATCCGGTCACCGATCCAACCACCGAGCAGGCCCGCCAGACCACCCACACCGACAAAGCTCAGCGCCAGCGCTGATTCCCCGGTGGATACGCCCAACTGCGTGGTCAGGAACGTGGGATACAGACCCAGGAATCCATATAAGGCGAGGGCCCCGCATCCGGAAGCTGCAGCGATAGCGAGTGAGTTACGGTTGTAGGCCTTGGCCGGCATGTAATCGTAGGAACCCTCCACGCCGGTGGTGCTGATAGCTTGCTCAGTGAATTTGCGGCTGACGGTGAACATCGCTGTCACTGCCAGAACCAGGCCAAGAAGTCCGAAGATGGTGAACGGGGCCCGCCACGTTCCAAATTGGCCAGCGAACATAATGCCGAGTCCGGGCCCGAAGGTTGCGCCCAAGCCAAATGCGAAGCCCAGAATCCCGAGGGCAAGGCCACGACGGTGGTGGAAGAACGCGCCAACAGCTGCGAACAGGGCTGCGGCTTGCATCCCCTCGCCGAGCCCGGAGATGATCCGGTACACGGCCATGTCTCCCCACGATGTTGCGAGCGGGGTAGCCAAGGTACCTAGTGAGTAAATCGCGATGCTGACCAGCAGGACGGCTTTACGCGAGAACCGCTCCACGAGGAAACCTGCGGGAATTCCGGCGACAGCCATACCCAGGGTAAATACCGTGGCCAGAAGTCCACCTGTCTGGAGGTTGAAGCCGTACTCTTTTGCGATCGTGGTCATGAGGGGCGCGAAGACCTGCCGGTCCATGGCGTTGAGCATGAAAGTGATGGCCAAGACCCCCAGCGACACGGCAGCAATGAGGTTCGTTGCCATGCCCTCGGGGTTGTTCTTGACCCTGGATGGGGCCGGACTGGCCGGGATGGCATCCACGGAGATAGCGTCCATCGGCTCAGGGTAGGTGGGGACTGCGTGCTTAACGCTGGAAGCCGCCGTGCCAGGGGCGCTCCCGGAACTGGAAGTATTTGGATGGGACATCATTGTCTCCTTGTAGAGGACTGGCGTTGTATGGGGCTTGCGTTGTATGTGGCTTGCATCAGCGGAGTGCCTGGCTGCAAGGGCCAGTTCGGAATGCTTGAAGTGGGCCAACCTGTAACGCAGGAAGGGGTTGGCTGCGCAGAAAGGCGGTGGGAACTTTCTGCGATTCGATGTAGTGCTAACGATAGCACCGAGTGGCATCGAGTCAAGAGCGCTTACGAAAATTGCCATCAAGAAGTTTTGAAACCAGCAAGAATCCAATGATTACACTCGCATTGGGAGCCAACGACAAGGGGCTTACATTTCTTCGACACAATGGATTCCCCTTGACGTCGCAGACAGCCGTGCTATCGTTAGCATCAAGCCAGGGGGTTTGGGCTACAAGTCAAACCACCGAAAGCAATGACCCACGAAGAGATTTGCCCAGGAGGAACGATGGTTACGACCAAGGATATCGCTGCGCATTTGCAACTATCCGTCTCTACGGTCGGCCGCGCACTGGCCGACGACGCCCGCATCAGCGAGCAGACCAAGGTGCGTGTCCGCCAGGCCGCTTCGGAGCTTGGCTACGTCGGTAACCGGGCGGCCAGGATGATGCGTGGCGCCTCAAGCAACGTCGTCGGGCTTGTCATCCCGGATGTCCGCAACAGCTTCTACTCGACCATCGCCCACGAGTTGTCCGCGATCATGGCCGGGGAGGAGTATCAGCTGATGCTCGCGGAGACGTTCGATGATCGCCTGATCGAGCGGCGGCACCTCCGTGAGTTGTCCGCCAGTCACGCAGCAGGAGTGGTGATTGCACCGACACCCAACCCCCACGGGGACTCGGTCAACCTGCTACGGGGCATGCCGCACGTCCAATTGCTGCGCCGGCACGCATCCCTGGGCGGTCAATGGTTCGGCCTCGACGACCAGCGGGCGTTACAGGATGCCACGGCGCACTTGCTGGAACTCGGGCACACTCGGATTGCTTATATCGGCGCTTCCGAGGACCTGCCCACGGGCCGGGAACGGCTGGAGGGCTACACCCAGGCACTACTCGCCGACGGCATCCCGCCAGCCTCTGATCTGATCGAACTCGGGCCGCCTGCCTCACCGGAGCATGCCAAGGAAGCGATCCGCCGGCTGCTGAACCAGCCAACCCCGCCAACCGCCGTCGTATTGGGCTCCGTCCAACACACCGTTGGGCTGCTGGACGCCGCCCTGGAGATAGGAATCGAGGTGCCCAGTGAGCTTTCGGTCGTCGGGTTCGGCGATCAAAGTGGATTCTCCTGGTGGGGGCCTGGCCTCACCACCATCAGTCTCCCTATCGGAGACGTGGCTACCTCCTGCGGGCTTTGGTTCATCCGCAGGCTCAACAACCCGCCAGCCGGCAACGATCCCTATGAGTCCGTCTCGGCGGGCTGGCTCGTACCCCGCGGAAGCACCGCCGCGCCGCGGGCGGAATCGCGCAAGCGCTCCGCCTGACATCGTGACCACTACAAGAGATGCGCACCTTCTGCGCACGAAGATTAAAGGGTGCTGCCCCTAGCACCAATTGGAGAAAATATCATGCTGCCACCGGTCGACTTGCGCCCGCCGTTCAACATCAGCCGAACCAGCCATCTACGACTTAATGTCGCCGACCTGGCCGAGAGCCGTAAGTTCTACACCACGGTCCTGGGCTTGGTGGTAAGTGACGAGGACGAATCGACAGTTTACCTCCGCGGCCTGGCGGAGGCTTGTCACCACAGCCTCGTATTGGAGAAAAGCTCCGACGGCGGCACCGCCCGCAGGATTGGATTCCGAGTCTTTTTCGACGAGGACCTTGACGAGGCCTACCGCTATTTTCGTGACCGCGGCCTCCCCGCCGAGTGGGTGGAGATGCCGCATCAAGGCCGCACACTCCACGTTTCGGACCCTATTGGCACGCCATTGGAGTTGTGCGCAACAATGTCCACCCGGCCGCGCCTGCACATCAATTTCGAGCAATACCAGGGTGCCCATGCCCAGCGGCTGGACCACTTTCAACTGCTCGTCCCGGACGTCTATGAACTATGCGCTTTCTACAGCGGACTGGGGTTCCGCAACTCGGAGTACTTGGAGCATGGCGACGAGCTGATCGGTGCCTTCATGTACCGAAAGGGCACCTGCCTGGATCTGGCCATGGTGCCCGGCGACGGTCCCAGCCTTCACCATTTCGCTTACACCGTTTCCGAAAGCCACGATATCTTCACCGCCTGCGACTTCGCTGGAATCCTGGGTTACGGCGACGGGGTGGAACGCGGCCCGGGACGGCATGGACCCGGCGGCATGCTGTTCAGCTACCTTCGCGACCCGGACGGCCACCGCGTCGAAGTCTTCAACAGCCACTACCAGACTATCGACATCGAGACTGAACCTGTGCGGTGGGATGCCACGTCGGTCAGCACCAACGCCCGATGGGGACTCCCGGCCTTGGAAAAGTGGTACTTCGAGGCCTCTGCTTTCGTTGACGTCCCCTTGAAGTCTCCTGCCACTCCCCCATCCCCCATGACGCTGGAGAAGTTCCTGTCCAGCCCACAGCCTCGCTGATCCCAACCCGAACTGGAGTCCAATACATCATGTCCCGAGTTCCTTCCCTCTCCCGTGACCATGCCGCGTCGGCTGATCATCAGTCTCTATGGGACCGCCTCGAAGCCGAGCGCAAAGTACCTACGGCCAACATTTTCCGCACGCTGGCGAATGCGCCTGTCCTTTTAGATGCCTTCCTTTCCTACGCCAACGCCTTGCGTGACGGTTCCAAGCTAAGTCCGAAACTGCGTGAACTGGCGATACTGTCCGTCGGCCACGCCACCGGTTCCGAATATGAAATCGCCCACCACCAGTCGCACGGGCGCAAAGCCGGGATCACAGAAGAACAACTGGGGGCCGTTGCCTCCGCGGAGGATTCCGGGCTCTTCAACGAGGCAGAGCTTGCCGTCATTGCCCTTGCCAGGGAGTCCACGACGCATGTGCACGTATCGAGTGCTACGTGGGATGCTGCCGCTGCGCATCTGGACGACCAGCAGATGGTGGAGCTAACACTGACCATTGCCTGGTACAACTCGGGAGTTCGCGTCATGGGCCTTCTCCACATTGACCTGGAAGACAGCTACCGCAAGTAGCTTCCGGCCCCACCCCAACCAACCCCCTCTATTCAAGGAGCCCCGTCAATGACGATGATGCGCGCCGCACGACTGCACAAGATCGGCGAACCCATGTCGATCGACACCATAGAAGTACCAAAACCCCGGCCCACAGACGTTCTTGTCCGTGTCAAAGCTGTCGGCATCGTCCCGAACATGGCGAACGTCATTAACAGCTGGCCAACGTGGTTCCCACATCAACCCATCCCCGCCTTCCCCGCGATATTCGGGCTCGACCCCACTGGCGTAGTGGAGGAGGTCGGAGAATCGGTCATCAACGTCAAGCCTGGTGATCGGGTCTATGTGAGCCCTTTGCGCTCATGCGGCAGCTGTTATGCCTGTTCAGCTGGCACCCCCAGCCGCTGCCGGTACTACACACTCAACGGCTACTTCAGCACTTCCCGCGACGGCCAGCGGATTTTCGACCAGTATCCCTATGGCGGCTTCAGTGAATTCATGACTGCACCCCAACAGGCCCTGGTCAGGATCCCGGACAATCTACCCTTCGAATTGGCAGCCCGCTTTGGCTATATCGGCACAGCATACGGAGCGCTACGTCTGGCTGACGCGGGGCCAGGAACCGTTGCCTTGATCGACGGTATAACCGGGACACTGGGTGTAGCTGCCACTGTGCTCTGCCTCAGCATGGGCGTGGCCAAGATTCTGGGCACCGGACGAAATCAACAGTTGCTCGAGAGGGTGAAGGCACTCGCACCGCGCAGAATCGAAGTGCTGACGCTTGGCGAGAAGTCGAGTGGAGAATGGGCCAAGGAACGTACCCGCGGGGACGGCGCACACTTCGTCATCAGCGCACTCGGTGCCCGGGCCGATGCTGCGGCCATGGTCGACTCCATGAAGGGAGTCAGGCGGGGCGGTCGCGTCGTGAACGTCGGCGGGGTCTCCGAAGAGGTTCCTGTGGACATGAAATGGCTCATGGACGAGCAGGTTCAAATCATCGGCTCCAATTGGTTTACCGCAGCGCAGGGCCAAGAAATGGCGGACATGATCGAAACTGGAACGTTGGATCTGTCCTATCTGGAGACTGAGGCGTTTCCGTTGTCGGAAGTCAACACCGCAATCTCCGGTCGGCTGAAAGACCCTCGTGGCGGCTTCAGCAACTACATCGTTCTCCCCTAGCACGTAAGCGGTGCCGGTCATTCCCAGGAGCGACCGGCACCGCTTACGAATTACCCAACAGCACTCAGGCGTCGACGCCGGTGAGCACGAAAGCCACCGTCGCCGGCGCTTTCGTCTTGTTACGCCACGCATGCCGCGCCGCAACCTGGACGATGGTGTCGCCCGGCGTCAGCTGAACCTGGACTCCGTCGTCCAGTTCGAGCCACACCTCTCCCTCCAACACAACTCCATAGTCGATGCTGGGCGTTTTGTGCATGCCGTTGGGCTCGAATAGTTCAGCAAGATCCGGAGCGTAGGCCTCCAGTTCCTGCCCCGCTGCCAGCGGGTCAAAGTCCGGACTCATCACCACGGAATCGGGCGCGTAACGCACGATCAGGAAGCTTGCACCGCCCGGGCCGGGGACCACAGGACCGTGGTTGTTGGTCGGCTCGGCTTCAGGAGTCTGGCTTGTAGGCGTTCCAGCGGTGAACCACACCCTGATCTGCGATTGCCCCGGCATGCTCTCGAAGTCGTGGCTGTGGGGCACCACTCCGTCCGAGACCAACACCGACTTTCCTGCGGAGTCGGTACCCGTTACTACCCTGCGAACGCTCATTGTGGATCCTCTCGTCAGATTATGCCATCGTTAGCACTATCGCCCACGGCTGTTTTCCTGTCAATGCTGCGGCTTTGTACCGCCCCAGGCGATAGTCATGAAAATAGGTAGTGACCCGCCACCATCCCTGTGCTATCGTTAGCATTATGTTCGACGAAGATCATCAAGAACCTGGATTTGCGCCCACAGGAATCGTGCTCGCCCAAGCGGGACGGATGGAAGAGGCGACTGAGGTTTGGCTCGTATACCAAGGCCGAGCCCTCCCCCTGCGGGACTGGGCGCCGCAGTGGGACTGTGCGAGGTTCGCCTCAATCACTGAACTGATTGGGCAATGGAGCGATCATCACACCGAACTTCGGCGACTTACCGAGCTGCCGCAGACCGCACAAATCATCGCCGAAGCCGGTCTCTCCGTAGCCTCGCTCCGTTTCGAGGCCCCCCTCCGCCCCGCTCAACTCTTCTGCACTATCGGTAACTACAGGCGCCAGGTGGTGGAGGCCGCCGTCGACGCCGGTCTTCCGACCGAATCCGAGCGAGTGCGTGCCGCGACGCTGCAGGCGCTCGACCAGCGCCAGCTACACGGCTCGCCCTATATCTGCCTGACCAGCGTGGACCGCGTTGGAGCCCCGGTCGGAGAGCTGGGTCTGGATCCGGAAGTGGACACCTTGGACTGGGAAGTTGAGATCGGCGCCGTCATCGGCTCGCCCCTCTCGCGACTCACACTCCCCGAAGCGTCGGCAGCTATTGCCGGCTACTGCGTGGTCAATGACCTGACAATCCGATCACGCGTTGTCCGGCCTGACCTTCCAGCTCTGGGCAGCGACTGGGTGCAAAGCAAAGGCATGCAGGGATCGCTGCCCCTTGGACCTTGGTTCGTACCTTCATGGCAGGTTCAGGACCCTTCCGGCCTCCGGCTGCAGCTCTGGCTCAACGACACGCTGATGCAAGACGACACAGCAGCGGACATGGTCTTCACCATTCCCGAACAACTGCAGTATCTGTCCCAGCACACCAGGCTTCGCCCCGGTGACGTGCTGTGTACTGGCTCACCCGCCGGGTTCGGACTCCACCACGGCCGCTTCCTGCGGCCGGGCGACGTCGTCAAGGCTTCGGTAACCGGCCTGGGCGAGCAGATCATACGGTGTGCGGAGGTAGCTCCCGACCCGAATACATTCAATCCAACTCCGGCCGCACCGGCCGGACACTGACATAGGAGCACGCATGACACAGCAGCAAACCGTCCTGCTGACCGACCGGGCCTGGCCCGACGACAGCATTGAACGGGACATACTTGAAGAAGCTGGATTCCGCGTGGTTGCCGGCCCCGCCGACCCCGCGCCGGTGGAAGCCATCGAGGCCTTGGTCGCTGAGCACCAACCCGCCGCAATCCTCACCTGCTGGGCGACCGTGTCTTCGGAAGCGGTCTTGTCCTCTGCCCCCCTGCAGGTCGTCGCCCGTATGGGAGTGGGCCTGGACAACATCGCAGTACCTGCAGCTACGAATCGCGGTGTGCTGGTTACCAATGTCCCGGACTACTGTGTTGCGGAGGTCTCTGACCACGCCGTCGGACTGGCCCTCGCGTGGACCCGCGGCCTGGTTGCAGCCGACCGCGAGGTTCGCGCTGGCAAATGGAACCCGGCAGGGGCCCGGCTTCGCCGACTATCCACCCTGACCTGTGGCGTCATCGGTTACGGCCGGATTGGCAGGGCAACCGCTGCTAAACTCCGCGCACTTGGCGCCCGCGTGGTGATCAGCGACCCTCATGCCCCTGCAGATACCGACGGCATGGAGGCCATGCCCCTTGACGACCTTCTCGCGGCCAGTGATGTTGTTGTCCTGCACGCGCCTTTGGTCCCGCAGACCCATCACCTCATCGGCGAGAGGGAGCTGTCACTGCTTCCGCAAGACGCATTCGTGATCAACGTCAGCCGCGGCGGTCTGATCGACACCGCAGCGCTGGTGGCGTCATTGGAAAGTGGGCACATCAGTGGAGCGGGCCTCGACGTCCTGGAGGAAGAGCCGACGGTTCCCCAGGAACTACTGGCGCATCCCGGAGTCATCGTTACCCCCCACATCGCCTTCGCCTCCGACGCATCGGTTATTGACCTGCGTCGCAGTGCTGCTGAGGAAGTCGTACGCGTCCTGCGCGGCGAACCGGCACACTACCCGTGCAACACGCCCTCCCCTCTCACAACTGGAGTGTCATCTTGAGCGCAATCCAACAGGTCCACGGCCGCCAGATTTTCGACTCCCGTGGTCGCCCCACTGTCGAGGTCGAAATTGTCCTGGACAACGGCGCCTTGGCGCGTGCTTCCGTTCCCTCTGGCGCCTCCACCGGCACCCATGAGGCCCACGAGTTGCGCGACGGGGATGACTCGGTGTTCGACGGACTCGGTGTTACCGCCGCAGTCGAGCATGTGAACGGCGAGATTGCTGCAGCGTTGCATGGTCTCGCCATCGAAAACCAGCGTGCAATCGACGAGCGGCTGCGGGAACTGGATGGGACCCCGTCCCTGTCGCGCCTCGGGGCCAACGCCGTTCTCGGCGCATCACTGGCAGTCTGCCGAGCCTCCGCTGTGGCCAGCGGCCTACCGCTGTATCGACGGATCGCCCAGCTCGCCGGCACTGAGGAACCGGTTCTGCCGATGCCAATGGTCAACATTCTCTCCGGCGGTCTCCACGCCGGCCGTGGCATGGACGTCCAGGATTTCCTGGCCGTCCCGGTAGCAGCAACCTCAGCCCTCGAAGCGATCCACCTCACCTCCCGCGTCAGAACCGCCGCGGCCAGGCTTTGCGCAGACCGGGGGCTTCCAACCCTGCTGGCAGACGAGGGCGGTCTCAGCCCTGCCTGCCGCACTGCCGAGGAGGCCCTCGAGCTGATCACACTCTCGATTGAGGCGGCGGGCCTGCGGCCCGGCACTGACATCGCGATCGCCATCGATGTGGCTGCCTCCTCCCTCTTCGACAGGGACACAGGTGATTACCACCTGCGGCGACAGGAACGGCACGTCAGCACCGCGGATATGATAGACATGGTTTCCGCATGGGTGGATAACTATGCAATTGTGTCGATCGAGGACCCCCTCGACGAGGACGACTGGGCCGGTTGGGAGACATTAACCACGCGTCTGGGACACCGGATCAGGCTGATCGGGGATGACTTGTTCACTACCAACAGTTCACGGCTTGCCCAAGGAATAGCCCGCGGCGTTGCCAATGGCGTCCTGGTCAAGGTCAATCAGAACGGCACACTGACCGGCACATTGGACGTGGTCGCAGAGGCCCGCGCAGCAGGGTACGCCCCTGTTGTCTCGGCGCGATCCGGGGAGACCGAGGATGACTTCCTCGCGGACCTGGCCGTAGGAACCGCAGCGGGTCAGATCAAGATAGGGTCTGTCCGGAACTCGGAACGACTGGCCAAGTACAACCAGTTGGTCCGAATCGCCGAAGACACCACCCTTGGGTTCAGTCAGCTGCCTGCCTTGGGCTCCACCCCCGTGGCTGTCCGGTGAGCGCGTACGAGCCTGAGTCCCGTGTCAGGGAGTTCCTGCTCCACCACGGGCTCATGCAGCCTGCCGAAGCCGCTGTGCTCACGCCCCTTGCCGGTGGCGTGAGTTCGGACCTCTGGCGGGTAGACCTGCCCGGCCGTAGCCTCTGCGTTAAGGGCGCGCTGGCCAGGCTGAAGGTGGCCCAAGAGTGGCTCGCACCCACCTCGCGCAACCGCGTGGAATACGACTGGCTGCAGTTGGCCGGCACGATCACTCCAGGGCAGGTTCCGCAGGTACTCGCCTATAACGAGCAGGCCGGTCTCTTCGCCATGCAGTTTCTTCCTCCCGAGGACTATCCGGTGTGGAAGACGGAACTCCTCGCCGGGCACATTGAACCCACGGCCGCGTATGCAGTAGGAGACCTCGTTGGCCGGCTGCATGCAGCAAGCGCCAAAGACCCCTCCGCTGCGGCAAAGTTCGCCACAGACGATAATTTTGACGCTTTACGCATCGAGCCATACTTCCGGGTCACAGCCCGCGCAAACCCTGATCTTGATGATCGAATCGATTGGTTGGCTGCAGTTACCACCGGTACACACCTGGTGGTGGTCCACGGTGACGTCAGCCCCAAGAATATCCTTCTGGGACCGCACGGGCCTGTGCTGCTCGACGCCGAGTGCGCATGGTTCGGGGACTCGGCGTTTGACGTGGCGTTCTGCTTGAACCATCTCCTGCTCAAAGCGATGGTCCTCCCCGACCACATCGAGCAATTGCACCGGTCCGCCCAACTGCTGCTGGAGGGCTACATGCAGCACATCAATTGGGAACCGGCGGCTCACCTCATGGGACGCGTCGCGGCGCTCCTGCCGCTGCTCGCCCTTGCCCGGGTGGACGGCGCGTCTCCCCTGGAATACCTGTCGCCAGACCAACGGCATCACGTGCGGGACCTCGCGCGATCACGGATGGCACGTCCGATTCCCGCCATCGACGTCGTTATCGACGACTGGATGGTGGCAGCCCGAGCCACTACGGCAGGAGCGCCGCCGATCAAGGAGCCGGCACCGTGACGTTCTCGCTTGCGACCGCCCGGATTGACGGAACGCCGACACCAGTCCTTAGTCTTCCTGATGGGCGCCTTTACAGGATCGCCGACCTCTCCCCCGGCTTACTCTCCGACAAATCCCCAGCCGGGCTAATGGCTGTCTTCGAGAACTGGGAGACGGCCGAGCCGTTGCTGCTCGAGGCTGTTGACACCCTCCAAGAACGTGCTGTCCAGTCAGTCGACCCACCAGTGGACCTCGGAGACTGGCTTACGCCGTTGCAGTACCCGAGAAAGGTCATCTGCACTGGGGCGAACTACTACGACCATGTCATCAACGACGGCGGCCACGCGGGATTTTCGAAAGAGGACAACGTTCCTGTCTTCTTTCTCAAGCCACCCACCACGACGCTGGTGGGCCAGGGCCGTTCCGTCCGCTACCCGAACCAGACCGAAAAGTTCGATTACGAGCTTGAGTTGGCATTCGTCATCGGCAGGGCCGGCAAGAATATCCCCGTAGGCCGTGCTCGTGAACACATCGCCGGCTACACGATTGCGTTGGACTTATCCGCCCGCGACTGGCAGCGCCATCCCAAGCATCTGGTCAAATTCGACCTGTTTGGAGGCAAAGTGTTTGACGACAGCTGCCCGCTGGGTCCGGGGATCGTGCCGGCACGCTTCATCGACGACACCAACCTGCAGTTGCAGTTCCGGCTCAACGGCGAACTCCGACAAAACGCCAATACTTCTGACCTCATCTGGTCGGTGCCAGAGCTAATATCCCTGATCAGCGAACACATGACCCTTGAACCCGGTGATGTCATACTCACCGGAACCCCGGCCGGTGTAGGGCTCGCCACGGGCACGTGGATGAACGTCGGGGACCAGCTGAAGGGCGAGATCAGCGGCCTGGGGGCCATCAGCGTGGAGATCATCGACGGCGCCAATACCCAACCTCCGTCATCAAAGGAAAGACCATGAAAGCAGCAGTCCTCATACAGGCTGGAACCATGCCGGAGTACGCAGACTTTCCCGAGCCCCAAGCTGTCAGCGGCCATGTAGTCGTCGACATCGCTGCGGCCGGGGTCCACCACCTCGATCTTGCGAAGGCATCCGGTGCCTTCGGCAATCCGGGCACCCTGCCCTACGTCATCGGGGCAGACGGCGTGGGCCGGACCTCCACCGGGCGCCGCGTCTTCTTCACGGCACCGATTTCACCCTACGGCTCCTGGGCCGAGCGCACTTTGGTGCCCGAACAGGATTTGCTGGACCTCTCGGACGACATAGACGATGTCACCGCCGCCGCGCTCGGTAACACCGGGCTCGCCGCCTGGCTGGCACTCACTTGGCGGGCGAACCTTCAACCCGGCCAGAACGTATTGGTCCTTGGCGCGACCGGCGCACTGGGGTCGATCGCTGTCCAGCTCGCCAAAGCCCTCGGCGCAGCCACGGTGCTTGCTGTCGACCGGGATTCCGACCGGCTGGCCCTTTCCCGCCAAAGAGGAGCCACGGACACCGTCACCATCACACCGGACACCGACTTGGTGGAGGCCTTCCGAAACACCGTTGATGGGCGGGGCTTCGACGTCATCATCGATCCCGTCTGGGGCGAACCGGCACTCGCCGCCATGCGCGTGGCCGCACGGGGCGCCCGTCACATTCAGATCGGCCAGTCCGCGGCCCCAACCATCGAACTCCCTGCCGACATCATCCGCGCAGCACGCCTGGAACTGCTCGGCTTCGCCCACGTCGACCCACCGGCAGAAATCCGCCGAAACGCCTATCTGAAGCTCACCGGGCTTGCGGCCACGGGTGCCTTGAACGTTGATACGACTGTCCTGCCACTCGCCGATTGCCAGCAGGCATGGGAGATCCAGCAACAGGGCTCCCCGCGCAAACTCGTCCTTACCCCCTAGTCCCGGCGATTTAGTCCGGGCGATCAGGAGGAATCCAATGATTGGCCAGCCTACTCATTATTACGTTGAGGTCAGGATTACCGATGGTAACCAGCTACAAAACCAACTCAACGAAGCCATCGGGAACGCGATCCGGGAAGGCCTCATGAACCCTGGCCGCGGAGTGATGGTTACCCGTCATGACCTGCAGACGTTCTCGGTGGAGCTTACCCACGACGTTCCCTACGGAACGATCTCCGAGCGCGAAACGTCAGACCTCCATCCCGCGCCGCAAGCAGTCTACGAAAGCAGCCGACCCGTCTCCAGGAGTTTTTATGTACAGCGAACTCAACACACCATCTCCGAACCGGCGGATCGAGTCGGATCAGGAGGCCCACGAAGAAACCAACCGGATAATTGACCAGACGCCGAACGGTGAGGCCCTGATCGCGCTGCCATGGATCGGCTGGCACTACGTCAACGAAGTTCACCGTGGAAAATGATAAGCGACCCTCCGTCCGCGCCCCAGAGCGCAGTCGGGTTATTCCGAAGCCCCCTTCGGACTGGAGGCTTGCCTCAGGGGCAGCCTTTCGTGAACACGAGCGACGACGTGAACCCCTGCTTATGAAGCACTGGAAATACTTGTGGCCACATGAATTCATTGAACTCCGCCGTGGAAACACCGTGTTGGGCACGGGATACGTCGACGAAACGACCGACGACGCAAGCGTCATATGGATTCACCTCGCCAACGGTCGGGGCCGGATCCTGATCCATTACGACGACGGAATCGATATATGGCGCCTGGACGCCCGCATCAGTGGTCACCGAGGCCACTCCTAGATTCGGATGAGATATTCAGATTTACACCATCAAAGAGCGTTCCGAGTGCCAGTCTTTTGCTGGGTATTCAGCGCGATAGCAGCTCCTCCAAGGCATCCACCCCTGCCACAGCGCCTCCAGCGGCCGCATAACCGGCCGCGACACGACGCGCTCCCTCCGCCTTATCACGGGCCCTTTCGACCGCTTCCCTCAGCGCGTCCGGGGTGAGCTTCCTGGGGCTTAGCCGCACACCGGCGTCGGCCGCCAAAACCCTGGCCGCAACCTCGTGCTGGTCCCTCCCAAACGGAACCACCACTACGGGCACCCCTTTGGCCAGCGCCTTCTGGGTGGATCCCATGCCGCCATGGGTGATGGCGACAGCGGCCCTATCGAGCACCAGCGAGTGGGGCACGAAGTGCTCAACCCGGGCGTTGTCCGGAATGGCATGGATAGCGTTGGTGCCGGATGCCCGTGTGGCGCCTGCCGATCCGGCGTTGGCGGCCGGCAGCGTGGCTACGACAGTGTAGGGCTCTTTGGCGAGGGCCTCCAGGGCGGTACGCACCAGGTTTTCGTCCGCCTGATACTCCGAGGACGTCGTCACAAGCACCGCAGGGTTCTGCATTCCTTCGAGCCACGGCGGTGTACTGACAGGTGGTTCCCACGTCACGGAGCCGATCATTCGGATGCCCGGGGCCCAGTCGGGGTGGGCATACTCGAAGGGTTCCGCGGTGGTTACAAGCATCAGTGGGGCTGTCCGGAAAAAGGCGTCCGCAGTGCGCACCGGCGGTAGCTGCCCTCCAGAAACCTCTGCACGCAGGCGGTTCATCCCCGGCATCATCAACTTCTCGACGGCGCCAATCACCATGCGTCGGACGACGGCGTCACGGGCGCTTCCCAAAAGTCCTGGCATGGGAAGGAGCCCCGGACCGAAAGGCGGTGTCCCCTTGGACTGGAGAGGCGGGGTATAAGGGCTGAATGTCGCCCACGGAAGGCCGGAGTGTTCGGCAACAATGCGTGCACCCCAGGAATTGATATCGACGAGCGCAAGATCAGGGCCGACGTCGTCCATGGCTGCACGGAAGTCCGGCGCATCGAAGCGGGCGCGCGAGGTGAAAGTGTCAACGCTGGAGGCGAGGGCGTCTTTGGTCGACTTCGTGAGATAGTCCCGCGCTTCGATTTCGAGCAGCCGCTCGTCGACCGCTTCTGCGTGGAAGCCAAGATCCCGCATGGTTTGGACTTGTTTGGGGAGCGTTCGCAAGTGCACCTCGTGGCCCCGCGATTTCAGCTCCAACAGCAATGGAACCATGGGAAAAAGGTGGCCGATGGCGGGCGAAGAGTAGGCGAGGACGATGGACATCATGGTCTCCGGGTAAACGGCTCAAGCATCTCGAGCAGCGAAAGAGTGACCTGGTCGCGGCCCAGCCCTGCATCGTGGCGGAGGAGTTTCCAGGTGTAGACGTCGCACAGGGCGACGAACTGGGCAAGACGGCGATCGCGATCCGGCTCATTCCTGAGAAAGGGGTCAAAGACCCGTTCGCACCATTGCCGGTGCAGTTGCCGGCCCCCTTTCACGATTTCAGCCAGGACCGGTGACGAGCTTTCCTCGGCGAGCAACTTCAGCGCCAGTGCCCCCGTGGTTTCGTAATGTTCAATCAGATTTTCGACGGCGGCCCTCACGTCGCCCGCCGGAGCGGCGTCCCGCTGGGCCATCACCCGGGCGGATGCGAACTCTGCGGTGGCGTTGATCAGGCCCAGACGGTCCCCGAAACGGCGTATCACTGTTTGTACGGTGACCCCAGCCCGTTCCGCGGCAGCGTTGAGGGTGAGGTCGGAGAGCGGACCTTCCATGAAGAGGTCTTCGGTTGCCTGCAAGATGCGACGTCCGGTTTCCGCCGCAGAGGAGGCTCGTTTACTCATGTTGTAGGAGCGGCTCTCCGTCCCACTGAATTTCATGTTAATCAGACTAACTTGAAATCCGCTGGAGGTCCAGAGTGTTTGCAGCGTATGGGTGCCGCGATGATGTCGCCCCACCCTTGACGCCGCCCGCCCTTACGTGAGATCGTCATCACATCAAACTGGATCCAATCATTAACAAATGAGATCCAATCCATATTAACCCGAGCCAGTTTGCAGCCTTTGGGCCTTGCGGCATGCCAGATGTTCCTCCGCTTGCCGCGGCCTCCCCAACCAATGGCCTAGTAGGAGTCCCATGCCATCCCCAGACCTCACCAAGCTCTCCAGGAATGACTCGACAATCCAGCAAAACAGAGGCGGCCCGAAGCTGTCCGAGCTAAGCGGCCGCGTGCTCTTCTTTCTGCTGGTCCTGGATCTCTCGTATTTCATCAATGCCATGGACAGACAGGTCTTCGCCGTCCTTCTGCCGGATATCAAGGCGACTTATGGGCTCACCGGTGGCGAGGCGGGCATCATCGCGACCATTTTCACACTTGGCATGGGGCTGGCTGGGGTTCCCGCTGGTTACCTGGCCGATCGATTCGGTCGTAAAAAGGTGGTTCTCATTAGCCTCCTGATCTTTTCGGTCAGTTGTGCCCTCCAGTCAGTGGCCGCAGGAACACTGGACATGGCACTATGGCGAATCCTTTCTGGCGTAGGCGAAGGAATGCAGGTCGCTGCACTCTTTGCGGCAGTAGGGGCATACTTCACTCGTCACCGCGGTTTCGCGCTTGGCTCTATCAGTGCAGCTTTTGGCTTGGGTGGTTTTACCGGCCCGTTGCTTGGCGGTGCCATCGTTTCGGCAACGGGCGACTGGCGCATTCCACTCATCCTGTTCGGTGCAATTGGCATCCTTATCCTTTTCCTGGTTTTGGCACTTGTGCCCAAATCCTTTACAGAGGTTGGTCGTGGGGATTCATCATCGAGCTCGTCGTCGGAGATGACCACTGGCCTGCGGTTCTTCAACCGGCGAGTCCTGTGCTGTGTCGTCGTGGCCATTGCGGGAGGTTTTGCAATCTACGGGTACTTGGGGCTGTACCCCACCTATCTACGGGAGACACTGGGATTCACGCCTGCAGAAGCTGGCTGGGCAGCGAGCATGTTTGGAATCGGCGCCCTCGGAGCCCTTGTTGGAGGCGCGATCGCAGACCGTGTTGACCAGCGATTGCTTAACGTCGTGGGTTTGCTTTCCATAATGGTCCTGGGAGTAGCCATATTTGGCTTCGCTGCCTCGCTGGCAGTTCACATGATCTTCTCGGCACTGCTTGGCGTTGCCTTCAGCGGAGTTCTCATCACGAATACAAGCGCCCTAATGCAGCGATCTGTGGACCCAAAGTACCTCGGCCGAGTCAGCGGCCTAATGATCGCAGCAATGTATATACCCGCCAGCGCTTCCGGCTACTTCGTCACCTTCATGCAAAGCAGCGTGGGGTGGCAGACTGCCGGAATCATCCAATTGACGCTTATTCCAGCCATCGGCTTGATTGCCATGGCTGCCATGGGCAAGCTGCCTGCAGGCAGCAAGTCCTAGTACTCCCCTAAACGGCGTCTGCCTTCCTTGCGAAGGCAGACGCCATTTGGCGTTTCGCTTTGGCGACGGCCAGGACACTGGCGTACTTCGGACGAGCCTGGCCCTGACCTCCTCAACTTTTCGGAGCTATGGCCAATGGTGTCGAAACCATCCTCGTTTGAGGGGCAGTCCTGCAATCGGGCTGGTTGGATCTTCTGCTGCTACAGGGTCCACCGTATCGTCAGCCCCAATGACAAGGACTACGGAGGTCGAGGAGAGGTCTTCGTTGATCTCGTCCATCTCAATGTCTATATATACGGGACTTTCGCCGAGTTGTTTGGCGAGTTCTGCAATCGGGTATTGAGCCGGGGCTACGGCCATGCCATAGAGAGCTCCGAGGTCGAGGACGTTCCTGCCAGGCAGCATAAGCGGACATTGTTGAAATTGCGGCTGCGGTTTCCATTGCCTCGTCGAGGAGACATTCCTATGGGGCGACTCTGGCGACCAGTCTGATCCGTTCAGCCTCATCTGCATCGATCACGCGGCCCGTGAGGATCATTTCCATCGCCTTCGCCTTGCCTACGGCGCGGGTCAGCCTCAGGAGCAGGCTGAAATGTCGGCGAGAGTTGGCGATCAGGCATAGGCCACGCACTTTTTCGGTAGAGGCCGTTCTTCGGGTCCGTTGTATTCGCTGAGGGGGCGGATGAGGGAGTTCGAGGCGAACTGTTCCATGATGTGGGCGGTCCAGCCGGTGATCCGGCTGGCGACGAACAACGGGGTGAACGTCTGGGTGGTTCAAGCGCTCGGCATTGGCTCGGGTGGTCAGAATTAGTGCGGCTGCGCCGTCCGACAACGGTGATGCGTTGCCTGCGGTGATGCTGCCGCCGTCAGTAAACGCCGGGCGCAATTGTGATAGTGCCTCAATGCTGGCGTCGGGTCGGACTTGTTCATCGTTTACGATGAGTCTGCTCAGTCCCTTCCGCACAGGGATGGGGACGATCTCATCCTTGAAGAGCCCACTGGAGGAGGCCTCGGCGGCTCGGTGATGAGAAGCAACTGCGACGTCGTCCTGTGCGCTGCGTTCTACTGACAGACTTTGTTGATTGTTACTGCCGCCACTTCGGGTTCGACAGCTGTCAGGTGGGCCAGCTGGCCGTTCAGTTTGCCTTGCGGGGTGCGGGCCCCGCCAACTATCACGACGTCGTAGGGATGGGCTGGAGGGTAGGATGGCCGTGATTTCTGGGACATGCTTGGGTTCCTTTGTATATGGGGGTGATCCGGCCCGGCTATCGAGGCGCCATCCGGAGGGCACCGTCCATTCGGATTGTTTCCCCGTTGATGTAGTCGTTTTCGATGATCGAGATGGCCAGTTGGGCGAACTCATTGGGTGATGCCAATCGCTTAGGGAATGTGACGCTGGCTGCCAGGGCTTGACGTATTTCGTTCGTGACGCTGGCCATCATGGGTGTTTCCACAACACCTGGTGCGATTGCATTGACGCGGATTCCGTATTGCGCGAGGTCCCGTGCGGCTGGAAGGGTGAGGCCGACGATGCCGGCTTTGGAGGCAGCATAGGCAACCTGGCCGATCTGTCCTTCGAAGGCCGCTATGGAGGCAGTGTTGATGATCACTCCGCGCTGACCGTGTTCATCGGCCTGCGTGAGTGAAATGGCCTCTGCAGCCTTGGCCAGGATGTTGAAGGATCCGATCAGGTTGACTTGGATAACTTTGGCGAAAACAACCGGATCGTGCACTCCGCCGCGGCATAGAATGCGCATGGTGGGAAGGATCCCGGCGCAGTTGATAACGGTCCGGAGCGGTGCCCCGGCTGCGGCTCTGGCCACGGCCTGTCCGACATCGTCGACGTCGGTTACGTCCGCCGGGACGTATTGAACGCCATGTGCGGGGGCACTTTCCTGAATGGCACCGGGTAGATCAAGGGCGAATACTTCTGCGCCATGATCTGCCAATGCACGGACTGCGGCCGCGCCCAGCCCTGAGGCGCCGCCTGTGACGATGGCTGATGTGTTGTTGAGATCCATATCCGGTTCCTCTCATGTGATGTGTGGTGGGGTGGAGACAGGAGGGCAGTTTTAGGCGAAAGCGGAGATTCCTGTTACTGCGCGGCCTACGAGTAGGGAATTGATCTCGTAGCTGCCTTCGTATGAATAGATCGCCTCAGCGTCGGCAAAGATTTTTGCCATCTCGAAGTCGGTGCTTATGCCGTTGCCGCCAACGATCGAGCGCCCAAGCGCGACGGTCTTGCGCATGTTGGCGGTGCAGCTGGACTTGGCCAAGGCTGCATGGTCCATGGTCAGGCGGCCGGTTCCACGGAGGCGGGCGAGCTGAATCATCAACGACAAGGACATGGTGGCATTGCTGACCATTCTGGCGAGTTGTTCTTGGATTAGTTGGAAAGAAGCGATTGGTTTGCCGAACTGCTTCCGTTGCATGGCGTATGCCCTTGCCACATCAAAAGCCGCGAACTGTTGTCCCACTGCCTGCCAGCTCACCCAAACCCTGGAATGAAGTAGTAAGGAGTTGGCATCCTGAAACGTTGAAGTGCCGGGCAGCCAATTGCTGAACGGGATCCGTACGTTATCCAGCGTGATGTTGGCGTTTTGAATGATTCGGACAGAGATCTTGTTGTTGATGGCCTCGGCGCGGAAGCCGGGCGTTCCTTTTTCGACGATGAAACCCTTGATTTGTCCGTCCGCAGTGTCCCGGGCCCAAACCAAGACGAAGTCGGCAAAAGTTGCGTTTCCAATCCACCGTTTGTGCCCGTTGAGGATCCACGCGTCGCCCGAGCGTGTAGCTGAGGTTTCCATTTCACGGGAGATGTCGGACCCATGGAGGGGTTCAGTCAGGGCGAAGGCACCGATCTTACGGAGCGCAAGGAGATCCGGCAGGATGGTGCGGCGCTGCTCCTCTGACCCGAGTTCCTGGAT
The DNA here is from genome assembly GCF_042788025.1 of Paenarthrobacter sp. YIM B13468. Taxonomy (NCBI): domain Bacteria; kingdom Bacillati; phylum Actinomycetota; class Actinomycetes; order Micrococcales; family Micrococcaceae; genus Paenarthrobacter; species Paenarthrobacter sp. YIM B13468. Next base: position 236,991 of record NZ_JBHZPI010000003.1, on the reverse strand, counting down.
GGCGGTGGTGAAGAGTTCGTCATGAACGCCGAAGAAGGTGGATACGGAGGTGTCCGCGCGGGCGAACTCCATCTGGATCAGTCCAGCGAGGAGAGGGCCACGACGGTTCATGCCTGTCAGCTGTTGCCTGGCCAGGCTTGGAATGAGCTCGAATGGAAATTCAGCACGATTCCAAAAGTCGACGGCGACCGGCCGCACCTGCCGTTGAAGGAAGTCCCGTGCCTTCAAATACAGCCCATGTTCCTCGTCAGTCAAGAGGTCCGAAAGGAACAGCAAGTCCGCTTCTGCGTACGGGGGCGTCACAGCGGGATCGTCGCATGCTGCGAATACAGACGGTTCCGTCTCCTTGAGTACGGTCATGGTTTCTCTTTCTGAGGAGTCGTTAAGTGGTGCTGTGACCCATGGGGTCATCGGACCCGGCCTATGGCACGGAGCCGGTCTTCGGAAATGTAAATCTTGAAGCCGGAGCTTTTGTCCACAAGCTGCCGGCCGAATCCCTGGCCCTGTTCGAGCCAGTCGATGGAGCCGTCGGGTGTGTAGGACTCAACGACTCCTTCTCGAAGGAAATCCCGGCCAATTCGGATTTCCACCATGGCCCCAGCGAGGATGGTCCAGTCATTGACGATGTAGTACTGCATTTGGCCCATGTTTTTGGTGGGTCCCGTACAGACTTAGATCAGTGCCAGGCCAGGTTCACGGAGCAGGGCCGCCGTGTCGGCCAAGAGCTGCGACCCTTGCTGGCCGTCCATGATCCTGTGGTCAAAGGAGAGCGCCAGCTGCAGGACCGTACGGGGCTCGATTCGTTCACCCTGTTCATCGTGAACGACCCACGGGGTACGCCGGGCAGTTCCGACAGCGAGAATTGCTGCCTCTCCAGGATTGAGAATCGGGGTTCCCGCGTCGATCCCGAAAACACCGATGTTCGTGATGGTAATTGTTCCGTTGGCCATCGCTTGGGGCTCGGTTTTCCCAAGCCTGGCAGTTGAAGCCAGATCCGAAATTGCTGCTGCCAGCCCGGCAAGCGGCAAGGGCTGTGCGTCCTTGATATTGGGCACGATCAAGCCGCGCGGCGTTGCTGCGGCAATGCCTAGATTCACCTTCTCAAACTGCACGATTTCCTGCGCGGACTCATCCCACGTAGCGTTTGCTTCCGGCGTGCTCTTCAGGGCATGGAGGAAGGCCTTGGCGACAAACGTGAGCGGGGTCAGCTTCACGTCCGCAAATTCGCGGCGACGAGCTATCTGCTCCTTCAGCTCTAGGGTGCGGGTGATGTCGACTGCCACGAATTCGGTGACGTGGGGAGCTGTGAAGGCTGACTGCACCATAGCTGCCGCGGTGTGCTTTCGGACTCCCCGGACAGGTATCCGGAGATCGCCAGTGCCGCTTCGGGGAGTTTCGCCTGTCGTCGCCGGAAGGTTTTCTCTGTCTGAATGGGCCTTCAGCACGTCTGCGCGGGTACAGATTCCATCATTTCCGGTTGCCCTAACCATCCCGAGGTCGACGCCAAGGTCCTTAGCCAGCTTCCGAACTGGAGGGGTTGCCTTGGGGCGACCAGCTACGCGCTCAGAGTTGCCGGAGGGGCTGCCGACGGCGGGTGCCGGCATGGGTGCGGTCGGTCTAATGCCTGGACCCCGTCGTCGACGACTTGCCACTTCCCGTGCCCCGTAGCCGACCAAGAGTTTGGGGTCATCGTCGATGGCTGCTTCGGAGGGTTCTGTCGCCTTGATGTTCTTTGCTGCGGTGGCGATGCTGATGATTGCGCGGCCTACATCGACGGTCTCGCCTTGCTGAACCAAGAGTTCGCTGACTTCCCCTTCAAAGGGGCAAGGGAGTTCCACAAGCGATTTGGCGGTTTCGATTTCCACGATTGCCTGATTGACGGCTACTTTATCGCCGCGCTTTACCAGCCAATTGACGATCTCGGCCTCCGTAAGCCCTTCGCCTACGTCCGGGAGGGCGAATTCCTTGATTGTCATTTTTACCTTCCGTTAGTAGCTGAAGCTGCGGTCAATGGCGTCGAGGATCCGGTCAAGCCCTGGCAGCCATTCCTCTTCCAAGCGGCTTGCCGGGTAAGGGGTGTCATAGCCGGTCACCCTGATGACTGGAGCTTCGAGGGAATGGAAAATGGCGTCCTGGACACGTGAGGCGATCTCGCTGCCTAGGCCAACACTGCGTGAGGCTTCATGGGCCACCACCAACCTTCCAGTGCGTTCCACCGATCGGAGAATGGTTTCGTCGTCAATGGGAGACAGCGACCTCAAGTCGATGACTTCAACGTTCCGGCCTTCCTCGGCGCAAACGTCGGCCACTTTCCGGGCAACGGGCAAAAGGGCGCCGTATGCAACGAGCGTCAGGTCCTCGCCAGGGCGAACGATGCTGGCCTTCTCGAGTGGACCTGGTAGGCGGCTCAGGTCCACTTCTCCTTTGAGCCAGTAATTGCGTTTGGGTTCCAGGAAGATCACGGGATCGTCGCTTCGGACTGCCGCGCGGATCATGTCGTAGGCTTCCTGGGGTGACGAGGGTGTCACGACCTTCAGTCCAGCGGTATGCGCAAAGTAGGCTTCGGGAGACTCGGAGTGGTGCTCAATGGCACCGATGCCGCCGCCGACAGGAATCCTGATTACTACGGGCAAGGAGATCTTGCCGTCCGAGCGGTGCCTGTACTTGGCGAGCTGGGTGGTGATCTGGTTCATGGCCGGGAAAACAAAGCCGTCGAACTGTATTTCGCAAACGGGCCGATACCCGGCCATGGCTAGTCCTATGGCGCTTCCGACAATTCCGGCCTCGCCAAGGGGAGCGTCCACCACCCGGAGGTCGCCGAAGCCCTTCTGGAGTCCATCGGTAACCCTGAATACTCCGCCCAACTGGCCGATATCTTCACCAAGGAGCATGACCTTATCGTCGGATTCCATCGCGTCACGGAGGCCTGCATTCAGTGCGTGGGCGATGGGCATGGTGCTTGGCTGGGCGGTCATGCCCCGACCTCCACAAAATTCAGGTGTTCAATCATTTGATCCTCAAGTTCTTTCGGCATCTCGGCGTAGGTATTCCGGAAAGGATGATCTGGCGCCGGGTTGGGCAGGGCGCGGCACCCTGCCCGGAGCTTCTCAGCGAGTTCCTGTTCCTCCGCCGCGACTTTGCTCAGGAAGTCCTGGTCGATCTTGTTTGAGCCCACCAAGTAGTTCTGGAGTCGCTCGATGGGGTCCAACGATTCCCAGACATCGTTTTCTGCACCGGAGCGGTACCGTCCGTCGTCGTCGGATGTTGTGTGGGGGTTGCGTCGATATGTAAAGGCTTCGATGAGTGTAGGTCCGTTGCCTGACCTGGCGGCGGCCATGGCCTCACGTGTAGCAGAAAGGCAAGCAAGCACATCGTTTCCGTCTACCCTGATGCCTTTGAAACCAAATCCTTGGGCGCGCTGAGCCACGGCCACGCGACTTTGGACCGAATAGGGCGCCGAGATGGCCCATTGATTGTTTTGGCAGAAAAATACAACCGGCAAGTTTTGGCCCGCCGCCCAGACAAAGGCTTCGTTGGTTTCTCCCTCGCTCAGTGCGCCATCACCGAGGAAGACGAGGACAGCCCTGTCCCGTTCCGGATCCCCGGTGCCGACATCACCGTCCCGGACGATGCCCATGGCGTATCCCACGGCGTGCAGCGTTTGGGCCCCGATCACCAGGGTGTAGAGGTTGAAATTGTTTTCAGTAGGATCCCAGCCGCCCATTGTCGTCCCTCGGAACAAACCCAGTAAGTTCACGGGGTCCACTCCCCTGCACCACGCGACTCCATGTTCGCGATAGGTGGGGAAGACAACGTCCCGCGGAAAAAGCGAGGCGGCAGCGCCTACCTGGGCAGCTTCCTGGCCCAGGAGAGACGGCCACAAACCGAGCTCGCCTTGTCGCTGAAGCGCGATTGCTTCAGAGTCGACCCTGCGGGTCATGATCATGTCGCGCAGAAGCTGGGCGCAGTCAATCGACCCCGGGTCCAGCGGGAGGGCCATTTGCGATTGGTAGGTCCCGTCTTGAGTGAGAAGAGACAGCGGTTGGCTGGTCATGAATTGTGTCCTTTGGCTTCGGAAAGTCGGCGCAGGACGAGTTCCCGGGCTGCCTGGGCCGGAGTTTGTGATCCGTCCCCGGCTGCTTCGAGCATTCCGGTAACAGCTGGCCCGATCTTTGCTATTCGGTCGGTTACTTCTTCGGTTCCAAGGTCGGTGACCTCGGAGGAAACCTGGATCAGCCCTCCGGCATTTGCGACGTAGTCCGGGACCCACAGAATGCCAGCGGACTGCAGCTGTTCTTCGCAGTCTGTGTCGAGTAGCTGATTGTTTGCGGCACCGCAGACAATGCGGGCACGGACGGCGGGAATGGTCTTGGGGTTCAGCGTCCCACCCATGGCGCACGGAGCGTAGACGTCGATGTCCTGGTCCAGGACCCGGTCAGTAACGTCGGTCCCGGGGTGTGTCCCTGAGACGCGTTGCAGGGCCATGGGGTCTCTGTCAGCCAAGACGACGTCCGCTCCGGCGTCGACAAGCAACCGGACAAGTTGGCTTCCAACCTTCCCGGCACCTTCAACACCGACGCGGCGCCCAGCCAGTCCTTGGCTTCCCCAGACGTAGACTGCAGCTGCCTGCATTGCCACGAAGACACCGAACGCTGTGGAGTATCCACTGTCACCCGAGCCCCCTGCGTTGCGGCCAACGACCCACGGCGTCTGCGAACCGATGACGTCCATGTCGGCAGCCGTCGTCCCCACGTCACCAGCCGTGATGTAGTCTCCGCCAAATGCGTGGACAAACTGCCCGTATGCGCGCAGGAGCTCGGGGGACTTGTCTGTGTGCGGGTCGCCAATGATGACGGCTTTGCCGCCACCCAGCGGCAATCCGGCGGCGGCCGCCTTAAGGGTCATGCCCTCTGACAGCCGAAGGACATCTGTGAGCGCTTCAGCTTCTCTTTGGTAGGGAAAGAAACGTGTTCCTCCCAGGGCCGGCCCCAAGGACGAATTGTGGATCGCAACAATGGCCTTGAGCCCGGTTTCCTTGTCACGAACCATTCGTACGCGCTCGTGACCGCTGGTGTGCTCGTCAATAATCTCGAAGGGACTGCCTTCAGCAACCCTCGGACCGTCCAACAATGCCGCACACATCTGGTGCCTCCTGCTTTGTTCAGACATTGGATCCAATACCAATGTGTCCTTCAACTGTGAATTAAGCGGGGTGATATGGTCAATTCATTTCCCTTGAACTAATCGAAATGTTCAGCTATGCAATATGAGGACGGGGTCATCTAGACAAAATGATCAGCATTGACAAGCTCGACGCCGAACTACTCAAACGCCTTCATGGAAACGCCCGGGCGGGCGTGGCTGAACTCGCCGCCCAATTGGGCATCTCTCGAAATACCGTCCTGGGAAGGCTCCAGCGGCTGGAGACTGCCGGCATTCTGAAGGGGTTCAGTCCCGTTATGAACCTTGAGGCCGCTGGCATTCCGGTCCAGGCGTTCATCGGCTTGGAGTTGGACCAGCGCCAACTCACCAGCGTCGTGGACGCCCTCAGCAAAATCCCTGAGGTCTTAGAGGTCACCACGCAAGCCGGGCGGGAAGACCTGATGGTCAGGGTGGCCTCCACCACCCTGCAGGGAGTGCAGTCCGCCGCCGCCAGGATGGTGGATATTCCCGGCGTGCGGCACACGAATACGACACTGACCGTTTCCACGCCACTCCCCTACCGCGTGCAGCCACTCTTGGACCATCTGACGAGGAACTCGGGCTGGGGCAGGTCGACACCCTTGCCGGAAACCTAACCATCAAATTGGATCCAAAAATAGAAAAATTGAATACACTGGTGATATGACTCAAACAGCTACAGCCACGACGTTCACCCCTCCGTCGACTTCTCCCACGCGGCCCACGCTCAAGGGATCCTTTGGCATGAGCGCCTCAACCCACTGGCTTGCGACGGCTACTGCGCAATCCGTGCTTGAGCGAGGGGGCAACGCCTTTGATGCAGCGGTCGCGGCAGGCTTTGTGTTGCACGTCGTGGAACCCCACTTGAACGGGCCTGCTGGCGACATGGTTGCCCTTTATGCCCCAAAGGGCCGCAACCCCCGGGTTCTCATGGGCCAGGGCCCTGCTCCAGCCAGGGCGACCATTTCCCACTTTGCCAACGAAGGTCTGGAGTCTGTCCCCGGCGCCGGTGCGCTGGCTGCAGCCGTGCCAGCCGCCGTCGAGGCTTGGTTAACCCTGTTGGCCGATCAGGGCACTTGGGAACTTTCGGATGTGCTCGAGTATGCAATCCATTACGCCGGGCTCGGACATCCGATTGGGCACCAAGCTGCCGCTGTCATCGAAACAATGGCTGACCACTTCGAACAGCATTGGCCGACTTCCGCCGCGCAGTGGATCCCGCTAGGTAGAGTTCCCGAGGCAGGTGAGCTAATCAAAAACGGCGCTTACGCGAATGTTCTTCGAAAGCTCGTTGAAGCGGGTCATGCGGCAGGAACCCGGGAAGCGCGGATCCATGCCGCGCGGGAGGAATGGAAGGAAGGATTCGTTGCCAAGGCCATTGTGGAGTTTGCGCGAAAGCCCCACCGTCACTCTTCCGGTTCAGACCACAGCGGTGTCATAGAGCTTGAGGACTTTTCCCGTTTCGCGGTCTCGGACGAGTCCCCGATCTCCTTGGAGTTTCGAGGCGTCACCGTCGTCAAAGCCGGTTTCTGGTCCCAGGGCCCTGTTCTGCTCCAGGCGTTGGCTATTCTGAAGCATTTCGACGACGATCACCTGGACCCTTCAACAGCACTAGGCGCCCACACAATCATCGAAACCCTGAAACTTGCCATGGCTGACCGGGATTCATACTACGGTGATGCCCGCAAAGTAAAAGTTGACCTCAACGCGCTGTTCTCTGATGAGTATGGCAGGGAAAGGGCAGCACAGATTGCAGCGTCCGCATCCACACAGTTCCGGCCCGGAACACTTCCTGGTACGAGCCCTTACCCGCCGGCCCTTGTCACCGCGGCCGACCACCCCTCTGTCTTGGGTGCCGGGGAACCAACGGTCCGGATCTCGGGCGAAACCCGCGGAGACACCTGTCATCTGGACGTTGTAGACCGGTTCGGGAACATGATAAGCGCTACCCCTTCAGGGGGCTGGCTACAGTCGTCCCCGGCTATACCAGAGCTGGGTTTCCCCCTCGGTACCCGCCTGCAGATGTCATGGCTCGATGCCGGCTCCCCGTCCGCCTTGAAGCCCGGGGCCAGGCCACGCACCACCTTGAGCCCTACCCTCCTTATGCGGGAGGGCCGAACCGTCGCAGCCTTGGGTTCCCCGGGCGGCGACCAGCAGGATCAATGGCAGTTGCTGTATTTACTCAGGACACTCGTGGGCGGCTACACCCCGCAGGAGGCAATTGATGCTCCCACTTTCCACACCAGTGCTTTGGCAAGCTCATTCTGGCCACGGACCTGGAACCCGGCCGGCGTCGTCGTGGAAGATCGCCTCCCGCAACACGTGATCGCAGAACTACGCGAACGCGGACATGATGTGACCGTCGTGAATGGGTGGTCACTGGGACGGCTATCCACGGTCACTCTGGACCCGGAAACGGACGAGCTCGGAGCGGCGGCGAACCCACGTGGCAACCAGGGGTACGCTGCCGGGCGATAGGCACCGACATTCTGTACCGCCGCAGCGGAGTCTGCAGAAGCAATCGGATAGGATCCAATTGACGACCCAACAGCGAGACAGTGGAGGCCTTCGTGACACAACCTATTGATATCGGTTCGCGCCGACAGCAGCTTGAAGGCCGGGCCAAAACCGTGGAGTCGCTGGTTGACGCACTTCAGGAAAGAATCAGCGACGGTGAGTTTGGCGTCGGTTCTTGGATTCGCCAAGAGCGCCTGGCAGAGGAGTACGGCGTCAGCCGAATGCCCATCCGGGAGGCGCTTCACCGCCTCCAGGCTCTGGGCGTTGTGGAAATCATCGCCAACCGTGGGGCGCGGGTTCAGATGCCGTCGATGCGGGACATTGCTGAGGCGTATGAAGTCAGGGGCGTCCTTGAGGGGCATGCCGCGTACAGGGCCGCCCGTTCCAGCACTCAGGCAGACATCGACAACCTCCATCAGGCTGTCAAGTGGTTCAATGATGCGGTAGACAAGGCCCGGAGCGGATCCAAGACGGCCGCCAAGGACCTTTGGTACAAGGCCAATGAACTGTTCCATGCCACGGTGATCCTAGCCGCAGGCAACAGCCAACTGAGTGCCAGCATCAGCGCCCTCCACCATCGAATGCCACGGAACCTGACGTGGGCAGCCCTGGGCGGAGATCCACGCCTTCTTGCCGACAATGCGCAGGAACACATGCGTATAGCAGAGGCGATCGAGACGAGGAACGCCGAAGTAGCCCGTCAGCTGACTGTTGAACATAGTGCACACGCCCGGGAACTAGTTGAGGTCCACGTAACGTCGAGGTCGTCGTAACAGAGATTAACAGATTGGATCCTAAAACACGTTTTTGGATACCATAAGTCATGATTCTTTCTTCTCAAATACTCCGAACCCTTGCCTGCTCCCCCATGGCCGGAGCCGTGCAGCCGTGACGCGCACCTCAATAAAAACGGACACAGTACACCTGTGGTTGATGCTCGCCCTTACGTTTTCCACGGGTGTGGCCGACGCCGTGGGCTATTTAGGTCTGGATAAAGTCTTCACCGGAAACATGACCGGCAACGTCGTAATTCTCGGCATGGCATTGGCGGGCGCTGATGGACTGCCTGTCCTGGGGCCCAGCATTGCCCTCGCCGGCTTCATGGCAGGAGCTGCAATTGCCGGTAGAGCGCTCCGGGGCCTGCCGTCGTCTTGGAGCTCCGTGACCACAGGTATTCTCCTGGTCGTCGGCCTTGTTCTTGCCGCAGCAGCAGTGTATCTAGGTATGGAGTCGAATGCGGGCTTTGAACTGAACCATGTCGCTCTTGCCGGCGTACTGGCAGCAACGATGGGCGCCCAAGCGGCGGCGGCACGCCATCTGGCGGTCAAAGATGTCACGACCGTCGTGGTGACATCTACTATCACAGGCCTCTCAGCGGACTCGTGGCTGGGAGCCCGGGTCTCGCAACCGTGGGCTCGCCGCCTTTTCGCCGTGGTACTCATCAGTCTGGGAGCGTCAGTCGGAGCGCTTCTCCTCAATCTTCATCTGGCGGCCGGAGTCGGTCTCTCGGCCGTAATTACGATCGTGGTCGCCATCACGGGGCACCTGCTGGGACGGCCAGTACGAGCGATTGAGCGAGACGCCCAGGCCGTCCGCGTATAGCTGCCGTTTCGCGCAGTCACGCTTGGTTGAATCCATAGAATCGGCTATGGGCATCGAAGGCCGCCGACCACGGGATGGTCGGCGGCCGAACGCCTGCATGCTCGATGACGCCCTGGCGGCGCCAGTGCTCTTTCCTGATCGCAATGCTCGGCCCCTGCTGCGTTTCCAGGTTGATCAGGCCGGAGATTCCGGCGATAAGGCTCGAAGCTCCGCGCTCATCGCCTGATTGCCATTGGTGTATGGCCTGCGCCAGCACTTCTGGACGGGTAATCCCCGCCGCCATGCCGGTGGCGCCTGCTCGCAGGTCATCAACGAGGCCGATGCCCCCGAACCCGCCAACGAGGCGACAATTGACCCTGGACGCCAGGTGCCGGATCCGCTCGAAAGTTGGCTCCGCTTCACATTTAATGGCCTGCACAAATTCCAGACCGTCAACCGCCTTGATGAGTGCGGCGGTCTCAATTCGTACACCCGTGGCCTTTGGCAGGTCCTGGATGATGAGGGGCAGGCCGCTCGCAGCATGCACCGCTCGGAGGTTCTCCCTGAAGGTGTGGCCGTCGCTATGTGACACCGGGACCATGATCGCCGAAATCCTGCCTTCGAGAGTGTCCGTAAATTCCCGGGCCTCCTCCACTGCTGCCGTGCGGTCCAGACTCATTACCGTGGCCACCACAGGCGCGGAACCGGCTTCCTCGGAGACGGCGGCAAGCACCTCGATCTTCTCCGTCGCAGACAGGCTTGCCGGTTCGGCAAGTACACCCAGGCAAACCAGCGATGTGCACCCCCGATCCAACAGTGTCCGAGCCAGTGTGCGAAGGGATGATTCATCCACGGCACCCCCGGGAAGAAAGGGTGTGGCAACCATTCCCCACAGTTGCATCGAAGGTTCAGTTTCCGCGGGCGTACGAGGGGCTGGGATCGGGAACGAGCTCATGGAGGACCATCCAATGGGAGTAGTAGAGAGGGTGACAAGTACCTGCCTGATGAGTTCGCAGGTCGCTGCCCCCTGTGAAGGGTGAACTTTCGGGATCATCTTGACGAACAGCGGTGAACGTGCCATATTCATCACATCAGATCGGATCCAATTCTACACATTTACATCCAATCTTTGACGTTAGAGGCGCATCAGTCTTGGATCCCTCGTCAGGGAGCGGATAAATCCAGGGAGAATCATGACCCAGGCTACTTTTCCTCCTACCCCCGGTGACAGGCTCATTTTCGAGAACGACCGCGTACGCGTGTGGTCCATGACCATCCCCGCCAACGGGATGTTTGACTACCACCAGCATTTTCATGACCACGTGATTCTTTGGCCGGAAGCCGGACACGTCCAGGGCCAGGAACTTGGCGACGATGACTGGTCCTTGGAGCAGGTTGCTCAGCCGGGATATGTCGCATTCAAGACCGTGGGCTCCTCCGGACCGCTCGTTCCCCATCGCGTACGGAGCCTCGACGATCACCCAACAACGCACTACATAGTGGAGCTCATCAGCGAAAAGTCACCCAGTGAAACCGACCTTCCGACAGTCTCGAACGACTTGGGGAACGTCACCGATCTACGCAACAGGTACTGACTCTCCAAGACAGGGAAGTCCTTGGAAGCCGCGTCATGGTTCGTACAGTAATTAGAAGGAAAGCAGGATGCTCCCCAACGACACTTCACCGGTTGATGTAACCGATGAACACGTATCAACACTCATGCCGGCGTTCGACTACGATCAGCTGGCTCCGGCTGCGTTGCTCACGCCAAGTCCGCAGCATCTGCTCGACCAAACAGTCAGCTACATGAACGTTCAGTACGCTGCTCCGCTGCGCTGGCGGCCGTTGCTGTTGGACGTTCACCTTCCTGCCCGCGGCAACGGTCCATACCCCGCAGTCATCTATGTACACGGAGGAAGTTTCCTGGGAGGTATCAAGGAGATGGGGCCTTGGTTGTCTCTGCCCGCGGCGGGGATAGCGGTCGTCTCAGTCTCCTACCGATTGTCCGGTGAAGCCCGCTTTCCTGAACCGATCGAGGACATACGCGAAGCTGTCCGCTGGACCCGGTTCAACGCAGAAAAGTTCAACCTCGACCCCGACTCCTTGGCTCTGTGGGGAAGCTCGGCAGGCGCATATTTGGCATCGATGGTGGCGGTTACAGGCGATTCTGCCGTTGGCCGGACTACAGGGGCATCGATTTCCGCAACGGCACGGGTTGCTGGCGTAGTCAACCACTACGGGATCTCCGACTTCCTGGCACTGCGGGAGGACGCGTTCGAGAACGATGAGTCGGAGATGGACGCACTAGCCCGGATCGTGAGGCAGTTCCTTGGTTTCGACCCCTCAACCGATCGGGAGCGGGCCGCGCTGACCAGTCCGGCAGTGCTGGCTGCAGGCCAAGGGACCACTCCCCCGTTCCTTTTCATGCACGGGGACAAAGATCACCGGGTGGGTTTCGGACAGAGCCTACGCTTCCACCGTAGTCTTCTGGGGCTCGGGCGCTCGTCAACACTCATTACTGTCGCTGGTGCTGACCACGGGGACAGCGTGTTCGCGGAAGCCGAAGCGGTGGGCCAAGCGATCACGTTCTTGCGCATGTGTTGGGCAAACCACAGTTCGAACGACTAGTTCGGGCACATTGGAATCCAATCCTGAAGACCAACTACGACAGAGCTCATGCTCAGTCACATGCCATTTCCACCAGCGAACCACTGTTCCAGTAGACCCTGAGAGGCACTGATGCCGAACCTTACAAACTCCTCCCGCATTGAACCGACGCGGACGCAAAGCTCCAAACGTACGGCACTTGTCGTGGGCGCAAGCATGGCCGGACTTTCCGCTGCTGCACAGCTTACGGATATCGGCTATCTGGTAACCGTCGTCGAGAGGGCGCCTCAACTGCGCCTTGTCGGCACGCCCATCGATGTCAGGGGTGAAGCTCTCGCTGTAGCGGACAAGATGGGCATCCTCGACGCCATCCGGAGGAACAAAGTCTCCAGTGATGAGCGCCCGGTGTTTACAACTTTTGTAGATGCCAGTGGACATGCCGTGGCTGAGCTGCCGCTGGAAATGGCGAACGACTCCCCGGACGACGTCGAGATCTCACGGGAAGCCCTTATCAACATCCTCCACGCGAGGATTGGGAGCGACACAAAGTTCGTCTACCGCGACTGGCCAGTGGCTCTGAGCCAGACTGGGCAAGGTGTAGAAGTTGGCTTCGCTGGCGGCTCTTCGGCAAACTTCAACATAGTCGTCGGCGCAGACGGTATTCATTCGTCTGTTCGAAAGTTGGTTCACGGACCCGAACACCTTTACCGCAAACACCTCGGCGTCTACTACGCGATTGTTGACCTACCGAGCGGCGCTCTGGGCATCGTCAACGAAAGCCGGACGTATAACTGTCCCGGCAGCATGGTAGGCATCAACGACTACGGCGATCGTGCCTATGGCGTGTTCGCATTCCGCGCTCCTGAAACCGAGTACGACTACCGCGACATGGCTGCACAACGGGACTTGTTGACCCGAGCCTTCCGGAATGAAACCGGATGGCACATTCCCTTCCTTTTGGACGCAGTACGCGATGCTCCGGACATCTATTTCGACTCAGTGAGCCAAGTCCGCATGTCCGGCTGGTCACAGGGCCGGATCGTTCTGGTCGGCGATGCCGCACATGCCGCTTCTTTGTTCTCGGGCAGGGGAACCTCCCTGGCCATGCTGGGAGCCTCAATCCTTGCCGAGGAGCTGGACGCCTCAAATCACGAGCCGTCCGTCGCGTTCACACGATATGAGTCCCGGCTGCTTCCCGTAGTCAGGAAGGCACAGGAGGGTGTCATCGAAGCCCGAGATTTCATGGTTCCTGAAAGCCAGAACAAGATCAACGAACGCAACAGCCGGTTTCCGCTGAACTCCTTGCGTCACTAACTGGTCATCGGATGGACAGTGACTTTCCGTTACACCGGATGAATGTTGCACCCATCACATTTGTTTGCATCTGGTACCTGCGCACTAGATCCTTGCATGACCTAGTTTTTTAGCGCTTGTCAGAGCGTGCCCAATGGAGGACACAATTTATGACTAACGTTCTTTGGTTTTCTGAGCTTGGCTTGTCCGACCTTGACCAGGTTGGCGGCAAAAATGCATCACTCGGGGAAATGGTCCGGAATCTCGCCTCTGCCGGGGTGAAGGTTCCGGACGGTTTCGCCACCACCGCAGACGCTTACCGGCGTTTCCTGAGTGAGTCCGGCTTGGACGCCCGTATTGAAAGTATCCTTGACGGCTTGGACAGCGGCGATGTGACCGCTTTGGCCACGGTTGGCCAGAAGATCCGGGACCTGATCCGTGTCACGCCGTTCCCGGCCGGTTTCGAAGAGGAAATCCGGACCGCGTATCAGCGCCTGACCGAGGAGCATGGCGGGGATGTGTCGTGGGCGGTACGTTCCAGTGCCACGGCCGAGGACCTGCCGGATGCTTCTTTCGCCGGGCAGCAGGAGACGTTCCTGAACATCCGCGGGATCGAGAACATCCTGCACGCGATCAAGGATGTCTTTGCGTCGCTCTACAACGACCGGGCGATCGCGTACCGGGTGCATCACGGCTTCACGCATTCGGAAGTGGCGCTTTCGGCCGGTGTGCAGCGGATGGTGCGTTCCGACGTCGGCGCATCCGGGGTGATGTTCACCATGGATACCGAGACCGGCTTCAACGATGCGGTCTTCATTACGTCTTCGTACGGCCTCGGCGAGGCAGTGGTCCAGGGAGCCGTGAACCCTGATGAGTTCTATGTCCACAAGCCGGCCCTGGCTGCTGGGCGTCCGGGCGTGCTCAAGCGTGGCCTTGGGGACAAGGCCATCCAGATGATCTACACCGAATCCGAAGAGGTTGGCCGGACAGTTGACTTCGTCCCGGTCCCGAAGGACCTCAGGAACCGGTTCAGCCTGACTGATGCGGAGGTTGAGCAGCTCGCCCGCCACGCGCTGGCTATCGAGGCCCATTATGGCCGGCCGATGGACATTGAGTGGGGCAAAGACGGTGTGGACGGAGAGCTCTACATCCTGCAAGCCCGCCCTGAAACGGTCGAGTCCCGCAAAGTTGCGGGGACCACTTCCCGGTACACCTTGGCGGAGCGATCGACTGTCCTGGTGGAGGGCCGCGCGATCGGTCAGCGGATCGGCGCCGGGCAGGTACGGGTCCTGTCCTCCATTGACCAGATGGCATCCTTCCAGGAGGGCGATGTCCTTGTGGCGAACATGACGGACCCGGACTGGGAACCGATCATGAAGAAGGCCGCCGCGATCGTCACGGACCGCGGCGGACGGACCTGCCACGCGGCGATCATCGCGCGCGAGCTGGGCATCCCGGCCGTTGTCGGTACGGGCTACGCTTCCCAGATCCTCAAAGACGGCACCCCCGTCACAGTGTCCTGCGCAGAGGGTGAAGCCGGGCTCGTGTACGAGGGGCTGCTGGAGTACACGCTCCAGGAGACCAGCCTGGAGACCATGCCGGAAGCTCCAGTGAAGATCATGATGAACGTGGGCACCCCGGAACAGGCGTTCAGTTTCGCCAAGCTTCCGAACCATGGTGTCGGGTTGGCACGGCTGGAGTTCATCATCAACCGGCAGATCGGCGTCCACCCCAACGCCCTGCTGGCAGTGGCCGGCGAGATTGAGCGCCCGGCAACCTTGGATGATTACACCGTGCGGCAAATCCAGGAGAAAACCGCCGCCTATGATGGGCCCCGGGATTACTACGTCCGGCGGTTGGCCGAGGGCATCTCGACCATCGCGGCCGCCTTCGCGCCTGAACCGGTGATCATCCGGCTTTCGGACTTCAAGTCCAACGAGTACGCCAACCTCCTGGGTGGTCCGGCGTTCGAACCGGAGGAAGAGAACCCCATGATTGGGTACCGTGGCGCCTCCCGGTACCTCTCGGCATCCTTCCGGCAGGCCTTTGAACTCGAATGTGAAGCACTGAAGTACGTGCGCAACGAAATGGGACTGAGCAACATCAAACTCATGGTCCCGTTCGTGCGGACCTTGGACGAGGCCCGCGGCGTCATCGATTTGCTTGCAGAGAACGGGCTGCGCCGGGGCGAGGACGGGCTGGAGATCGTGATGATGTGCGAGCTCCCAGCCAATGCGCTCCTCGCGGACGAGTTCCTCGAGTACTTCGACGGGTTCTCGATCGGTTCCAACGACCTGACCCAGCTGACGCTGGGCCTGGACCGTGACTCCGCCTTGGTTGCTGAAGGCTTTGATGAACGGAACCCGGCCGTTACCAAGCTCTTGGAGATGGCGATCGCCGCTTGCCGCGCCAAGGGCCGGTACGTCGGCATCTGTGGCCAAGGCCCGAGTGATCACCCGGACTTTGCCGAATGGCTGCTGGCACAGGGCATCAGCTCGATCTCACTGAACCCTGACGCGGTGACCGAGACGTGGCTGCGACTGGCCCGTACCACCAGCGCCGCCGTCTAAATGGCAGAACACCACATCGTGGGGGCGGGCGCTTCGCCCGCCCCCACGGTCTTCTTCCTCTCCGACAGCACCGGGATTACCGCCGAAACCCTTGGCAATACCCTGCTCACACAGTTCCCCGGCCAGCGACTGGAACGGCGCACCATCCCGTTCATCACCACTGTGGAACAAGCCCGCGACGTTGTCGCGCTTATCGACCACGTCGCGGCTGCCGGTCCTCAACCGATCATCTTCTCCACGACCGTCGGACAGGATATCCGTGCTGTCCTGTCCCAAAGCCGCGGGCAGTTCTTCGACCTATTCGGTGCGCACATCGGCCAACTCGAGCAAGCCCTGGGCACGGCCGCCAATGGCAAGCCCGGTCAGGCGCACGGTGTGGGCGATGCGGTGCGCTACCAATCGCGCATGGCCGCCGTCGAATACGCCATCGAGCACGACGACGGCCAATCGCTCCGCGCGCTCGAACGCGCCGAACTGATCCTGATCGCCCCATCCCGCTGCGGGAAAACTCCCACAACTATGTACTTGGCACTGCAGCACGGCATCCTCGCCGCCAACTTCCCCCTGGTCGAAGAAGACTTCGACACGATGACCCTGCCCAAACCTCTGCTTCCCTTCGCGAGCAAATGCTTCGGTCTCACGTCCCAGCCCGTCCGGCTCAGCCAGATCCGCCAGGAACGGCGCCCCGGCAGCAACTACGCATCACTGAACCAATGCAGCTTCGAACTGCGCAACGCCGAAGACATGTACAGGGCAAACAACATCCCCTACGTGAACTCCGCATCCATGTCAGTGGAAGAAATATCCGCCACCGTCCTGCAACGGATGGAGTTGCACCACTAGACGCCCTGAGCGGTCTGATGCCCCCGCCGGTCTATTTCGTGTTCAGGGCCGCGTCGATCAGCACTTCTGCGGCTTGCCGCGCCTGAGTGGCAGCGTTCGGGGTACCTGCGATGGCAGCTGTTGTTTGCGCCCCCTCGGCAAGGATTGCCAGTTGCGGCGCGAGATATCCAGGCGCTCCAGCCCCGGCAGCGAGGGAGGCGACGTATTCCTGGAACGATTCCTTGTGCTTGCGCGCATACTCAGCCACCTCGGGACTGATCGCGCCGAGCTCGGCGAAACTGTTGATGAACCCACACCCCCGGAACGTGGACTGACAGAACCACTGCCCGAGGTAGTCGAAGATGGCGAGCAGTTGCTCACGCGGTGTCGGAGCGCGGCGGACTGTAGCATCCAGGCCTTCGGTCCATGATTGATGGCGTCGCTCGAGGACGGCCATGACGATGCTCCCCTTCGACGGAAACTCCTGGTAGAGCTTCTTGAGGGAAACACCGGCAGCCGTGCGCAGTTCATCCATTCCCACCGCTTGGATTCCCTTCGCGTTGTAAAGCTCATCGGCTGTGGAGACGATCCGGTTCCGGGCATCGGAAATATCCATGCGTACATTCTACTTGCACCGAGAACGATCGTTCTATACGATGTAACAACAACGAGAGAACGATCGTTCTCCTCTTCGAGAAAAGGATCAGTCCATGGGCTTCATCAAGGTCGGCACAGAGAACAGCACTGACATCGAGCTCTACTACGAGGACCACGGCGCAGGCAAGCCGGTTGTCTTGATTCACGGATATCCCCTCGATGGAGGATCCTGGGAAAAGCAAACAGCGGCCCTGCTGAAAGCCGGGTACCGGGTCATCACTTACGACCGCCGCGGTTTCGGCAAGTCCAGCAAACCCACCACCGGTTACGACTACGACACCTTCGCCGCTGACCTCAACGCCGTCCTGGAAACCTTGGATCTGCAGGACGTCGTCCTGGTCGGTTTCTCCATGGGCACCGGCGAAGTCGGGCGCTACATCGGTACCTACGGCGAAGCCCGCCTCGCCAAGGCAGTCTTCCTCGCCTCCCTGGAACCCTTCCTCCTCCAAACCGACGACAACCCTACGGGAGTTCCATTCTCGGTCTTCGACGGTATCCGCAACGCCGCCATGGAGGACCGCTACGCCTGGTTCACCAACTTCTACAACGACTTCTTCAACACCGACAACTTCCTCGGAAACCGCCTCAGCGAGGAAGCCCTGCGCAACGCGTGGAACGTCGCCGCCGGCTCCTCCTGGTACGCATCTTTCGCCGTGGTGGATTCATGGCTCACGGACTTCCGCGCGGACATCGACAGGGTCACCGTTCCCTCCCTGATCGTTCACGGCACCGACGACCGCATCCTGCCGATCGACTCCACGGGCCGCGAGTTCATCAAGCGTCTCCCTTCCGCGGAGTACGTTGAGATCGAGGACGCCCCGCACGGCATGCTCTGGACGCACGGCACCGAAATCAACGAGGTCCTGCTGCGCTTCCTGGCCAAGTAGCCCGCCAAAGCGACTAGAAAGCACGACGGCGGCAGGTCACCCAAGGTTCCACGGAACCGCGGGGACCTGCCGCCGCTCATCAGGGTGGGGTTCATCGCCGGCAGGCTGGATGCGTTGGGTATTAATCGGTTCGGCCACGAACACGCGGAAGCATTGCCAGCGCGGCGGGGCATCCAGCCCGCCTGCCACCCAAGATCCGGTCAGACGAGCCAGCGCCACCATCGCGACTGCTCCGGTGCCGGCGTCGGTTCCGTCTCCGGCTCCGGCTCCTCTCCCAAGGCCAGCGCGGCCTCGGCGATGTCATCCGCGGTGAGCGTCATGACGGCCTCACGATCGAGCGCATCGAGACTTTGTTCCTCGTCGCGCGACAGCCGCAGCGCCTGCCGGTTAAGCGCTTGCTCGAACAAAGTGCGGGCGAAGCGCGCGTTCCCCGAGTCCTCCCCCGCGTGGAGCCCAGTGAGGATACGACGCAGCATCTGATCCGCGCCCGGCTCCAGCGTGTACTCGTGCTGGGCCAGCATCTGGTGGAAGATCGTCTGGAGTGCATCGACGGAGTAGTCCGGGAACGTGATCTCCCGGGCGAACCGGGAGCGCAGACCGGGGTTGGAGAGCAAGAAGGATTCCATCAGCCGCGGGTACCCCGCCACAATCACGACCAAGCGGTGGCGGTGGTCCTCCATCCGCTTGAGCAGGACCTCGATCGCCTCCGGGCCGAAGTCCATCCGGCCGTCCTCCGGGGCCAGCGCGTAGGCCTCGTCGATGAACAGGACACCGTCCAGCGCACGCCGGATCACCCGGTCCGTCTTGATCGCGGTCGCCCCGACGTACTGCCCCACCAGACCCGAACGGTCGACCTCGACCAAGTGTCCTTTCTGCAGCAGACCGACCGCGCGGTACATCTCCGCCAGAAGCCGCGCCACCGTCGTCTTGCCCGTACCCGGGTTTCCCAGGAACACCAGATGCTGAGACGTAGCCACCTCGGGCAGGCCATGCGCCTTACGGCGGGCCTGGACCTGCAGTAGCGCGACCAGAGCCCGCACCTGTTCCTTCACGGTCTCCAGTCCAACCAACGAGTCGAGCTCGGCCTGCACCTCGGACAGCGGCCGTGCCGGCCCAGGCTTCGCACCGATGAGATCACCCACGAGGTCGTCGACACGCTCCGAACCGGACAGCTTGAGCTGATTGGCCAGATGGCCAATGGTTTCGCGCAGTTCATCGAGCGGATTGCGGCTGGCAGCCATACATCCACTGTAGTACCGGATTCAAGGCCGGGTGGCCTCCGCTGTCTTGACGAGCTTCAAGGAGAGGCTCAAGAATGAGGCAACGGCGCGCCGATGCTGGCGCTTTCCGTTCCGTTGACGGTTCCTCGGGGGCCGAGCCGACGAAGTGGGGTAAGACGTGAAGGCCATAATCGTCGGAGCGGGCATCGCCGGCCTCGTCGCAGCCCGTCAACTGGGTTTGGCTGGCTGGGACGTCGAGGTGCTTGAGAAATCCCCCGCACCGCGTCCTGACGGGTACATGATGGATTTCTTCGGTCCCGGGGTTGAGGCATCAGAACGAATCGGTCTCTACCCGCGTTTGGCCGCCGTCGCTTACCACGTGAAAGCGGTGGAGTACGTCAATGCCGATCTGCGCCCGACCGCCAGCCTCGACTATGACCAGTTCGCCAGGATCGCCGGTGAGAAGGTACTGAGCTTGCTGCGCCCTGATATGGAGCGTGCCGTCCTCGCCTCCCTTGAGGACGTCCCGAGGGACCGGATCCGGGTCCATTACGGCGCGCAGCTTTCCGGCGCTTGGGCGGACGACGACGGCGCGAGGGTGGCCGTCGGTTCTTCCGCGGAGGCGCTGCCCACCGCAGATCTCCTCATCGGTGCGGATGGCGTCCACTCCGGGGTGCGCGCGAACGTGTTCGGTCTCGAGGAGAATTATCTGCATTCCTTGGGTATGCGCGCTGCTGCGTTCATAGTGACTGACCCTGGGCTGAACTCCCGCTTCCGAAACCGCTTCGTGCTCACCGACACCTTGGACCGCATGGCAGGGCTCTACAGCCTGCGCACCGACCAAGTGGCTACCTTCCTCGTCTACCGTGACACCGATGGAGGCACGAGCGAAAGACAGCCCCAGGGTACCCGGGAGCGGCTCCGTAGTGAGTTCGCCGGTCTGGGCGACGCCGTAGACAGGCTGCTGGAACTGTGCCCTGAACACCCTTACGACGACGTCGTGGCGCAGGTCATCATGCCCGCTTGGCACAGGGGAAGGGCCGTTCTGATCGGGGACGCCTGCGGAGCGGTCTCGCTCCTGGCCGGCCAAGGCGGCTCCCTCGCCATCGCTGGCTCGGCGCTTCTCGGGGATCTCGTCGGGCCTGTGGACTCCGCGGCCGGGATTGGTCCAGCGCTGGCTGAATTCGAGCGGCGCTGGCGGCCGGTAGTCGAGGCAGCGCAGGCCGCGGGACGGCGCGCGGCGTCGTCGTTTCTTCCCGCGAACAGACTCCAGCGTGTCCTGCGCCGCTGGATCATACGCGCGACCCACCTTCCCGGCATCGATAGGCTTGTGGCTCGTCAGATCGTGGGCAGGATCGCGAAGTAGGCGGCTACCGCGCCAAGCTCGGCCTCGGCGTCAGCTACGCGTTTGCACCCGACTAAGCCCGGCCCCACCACAGGACAGTACAGGCTCGGCAACGTCCCGCACACCACTGCTTCGTCCAGGCTGATCAAAGCTGAACTTGCTTTTCACGCAGCCGCCGCGACCCCGAGTTCCCGGTTGACCGCGGGCATGATCTCGGTGGCGAGGAGCTCGATGGACCGGGCCGTTTCCGCGAACGGCAGCCCGCCCAACCCGACCTGGGCCGCGTACCGTGTGGTCCCCAAGGACTCATGGATGGCGAGCAACTTCTCCACTACCTGCGGCGGGCTCCCAACGAGCAGCCCGCCGCCGGGTCCGGACCAGTCGTCGAAGGTGGAACGCGGGAAGTGGTCCACCGCGCGGGGCATGTTCTGCTCGAAGTAGGCGC
The DNA here is from genome assembly GCF_042788025.1 of Paenarthrobacter sp. YIM B13468. Lineage (NCBI taxonomy): Bacteria > Bacillati > Actinomycetota > Actinomycetes > Micrococcales > Micrococcaceae > Paenarthrobacter > Paenarthrobacter sp. YIM B13468. The sequence continues at coordinate 215,866 of NZ_JBHZPI010000003.1, read as the reverse complement.
GGTAGTACGGGTAGAAGGTATCGCGCGCCTGCTGCGACGTCTGGGCTGCGTAGAAATGCCCACCGGCACCCACCGGCAGCGCCGCGGCGTCGTGCCCGGCTTCGGTAGCGGTATTCCGGTAGAGCTCCACAAGGCGGCGGAATCTCTCGGGCCCGGACAACAAAGCGACGAACAGCGGCAGGCCGAGCCGCCCGGCCCGGGCGAAGCTTGCCGGCGTGCCGCCCACGCCCACCCAGACCGGGAGTTTTTCCTGCAACGGACGCGGGGCGATGTCCATGCCGGGGATGGTTTGGGTCAGGGTTCCCTGCCAGCTGAGGTTGGCGTTGTCCCGCAGCTCAAGCAACAGCCGAAGCTTTTCCTCGAACAGGGCGTCGTAGTCCAAGGTGTCGTAGCCGAACAATGGGTAGGACTCGATGAACGCGCCCCGCCCGGCGATGATTTCGGCGCGACCGCCGGACAAAAGGTCCAGGGTAGCGAACTGCTCGAAAAGCCGCACTGGATCTTGCGTTGACAGCACGGTCACGGCGGTGCTCAGGCGGAGGTTGGTGGTTTCCCGGGCAATGGCGGCGAGCACGATCTCGGGCGCCGATAAGGCAAAGTCGTGGCGGTGGTGCTCGCCCAGGCCGAGAAAGCTGATGCCCGCCTGGTCCGCCAGCTTTGCCAGCTCGATGATTTCTGCAAGCCGCTGGTGTGGCGACAACGCCCTGCCGGTTGTTTCATTGCGCGATAGCTCACCGAAGGTAAAGATGCCGAAGTCCATAGTGGTTGAACATTCAAGTTTATTGTTCTATTCCGCCGCACCCTTTACCGAAAGGAAAGGCGGGCGCACGACGGCGGGAGCCACCCGCCGTCGTACGCCCGCCTGACGCTGGGGTGCTTAGGCCTCCACGAGGTTTCCCTGTGCCGAAGCACCGGCTGGAACTTCGGCCGGAACGCCCGGCTCGTTGCGGCCGTACAGCCAGTCGTTGTACTGGAAGTTGTTGTCGCCGCGGCTCTTGAACAGCATGTTCCGCAGTAGCCGGGCCACCCCGTCCACGTGCCAGGACTCGCCCCAGATCCGGGCGGTGCGCTGGACCCGGGCGGTCCGGGCTGCGCGGGCTCCATTGAACGCGCTAAACGCTGCCTCCCACGCACCGGGGTTGACGCCTTCCTCCGTAAAGACAAGGCCCTGCGTCGCATCCTGCAGAACGGCCGCATCCTCAAGCGCCTGGCAGGCGCCCTGGGCCAGGTACTGCAGCATGGGGTGCGCGGCATCGCCGATGAGGGCCATCCGGCCGGCAACCCAGTTTTCGATCGGGTCCCGGTCATACATGGGCCAGCGGATGCCGGTGGCCAGGTTCTTCAAGGCTTCCTGTACGGCCGGGACGCAGTCGGCGTAGGCGGCTTCGAGCTCGTCCACCCCGCCGTACTGTTCTTCGCCACGTTCGAAGGAAGCGGACTTGAAGACCGCCACAGTATTCAGCAGTTCACCCTTGCGCAGCGGGTACTGCACCAAGTGGCAGTTGGGGCCGAGGTAGACTATGACGTCCTCAAGGTCCGCGGCCGGGGTCTCGGGGGTGATGGGCACGGTGCCGCGGTAGGCGACGTATGCGGAGGAGACCGGACCGTCGTTCGCGACGCCAGCGCGCAAGGTGGACTTCAGGCCGTCGGCGGCCAGGACGGCGTCGGCGTGGTAGACAGCGCCCGAAGCGGTGTATGCGCGCGCCTTGTCCCCCCCGGTTTCCACCTTCTGCACCAGGACGTCATTGACCAGCTCCACCCCGGCTTCCTGGCAGGCCTGGAGCAGGATGCGGTGCAGGTCGCTGCGGTGGATCACCACGTAGGGGGCACCGTAGCGCTCCTCGAATTCGCCACCCAGCGTCTGGCGCGTCAGCTCCTCGCCGGTAACGGCGTCGCGGAACACAAGGTGTTTGGGCTGAACGCCGATTTCCAACGCCTTCTCCAACAGGCCCCAGCGCTTGAGGACACGGGAGGCGTTGGGTGCCATCTGCAGGCCGGCGCCCACTTCACCGAAGGCCGGGGCTACCTCCACCAGGGTCACTTGGGCACCATTTTCCTTCAGGGCCAAGGCGCCGGCCAAGCCGGCCATGCCGCCCCCCACTATCAGGACGTCGGTGGTCGCTGCGCCTTTAGACATGTGATTCTCCTACTGCTTTGGATGTTGAATTCTTGGTGATGATGAAGCCGAGCAGGATGGCTGCTACGGCGGCGGCCCCGGCGAATGCCAGGAAGTTCGAGTTGACGCCCAGGCCTGCGGCGAGCAGCAGTCCCCCAATCTGGGGTGCGGCGACGGCGCCGATGCGGCCTACACCCAGGGCCCAGCCCAGCGCAGTGCCCCGCAAATGTGCCGGGTAGTGGCTGGCGACTGCGGCAATGATGAGGCACTGGGTTCCGTGCGTACCCACACCGGCAAGCACCAACATGAGGTAGACGACGGCGACCGGCGGCCCGGTTACCAGCACCAGGAGGCCTGCGGCGGCGACGGCGGCTGCCGCGATCGCCGTCGGAACCGGCCCGAAGCGGGTGCCGGCCCAGGCAGTGATCACCGATCCGGCCACGGCGCCGAGGTTCAGGGCAAGGGCAAAAGTCAGGGCGGAGCCGAGGTTGTACCCAGCAAGCTGCATGAGGTTCGGCAGCCAGGTTCCCAGACCGTACCAGGCGAACAGGGTGGCCAGCGTAGCCAAGGCGTACAGCACGCTGAGGCCAAGGAACGGCGGGCGGAGCAGTGAGCCGAAGCCCACCGGCTTTTTGCCGGCAGCCTGGTTGCTGTTCGCAGCCTGATCAGGGGCCTTTCCTGCCTCGGAGGGCAGCGTTTCAGGCAGGTAGCGCAGGCCGAGCGGGATAACCACCACCAGAGCGAGGACGCCCACGAGGAACATGACGGGCCAGCCGAACGCGGGGATAAGCGGGATGCCCGCCAGCGCCGCAATCGATCCGCCGATGGGGACACCGGACATCATCAGCGTGGCAATGGTGGACCGCCACTTGGGCGGCACGAGTTCAGCCACCAAGGCGTTGGCCGACGGCACCAGGCCGCCCAGGCCGATGCCGGCCAGTAGCCGTAGCGCTCCGAAGATGAAGGCGTTAGGGGCGAAGGCACACAGGATGGTGAAAACGGAGAACACCACGGCACAGCCGAGGATAGTCCGGCGCCGGCCCCAGGAGTCGGACATCCTGCCAGCAAAGATGGCGCCGATCATCATTCCGACGAACGCCATGGAGCCGATGGTTCCGGCGGTGGCCTTGGTCAGGCCCCAGCCGGTATCACTGATCAGCGATCCCTGCACTGTGCCGTAGACAATGAGGTCGTAGCCGTCAAAAACCACCAGCAGCCAGCAAACCAGAACGGCCATTATCGAACGCTTGGGGAACGCGGCGGGGCCGGTGCCTGCGCCGAGGGGGGTGCCTGCGCCGGAGGGAGATCCTGCCCGGGCTCCAGCCGGGGCGGGAGTCGAGGCATGTCGCTGCGGCGCTGCAGCGGAAGGGATGTGATTCATCCCACCACTGTGCTGGCCACCGTGCGGCGACACCTATAACATTCTGTCATGCAGAATCTTCCCGCTCGGAAGTTGCCGACGTACCCCATCGAAGCCGTGGACAATGCCCTGCAGCTCCTGCAGCTGCTACGCGACGTCGGCAGCCTTCGGCTCAAGGACGCAGCGGAGGAGTTGAAGGTGGCGCCGTCCACGGCCCACCGCCTACTAGCCATGCTGGTTTACCGCGGATTTGCCGTCCAGGACGAGTCACGCCGCTACGTTCCCGGACCTGCCATGGGTGCCGGGCCCGCGGGCGTGAGCTGGACCGGGCCACTGCGGGAAATCTCGCGGCCGCACATGGAGCTGCTGTCCTCGCGGACCAGTGAGACCGTAAACCTCATGATCCGGGTGGGCACGAAGGTGCGGTTCCTGGACACCGTAGAGGGCACCAACACCTTGCGCGTGGGAGACCGGCAGGGGACAGTAATGCCCGCAAACAAAGCCTCGGGCGGCAAGGCAATGCTGGCCGAGCTGGACCCCGGCATGCTCGAACAGCTGTTCCGCAGCCCCAACGCCGAAATCGGCGGGGACAACATCCCGGACGATGAATACCCCGGATTCCTCCGCGAGCTGGACACCATCCGGACCAACGGCTTCGCCGCCAACTTCGAAGGAACCGAGGAAGGCATCAGCGCCTTCGGCTTGGCCCTCCACAACGGCCGCGGCAACGTGGTGGGTGCCATCAGCGTGGCCACCCCCGTGGCCCGGTTCCGGCGACTGTTCGACGCCGGCCTGGTGGCGGTGATGATGGAGACCCGGCGGCAACTGGAGATCGACATCGCCGCCAACCCGCTAAACACCGCAGACAGGCTCTGACCCGGCCGCGGCATTTTATTCTGCACAACAGAATATGTTGGGCATCACAACCGCGCACTCCTTAGTGTCGAATCCACGCCGTATTCAGTCCGCACGCAAGGAGAAGGCCACCGTGTCCATCAGCGCCGATAACCCCACGCACGAGTCCGTTGCCCAGGGCATGTCCGTCCCGGAACCCACCCCCGAAGAGGCTGCCCAGCTGGAACAGCTCTACCGCGACTTCGACAGCGAGAACCTGATCCCGCTGTGGACGGAGATCGCGGATCTCATGCCGATGGTCCCGTCCCCTAAGGCGGTGCCGCACGTGTGGAGGTGGAACGACCTCTACCCGCTGGCCGCCCGCGCCGGAGATCTGGTACCCGTGGGCCGCGGCGGCGAACGCCGCGCCATTGCACTGGCCAACCCGGGCCTGGGCAACACCCCGTACGCCACACCCACTCTCTGGGCTGCCATCCAGTACCTCGGAGGTCACGAAACGGCCCCCGAGCACCGCCACTCACAGAACGCGTTCCGGTTCGTCGTGGAGGGCGAGGGCGTGTGGACCGTGGTGAACGGCGATCCCGTGGCCATGCGCCGCGGTGACTTTCTGCTCACCCCGGGCTGGAACTTCCACGGCCACCACAACGACACCGACCAGCCGATGGCCTGGATCGACGGCCTGGACATCCCGTTCGTGCATTACACCGATGCCGGGTTCTTCGAGTTCGGCACCGAACGCGTCACTGACGAGGCAACCCCGGATATCTCCCGTTCCGAGCGGTTGTGGGCGCACCCCGGCCTGCGTCCGCTCTCCGGACTGGAGAACACCACCAACTCCCCCATCGCCGCGTACCGCTGGGAGCACACCGACGCAGCCCTGCGCGAACAACTGCTCCTCGAGGACGAAGGCCACCCGGCAACGGTGTCACAGGGCCACGCCGCCGTCCGCTACACCAACCCCACCACCGGCGGCGACGTGATGCCCACCATCCGTGCCGAGTTCCACCGCTTCCGCGCCGGAGCTTCCACCGAGCCACTCCGCGAAGTTGGGTCCAGCGTCTGGCAGGTCTTCGATGGCACCGGCACGGTGGTACTCGACGGCGAGCGCCGGACTCTCGCCAAGGGTGACCTGTTCGTTGTCCCTTCCTGGGCACAGTGGTCCCTGGAAGCCTCGGTCGATGGTGAGTTTGACCTGTTCCGCTTCTCCGACGCCCCCATCTTCGAACGCCTGAACTTCAACCGCACCTACATCGAAGGACACACCAAGTAATGAGACTCCTTACCCTCCGCACCTCTGTTGAGGACAAGACAGTAACCACGGCTGTCCGCCAGGACGGCGACACCCTCACCGAGATCCCGGGCTTTTCCGACGTCGGCGCCCTCCTGCAGGATCCCGCCTGGCAAACCACGGCGAGGGCCGCCAACGGCGCAACGCACGCGCTGGACGGCGCGGACCTCGCCGCCGTCGTGCCCGCCCCGGGGAAGATCATCTGCGTGGGCCACAACTACCGTAACCACATCAAGGAGATGGGCCGCGAAGTTCCCGAGCACCCCACCCTCTTCGCCAAATACGCCGAATCGTTGATCGGGCCCAACGACGACCTTGCCCTGCCGCAGGAATCGGACACTGTGGACTGGGAAGCTGAGCTCGCCGTCGTGATCGGCAAGACGGGCCGCCGTGTCCCCGAATCGGAAGCAGCGGACCACATCGCTGGCTACTCTGTGCTCAACGACGTCTCCATGCGTGACTACCAGTTCCGCACCATCCAGTGGCTGCAGGGCAAGACGTGGGAGAAATCCACCCCGTTCGGCCCCGCACTTGTCACCAAGGACGAATTCACCACCGGCCCGCTGATGACCTCGGCGGTGGACGGCGAAGTCCAGCAGTCCACTCCCACATCGGATTTGGTGTTCACCCCCGAATTCCTGGTGTCTTACATCTCCACGATCATTACGCTGAACCCGGGCGACGTGATCGCGACCGGCACCCCTGGCGGCGTCGGCCACGCACAGGATCCCAAGCGCTACCTGCAGGAAGGCCAGGTCCTGGTCACCACCATCGAGGGTCTGGGCCGACTAACGAACCGCGTGGTCAAGGAAGCCTGATGGTTGCACGGCGCGATCAGACCACCGACCCGGTGCTCCTCGAGGGACTGCTGCAGGCACGGCGTGGGACGGCGTTCTTTGCCCGCAAGCTGAACGAACTGACGGATGCGGAGCTGGACGGCGCCTCGCTGCTGCCGGGCTGGACCCGGCGGCACGTCGTGGCCCACGTCGGCTACAACGCCCGGGCAATCGCACGGCTGGTGGAGTGGGCGGCCACGGGCGTGGAAACGCCGATGTACCCTTCTGTGGAGGTCCGGAACCATGAGATCGACTTCGGCGCCACGCTGAGTCCCATCGCGTTGCGGAACCTGTTCGACCACTCGGCAGTGCACCTCAACGTCGAATGGCGGGACCTGGCCGCCGATTTATGGCACCACAAGGTCAAGACCGTGCAGGGCCGGGTGGTTCCCGCGGAGGAAACCGTGTGGATGCGCACCCGGGAGGTGTGGGTGCACGCCGTGGACCTGGACAACGGGGCAAGCTTCGCTGACATTCCGGCCCCTGTCCTGGCGCGTCTGCTCAAGGACATCACCGGAGCTTGGAAGACGCGCGGCACCGACAAGGACCTGGTGGTTGAAGTGACGGACCAACCCGCCGCCTTGATGTTCGGCGATACTGCGGCTGTTTCACCGCTGGAGATTAGGGGCTCCCTGGCGGACATCGCCTGTTGGGCCGCCGGCCGCGGAGCAGCCGGCGTTCTTGCCCGCAGTGGAGGCAAATCCGTCAGCCCGGCGCCTCCGGCTCCTGAGTGGATCTGAGGCGGGCAATCTGAAACGGGAGTCCAGGAACGCTGGCCTCCCGGGGAATCGCGTCAAGATGCCCGCCTGGGTTGTTTCGGGAAGGCACTGCTGCATCAGCCGCGGTTCACCAGGTAACTGACGAGGCCGTCAACCGTTGCCACCGCCGGATAGTCGCGTTCGGGAATATCGACGCCGGTGGACTGTGCGATGGTTTCTACGAGACGGAGAAAGTCCAGTGAGTCCAGCTCCAGGTCCTGGCGCAGCCTGGCGCGACCCTCGAGGTCCTCTGGTTCGAGATCAGGGGCCACGAGTCTGATCGCAGCCTGCACTGCCTGACGGGCGTCCTGGTCTTTCATAGCTCCTCCGGTGTCTGCAGCAATTCATCAATACGGGAAAGGAATCTTGCGCCGCGCAGTCCGTCGCTGACACGGTGGTCTGCCGAGAGCGTTGCCGTGACCGCTTGGCGGACTCCGAGCATTCCGTTGTGTGCCCACGGCTGTTCAAGGATTTTGCCGAATCCCACCATTGCCACCTGCGGCGGATAGATCACGCCGTAGACGCTTTCCACCCCGAGGTCGCCCAGATTGGTCACGGTGATGGTGGGGTCGGCCATCTCGGCCCGCTGCAGCCGGCCTGCCCGGGCTCGGCTGACGAGGGCGCGCAGCTGAACCATCAGTTCGTCGAGGGTCAGCATTTCAGCATCACGCAGGGCGGGAGCCACAAGGCCGCCTTGGCGCAGCGCCACTGCGACACCTAGATGGACGCTGCTGCTGGGGTGGAACGCACCACGGGTGAAATAGCCATTCATCTCCGGCGTTTCCGTTGCAGCCAGTGCGGTCGCCTTCAGCAGCAGTGCCGAAGGAACCAAACGGGCAGAGACGGACCGCCGTTGGTTCTCCGACTGCATCCATGCCATCGCCGTATCCAAATTTAGGGTGCCGGCCAGGTAGTAGTGCGGAATTTCCTTCTTCGATCGGGACATCAGCGAGCCAATTGCCTGCCTCAAAGTGCTGGCCTTATCTGCTGCCGGCTCTTTTCGGCCGCTCTGCGGCGCAGCCTCGATTGGTGCCTCGACTGGTTGAACCTGAGCAGGCCCCCATGCCTCCCCCCGCATTCCCGAGGCCATGCCCAAGGCACGACGCACATCCAATTCGGTGATGGCGCCCTCGCGCCCGGTTCCCTGCACGTCCTTCAAGTCAATGCCGAGCTGGGCAGCAACCCGCCGGGCCAGCGGCGAAGACCGCAGCCGCTGCTCCCGCGCCGGTCCGCCGCCCACTGCTGTGGGAGAAGTTGAAGGCATCTCGCTGACCGGACCTTTGACGGCGGTTTCGACGTCGGCCCGGCTCACCTCACCGTTGGGGCCGCTGCCCCGCACGGATTCAACATCGACCCCGAGAGCGTGGGCCAGGTGCCGGACCGGCGGCGAAACACGGACGCCGCGTTTGCTCGTCGGAGGCGAAGCCATTTTGGGCACCGACGGTGCCGGGGCCAACCGGACCGCCGGAAGTGCCTCCAGGTCCCGGGGCGCCGCCTGTGGAGCAGACATCTGTTCCGCCGGCGTGGCCGTGATCCGGGCGATGGGCGTCCCTACGCTCACTGTGTCACCGATTTCCACCAGGAACTCTGCCAGCACGCCTTCCTCAAATGACTCGATGTCCATGACGGTCTTGTCTGTGTCAACCGCGGCCACCAAGTCGCCCTTGTGGATGTAGTCGCCCGGTTTAACAAGCCACTCCACTACCTTGCCATGCTCCATGTCCGCGCCCAGGGAGGGCATCCGAAACTCAGCCATGGCCGCCCACAGCCTTCCGTGCGGCAGTCACGATCCGCTCCACGGACGGTAGCGCGGCCAGCTCCATGTGTTTGGAGTACGGCACGGGCACCTCTTCACTGCAGACCCTCCCCACCGGGGCGTCCAGTTCGAAGAAGCCCTCGTCGCCAATCCTGGCGGCGATCTCGGCGGAGATGCTGCCGCTCCGCCAGCCCTCGTCCACCACCACTGCCCGGTGGGTCTTGCCGACGCTTCCAAGGATGGTCCCGTCGTCGAGCGGCCGGAGGGTGCGCAGGTCGATGACTTCGGCGTCGATGCCCTCCCCGGCCAGCCGGTCAGCGGCCTCGAACACGGCGGGAAGCGTGCCGCCGTAGGTGATGAGCGAGATGCCGGTTCCCTGGCGCCGGACCGCCGCTTTATCGATGTCAACCGGTCCGGCGTCGTCCTCCAGCTCCCCGGCTACGTTGTACAGGGACCCGTGCTCGAAAATCAGCACCGGGTCCGGATCCTGCAGTGCGGTCCACAGCATTCCACGCGCGTCGGCCAGGGTGGCCGGGGCAAGAATGCGCAGCCCTGGAATGTGCGCATACCAACCCTCCAGGCTGTGGGAATGCTGGGCACCAAGCTGGCGGCCCGCGCCGGTGGTCATCCGGATTACTACCGGTACGTTGAACTGTCCGCCGGACATGTGCAGCAGGGTCGCTGCATTATTGATGATCTGGTCCAGGGCGAGCAGGCTAAAGTTGACAGTCATGATTTCGACGACGGGACGCATGCCGCCCAAGGCTGCCCCGATCCCCGCACCGACGAAGCCGGATTCGGATAGGGGTGTGTCGCGGATGCGTTCGGGGCCGAATTCTTCCAGTAGGCCCAGGCTTACGGCGAAGCTGCCTCCGTAGCGACCCACATCCTCGCCCATAAGGAACACACGCTCATCGCGCTGCAAAGCGTCACGGAGGGCTGCGCGGACCGCTTCCCGGTAGGTGGTTTTCATCGTGCCGCCCGGCCTTCCCGGGCGTCGCTGCTTCGCTCGCTGTAGACGAACCGCCGGAGGTCCGCCACCGGTTCCAGGGTGCCTGCCTCGGCAAATTCGACACCGGCGGCCACCTCCGCGTCGACGTCGGCCTGCAGTGCCGCCCACTGCTCCTCCGACAGCTGTCCTGCCGACTTGATGGCGCTCTGGAGCAGGAGGATCGGGTCCCGTTCCATCCAACGCGCCACCTCCGATTTCTCCCGATAGAGCTCCGGATCGAACATTGAGTGCGCGCGGAAGCGGTAGGTGCGTAGCTCCAGGAAATGCGGCCCGCCGCCGGAGCGCACCGCATCTACTGCCCGGCGCGCTGCCTCCTCGACCGAGAGAACGTCCATCCCGTCAACGCTCCAGGCGGGAATCTCATATCCTGCGGCTTTGAGCGCCATATCCGTCTGCGACTCGGAGCGGACAAGTGCTGTGCCCATGGCGTACAGATTGTTTTCGCAGCAGAAGAGCACAGGAAGCTGCCACAGAGCAGCAAGGTTAAGACTCTCGTGGAACTCCCCTTCCGCGACGGCGCCTTCACCAAAGAAGCATGCCGTCACCCGGCGCCGGCCGGCCATTTTGTCGGCAAGTGCAAGGCCGACGGCGAGCGGGAGACCGCCAGCCACGATCGCGTTTCCACCGTAGAACCGGGTGGCTGCGTCAAAGAGGTGCATGGATCCTCCACGGCCTCGGCAGCATCCTTCGAGACACCCGTACATTTCGGCCAGGATGGCCCGGGCCGACACACCCCGCAGGAGCGCATGGCCATGCTCACGGTAAGTGGCCACCACGGCGTCGTCAGGCGCGAGGGTTTCAATGACGCCTGCGGCGACGGCTTCCTCCCCGATATACACGTGCAGGAATCCGCGGATCTTGGCAGCACTGTAGAGTTCGATGCACTTTTCCTCAAGCTTGCGCACTCGCAGCATCTGCCGAAGAAGGTGCCGGGCGTGCTCTGCATCAGGGATGTCCTGACCCCGCACGTCATTCATGGCCGCGGCCCAGCCTGTTCCAGCGTAGACAGGTCCCCCTCCGGCAGGCCCAGTTCACGGGCCTTCAGGAGCCGACGAAGGATCTTACCGCTGCGGGTCTTGGGCAGGTTGGTGGTGAAGTCGACAAGCCGGGGCGCAATGGCGGCACCCAGGCGTTTCCGGGCGAATCCGATGATTTCCAGCCGGAGTTCTTCGGACGGTTCGTGACCTGGCCGCAGTTCGACAAATGCTTTCACGACTTCCCCTGCCACAGGATCGGGAATACCAATCACTCCGGCCTCGGCCACTGACCGGTGCTCCATCAGGCAGCTTTCAACTTCGAAGGGACCGATCAGGTGGCCTGAGGACTTGATGACATCATCCCCGCGCCCTACGAACCAGAAATACCCGTCGTCGTCGCGTTTTGCCAGATCACCGGTTAGGTACCATCCGCCGGCAAAACAGCGGCGATACCTCTCCTCCTCATTCAGGTAGCCGCGGAACATGGACGGCCAACCGGGACGTAGCGCCAGTTCGCCCATGACATCAGGTTCGGTGACGAGTGTGGCTGCTCCGTTCCCGATGATGGGCTTGCCCTGGCCGTCCCTGGCTACCAGCGCAGCTTCGATCCCGGGCAGTGGGCGCCCCATGGAACCGGGCCGAATGGGCATAGAGGCGAAGTTCGCGATCATGATGCCGCCCGTCTCGGTCTGCCACCAGTTATCGTGGACCGGCAGGCCCAGCACATCCTGTCCCCACACCACGGCTTCGGGGTTGAGCGGCTCGCCAACACTCGCGATGAACCGGAGCGCGGACAAGTCATGACCCGCAGCCCTTTCCGCCCCGGCCTTCATCAGCATCCGCAGCGCCGTCGGAGCCGTGTACCAGATTGTGACGTGCTGTTCGGCAAGGATGCGGTACCACCGGTCAACGTCCAATTCCTCCTCGTCCACCACAACGGTGACCCCGTGCACCAGCGGAGCGATGATTCCGTACGAGGTGCCGGTCACCCAGCCGGGGTCGGCTGTGCACCAGTAGATGTCCTCGGGGTGGAGGTCCAGGGCGTAGAGTCCGGTGGCGTAGTGCGCAACCACTGCCTCATGGACGTGGATCGCCCCTTTGGGGGTGCCGGTGGTTCCGCTGGTGAAGTGCAGCAGAGCCATATCCTCGGGCTGCGTGGCCACAATGTCCTGGTCAGGCGGGGCCTGGGCAAGGAGCGCGGCGAGGTCCAGTGTGTCAGGTTCAGGATTGCCGTCCGCGTCGGCCAGTAGGATGAAGCGGAGATCGGGAAGAGTATCCCGGATTGGTGCCACCTTTTTCCGGTACAGCGCCCTGGTGGTAACCAGTACCCGCCCTGCACCGAGATGCAGCCTTTGCCGGACAGGTTCGGGGCCGAAAGCGGAAAAGAGCGGGCAGAAAACGCTGGCATTTTTGAACGTGCCCAGGACGGCGACGTAAAGCTCGGGGCTGCGACCCAACAGTGAGAAGACCCGATCGCCCCTGCCTACGCCAAGATCTCGCAGGACGGCGGCAAACCTACCAGTCTGCAGCGCCAGCTCCGCATAGCTGAGTGAGCGGGTGCTGCCGTCGGCCCGGATGAAGCGCAGGGCTTCCCTGCCTGCCCGGCTGCCTGCGGCGTGGCGGTCCACTGCCTCGTAGGCTATGTTCAGTCCGCGGCTGCCAGGGAGCCCGGACAGAGCCCGGCGGGCTTCATCCCATCTGAAGGACTTCCGAACGCCTTCGTAGTCTGCGAGGTTGGGAGGCATGCGATAGGTAGCAGGGCCCTTGGGAATGACAGGCCGGCGCATAGGCCGTTCGGTTCCTGCGGTCATGGTTCATCCTTCGTGTCGTCTGGCCAGGCGCTGTCCCAGCCGCCGGCCGGCGTAGGCCCTGTCCACGAGCTCGAGCATCGCTGATCCCTGTCAGGTGGTTTCTTCGGTATGCAGCGGGGACGTGGGAGTCCACGACATCCTCAGGATGAAGTGGGCATCCGCCGTGCTCTTGGCAATCAGTGCACCCGCGTCGCCGGCCAGTTTCACGCCGAATTCAATCTGCACCAGTTCGGGGCTCAACTCTGACATGGCATCCAATGCTGCTTGGGCGGCCAGGCGGACGCTTCCGAGTGCATCTTCCAGGCGCCTGCTCACGTTCAGGACCCCCTGTTCGTTGCGGGCAGGGTGGTCCACCCCGTAACTGTTGTCCTCAGCCTCAACGAGTACCGTCCCGGAGCCCACTTCGTATCGGAGCACCTCAGTCATGGCAGGTTTCCAACGCTAATGGGACTTGCGCCTTCTGTGACGGATGCCACTTCTTCACTGGATTTCCCTTCTGTCTGGCGCAGAAAGCCTTGGACATTCCGCCCCAGGGCATAGCGCCCGCAGTTCCAGTCAACACTTCATAAACACCGCATCCTAGGGGAGAAAGACCCCACATCTTGGTTCTGGCGTCTTCTTCCTGGGACGGCAAAGCTGGAGGTCTCGTTGGGGGCTTCCCCAATAGCGTGGCGAACGGAGCGCTGCTGGGTGCTTCCGTACTGGGAAACAGAATTGGCAGGATTTTGGGCCACCACGAATTGTTGCCGAGTTCCTCAAGCGCATTGGTAAGGGATTCTGAAAGCATTTTCATCGATTGAAGAACCTTTCCCGGTAGCGGGCGGATTCGCAGCTGCAGCGGTCCGGGCCTTCGCCACAAAGAGGGCTGCGGTGGCTTGCCCTACTTGAGGCTGAGCACCTCTTCGATGGGTCGGCCGTTGACTAACACCCGGGCGCTCGTGGCCCCGGATGCGGCCATGGCCGTGTACTCCAGCTGTGCCTTGACCCGCGGGATATCACACACACCGGCCAGCATGAACTGCCCAGTGAGCCAGATGGTGATGGTGCTGCCGCTCAGCTCACCGCCAGCATAGGTGAGGTCCGACTGGTATAGGGCGTTCATGAGCCCGGACAGGCCGACGTCGCGGCTCTTGTTCGCGAGTAGAGTCCCGACGCTGGGCCCAACTTGGTCAGTGAAGCGGACCGGGGCCGTGGTTGTGGCGACGATGCTGTCGCCGCAACCGATCGGGGATCCAGAGACGCCATTGTCACCAACAGCGACGTAGTAAACGGTGAGTGGGCCAACCTGCTCCGGGAACGCAGGAGTAGTGGGTTCCGCCGTTGCAGGGGGTCCTGCCGGCGCAGACGACGGCGAAGCGGCAGGTGTGGAAATCGTTGCGGTCGGGGTCGGGCTCGCCGTTTTGCTTGTTGAGGCGGTGGGGCTCGCTGATGTCGTCGGAGCGGCGGAAGTATTCGTAGGGGCCTGAGCCGGTGGGCCGAAACAGCCCGTGAGCGTGAGCAGAGTGGAGATCCCGAGAACGCCAATTACCGAATAGCCGAGCTTTGCCATGATGCCCCTTGTGGATGCGGGGCTCCAAATCTTCAGGAGCCCTATATCAAGCTACGTCGGTGCCTTCCTCCTGGACAGGGACTTTAGTCCGTGCTGACGTAGACCCGGGTTCGGAGCCCAACAAACGGCCAAGAGTCATCGTCTCAGCGAGGCGAATGAGCCATACTGGCCGCATGAACGCTGCGGCGGGAAAGCCCGATAAGGTCATCATTGTCATCGTATCCGCCGTCGCGTTGTTGGTGATCGTAGCAATAGCTGTGATCTTCACCCGCGGGGAGCCCGAAGCATTAAGCGAAGCCACCCCGGCCGGTGTGGTGCAGCGTTACAGCACTGCCGTCATTCAAGGCGACCCGGGCACCGCCGATTCCTACCTCACGGAATCCGCCCGATCGTTTTGCAACGGCTTTATCCAGGGCGGACCGCCGCCCTCCCGGGTTGTCCTGATTTCGACGAATGAGCGAACTGAATCGGCAACGGTGAGGGTCTCGATCGTCTATTCTTCCCAGGACGGACTCTTTGGTTCCGACTATGAGACGGAGGACAGGTTCTCCCTGGTGAAGGCCGATGGCAGATGGCTGGTGGACAAGGCCCCCTCGCAGCTCTTATCCTGCGTTTCGTCGCCGGTGAAGCGATGAGCTCCCCCGGGGCGGCGACGGTTTCGTCGGTGGCGTCGGCACAAGTCATCCTGCGCCGTCTGATCCTCTACGTGCTGTTGTTCGCCCTGGTGGTGATCGCAGCCATTGGCCTCACAGGCCTGTTGGGGCGACTCTTCAACGCCGGCACCACGCTGGTTAGCAGCGATGTCGCCGAACTCGCCCGAGCCCTTGCCTTCACTCTCATCGGCGGACCGCTCGCGGCGCTCCTCTGGTGGTTTGTGTGGAAAAGGCTCGACGACGAAGCGGAGCGAGCCGCTGTGGGGTGGGGCCTTTACCTGGCCGGAATGTACACAGCTTCGCTTATCCTGTTCACTACATCGGTTCTGGCGATGGCGGCATCCTTCGTCGGAGGGCGTGATTCGAACTGGTCTTCGCCACTGGCCACCGCCCTGGTGTGGGCAGCGATCTGGACCTGGCACCGGTGGATGTGGCGCCACCCAGTTAAACACCCTGTGAATCTCGACGATGTTCCGGCTGTCATCGGATGGGTCTTTGGGCTGCTCCTGGGCGCCGGTGCCGCCGTCGCTGCGCTCGGCGGCTTGCTCGATGTCGCCCTTCGCGGCTTCACCAGTCTGACCCCTGCTGCGGAACATTGGTGGGTGCCGATAGTCCGAGCGCTGATTTGGGCCATTGGCGGAAGTACTGTGTGGTGGTGGCACTGGATCAAGGGTGGCGGACGCAAGCTGCAGACACGACTCGTGGATGTAGCACTAATCAGCGTCGGGGTCTTCGCTGCGGGGGTCACCGCCCTCGGAGGTGCCGGCGTCGTCCTGTTGGTTCTACTGCGACTGGCTTTCGACGCGGGTGATCCCACAAATGAACTGCTGGCTCCCTTGGGTTTGGCTATCGCCTCTTTCGCCATCGGCGCATTGGTGTGGCGCTATCATCGACTCAGCGGAGCTCATCGTTCTGTCGCGACCAGGCGGGCAAGCCAATTGGTGACCTCGGGGGTTGCCCTGGCAGCTGCTGCCTCAGGCGTGGGCGTGATTGTCAACGCAACACTTGCTATGACGGTTTCGCCGCTTGCGGGGGGTGGCACACGGACCCTGCTGTTGGGAGGTATCAGTTCCCTGATCGTGGGAGGCCCTGTCTGGTGGCTGGCATGGAAACCGACGCGGCCGCCGCAAACCGGAGACGCCATTCCTCCTGGGCGGCGCGTCTACCTCATAGTGTTCTTTGGCATCAGCGCCGTTGTGGCGCTAATAGCCCTCCTGGTCATCGGTTACCGGCTTTTCGAATATTTCCTGCGCGACGTGACCGAAGGGAGCTTCGTGGACCGAGTCCGTGCCTCGCTCGGCGTGCTGGTAGCTGCGGGCGTGGCTGCCGCCTATCACTTTGCCCTGTGGCGGCGCGAGCGGACCCTCTTAGGTGCAGTGTCCCCCGCCAAAAGGGTGGCCATCCGCCGGGTCACTCTGGTGACCGGCGCTCACGCGGAACAGTTGTCTCGAGCTATCGTTGAGGCGACTGGCGCCAAAGTCATTCCATGGAAGCGGGCCGACGTCGACACGGATACTCTACCCACCCGCGACCCCACCCCGGGAATAGAGACTCTGATCAAGAGTGCAACGGAGGCGTTGTCGGGCGTCGCCGCCGAGCACGTTCTGCTGATTATCGGCCCGCATGGCGGTTCGAGCACCTGCATCGAAGTTATTCCTCTGGAAGCCGGCGGTACAAATGCTGGCCACATAAGAACGCTGGGTCCCGCGCATCCAGGAACGGACGCACGGGACTAGCATTTTCCAATCATGGTTTTTCTCCGTTGGGTGGCTTGGAGATCTCAATTCGGGTCGTGATGTTTCTTCCCACCGTCCGGGTCGTTCTCGGGCGGCAGGATCATTGAAAGGACTCTGAGCGCGCGTTCCTGCCGGCTGCATTCGAAAAGTGAGGCGATCCATCGAAGGGCGGCAAGAACGGTTGAGAATGAGTCCGTGGGTTGTACGGCGGGTTCAGAACGGTGCTCACTGTCGTGCACGTTCTTAGCTGGAGGCTCGGAGTGCTTGGACGTATGTTTCGACGCGTTCGAGGGTGGTTTCGTCGTGAGGGCCCCATTCAGGGTGCGGCGTGCCGGGCCCAGCGTAGGGTTCGTCCCGGTAGTGGCGCTGATATTCGGCCAGTTTTTGTTCGAGTTCGGTCCGAATGAGCGCGTATGCGGGGTCATCAGCCACATTTCGAACTTCGGTGGGATCGTTATGGAGGTCGTAGAGTTCCCACTCTGCTTCGAATACGCGTTGCGAGGCACCGGGCACGTCGAGCCCGTCATTGTAGTAGTGGATGAGCTTGTAGTCCGCTGTGCGTATGCCGTAGTGTCCGGGGGCTGCATGGATCGGGTCATCGTGTTCCCAATAACGGTAGTACGCGGCGTCGGGCCAGTCATCGATCTCTTCTCCCCTGAGAAGGGGGCGGAAGCTGCGGCCTTGCGATGTGGGAAGCGCGCCCTCTGCCTTGATGCCAGCAATATCCAAGAAGGTGGCAGCGAAATCGACATTTGTGATGATGGCTTCGCAGCGGCTGCCAGGTGCAATTTCGGCCGGCCATTTCATCAACAACGGCATTTGCAGCGACTGGTCGAACATGAGGCGTTTGTCGAACCAGCCGTGGTCGCCGAGGAAGAACCCTTGGTCCGATGTGTACACGACGAGTGTGTTCTCAGAGAGGCCGCGTTCGTCGAGGTAGTCCAGGAGCCTACCTACGTTGTCGTCGATGGATTGGATGCACTGCAGGTAATCGCGCATGTAGATTTGGTACTTCCACCGCATCCGCGCTTCCCGGTTTTCCGGTCCGCGCAGTTCTTCGGGAACTTCAGTCTTAAGGTCGTCGGCGCCCATATCGTCGGCAATAGTCATGTGGACATTTCGCACGGCCTGGCTGCGCGTGGCGTAGTCGTCGAAAAACGTTTCCGGTTCAGGGATCTGCCCGTCAGCATAGAGATGCTTGTGCTTCTCGTCGGGAATCCACGGGCGGTGGGGTGCCTTGTGGTGCACCAGCATGCAGAACGGTTCCTCGCCCGTCAGCTTGTTCAACCAGTCTATGGACAAGTCCGTAACGATGTCCGTCGCATAGCCGGGCACGGTGGTGCTCCCGCTGGGGTCGATCATCTCGGGGTCGAGGTAGTCACCCTGCCCGGGAAAGATCTTCCACTCGTCGAACCCCCGCGGCAGAGCCTCGCCTTGCTCTCCAAGGTGCCACTTTCCAAAGAGGGCGGTCTTGTAACCCTGCGCATGAAGGACGTCCACGAAAGTAGGCACGCGGTAGTCCATCTCCGTCCAGATGGACGATACGCCGTTGATGTGGCTGTAAGTTCCGGTGAGGATTGAGGCACGCGAGGGGCTGCAGATTGAGTTTGTGCAGTAGACAGCATCAAAGCGCATGCCGCCTTCGGCGATGCGATCCAGATGCGGAGTCGTGTTCACCTGGCTGCCGTACGCAGAAATCGCGTGGGCGGCGTGGTCATCGGACATGATGAAGATGATGTTGGTATTGGACATCTCTCCCTTTCTAAAGTTCTTGGGTGTTCGGTCCACCCTTTAATGTGCGGGCGGTAATTCGCTTAGTCAGTGTTGCCGGAGCAGATCGGGTTCAGTTGAGCTGAACCTTCTTGGTGATGCGGAGGTCGGTCACCGAGGTGCCGAGGCGCAGGGCGTATTCACCGCTTTCGTAGGTCCACCCCTCGTCCCAGTACGCGAGCAGTCGGGTTGGGACCTCGATAGTCGCGGTCACCGTTTCGCCGGGGCCTGCCCAAACGGGCGCTGAAGCGACAAGCCAACGCACGGGACGTTCGACGGCGGAATCCGGCTTTTCGGCGTAGATCTGGACCACGTTCTTGCCGGCTCGGTTTCCGGTGTTGGTCAGGGTTACGGTCAGTGGCAGGACCATACCCGCTGCTGCTTGTGCCGGGGCGTCGAACGTATCGAGGCTCCAGGTGGTGTAGCCGAGGCCGTATCCAAATTCGTAAGCGGGGGTGGCGCCGGTTTTGAGCCAGGCACGGTAGCCGATGTGAATTCCTTCTGCATAACGGAGCTTGCCGTCGGCGTCGGGGGTTGTGTTCAGGACAGGGACCGGCCCTTGAGTCGCCGGCCAGGTGGTGGGCAGGCGCCCGCCCGGTTCCGTGGTTCCGATGAGGATATCGGTAAGGGCATTGCCGAATTCCTGGCCGCCGAAGTAGCCGATCAGGATCGCGGCAACCTCGTGTCGCCAAGGCATGACGACTGGCGAGCCTGCGTTGACAATCACAATTGTGCGCGGGTTCGCTGCGGCGATGGCATGCACCAGGCGGTCCTGTAGCCCGGGAAGATCCAGAGTTGTGCGGTCGTAGCCTTCAGACTCGACTCGCGAGTTGGTCCCGACCACAACGACGGCGACGTCGGCCTCCCGCGCGGCCCTGGCCGCTTCGATGATGAGCACCTCAGAGTCGGTGTCAGCGGGTTCCGTGCCGAGCGTGACGCTGAGGGCGTTCTCCAACGGACCGGTCCGGCCTGCGGTGTCCAGTTCCACGCGGATATCCATGGGAACACCGGCGCTGACGGGGACCTCAACGGTTGAGGAGGGCGGGGCGAGGAAGGACTCGGCGATATCTTTGCCGTCCATCTCAATGACAGATTCATGAAGCAGCGCGTCGTTGACGTAGAGCCGTGTACGTCCGACAGTGGCTGCGCCGAGACGGATGGTGCCTGTTTCGTCCGGGGTATAGACAGTGTGCAGCCGCACGGTTGAAGAGTCCCGTACCGGTGCGTCGCCACCGAACCACACGAGAGCCGTGGAGCGGCGGTCCTCCGTGAACAGCTCACCACCGGCGCCGTCGAGGAAGGAGACCCGCAGTCCTGGTTCACGGGTGACAGGATTGATCAGCTGGGCCAAGGGTAGCTCGGCGACACCTTCCTGCACGATGGCGCCAAAGCTGTAAGTGACGTTCTCCGTCCCGAAGGCGGCTTGGATCCCCTCCAGCGGGGAGACGATCTTCTCCGGCAGGACAGTCGCGGACCCGCCGCCCTGTGTCCTGGCGAATTTGGCGTTGTGCCCGATTACGGCCACTTTTCCCGTCACGGCACTGTCCAGCGGCAGCACGCCGTCGTTCTTTACCATGACAGTTCCCGCCGAGGAGGCTTCCCGGATGAACGCCACCAGGTCCTCTCTATCCACCGGTTCTGCCTGCACCGGCTCGAAACCTTCCAGGGCCCCCACTCGCGCAGCGAGCTGGAGGATTCGCAGCACCTTCCGATCGACAGTTGCCTCCGAAACATCTCCGGTCCTGACCGCAGCCACGAGCGCTTCCCCCCAAGGTCCGTCGGGGCCTGGCATGACCAGATCCTGGGATGCTTTAGCGGAATCGATGCTACGCACGGCCGTCCAGTCGCTAATGACCACACCGTCAAATCCCCATTCGCTGTTCAACGGGGTCTCCAACAGGTCGTTCTCGGTAGCAGTCGTGCCATTGATCGAGTTGTACGCGCTCATGACCAACCATGCCCGCGACTCCACGATGGCCTTTTCGAACGCCAAAAGGTAAAGCTCCCGCAGCGGCCGCTCATCGACCTGCACATCGACGGTAAATCGGTCAGTTTCAGAGTCATTGGCGACGTAATGCTTCGGCGTGGCGGCGACGCCGTTGCGCTGCAGGCCGTTGACGTATGCGGCAGCCAGTTCTCCCGTGAGCACGGGGTCCTCACTGAAGGCTTCAAAGTGCCGGCCGCCCAGCGGGGAGCGGTGCAGGTTAATGGTCGGGCCAAGGACGACATCCACTCCTTTCCGGCGGGCCTCGACGGCAGAGGCAGCACCGAGCCGGTCCGCAATGCCGGGATCCCACGACGAGCTGATGGCCGTCGCCGACGGGAAATTCATGGATGGCCGGCGTTCGTCCCACATCTCGCCGCGGACCCCGCTTGGGCCATCGGACATCACCATGGAGCGCAGCCCGATTTTTTCCACCGGCATGGTCGTCCAGAAGTCACGACCTGTCAGTAACTGAACTTTTTCCTCCAGGGACAGCTCCTGGACCAAGGAGTCCAAGCGCCGGTCTACGCTGAGGGTTTTCATCGTTCCTTCTTTCATTGGTGCTTGGTGCCTGTCCTGAGACCGGCCATGGTCGCCTCGGCGGTGCTTTCGTCACTGGGCGCAAAGCCAAGACGCCAGGCCTTGAAGCGCAGGGACGTGCCTTCGTTGGGGACCACAGGGGCGGTGTAGAGATTCCATATCCGGCCGTCCTCGGCTGGGCTGCCGGTTACCCGGTCCATGAGCCTCCGGGGAACTTCTGCCTGCTTTGGTAATGAGGTCCACCCGATCGACGCACCCGGGGTAGCGCAGTTCGCCGCTACGCCTTCGGCGGTAACTGACAGCGTGGGAGCCGCGGTTACAGGGGCCTGGCCATGAGGACGCCAGCTGTCCAGCAACTGCTGTTCCGGCATCATCCCCAGGTCGTGAATATCGTTCTGCCAGGCTTGGAGCGCGGCCCTCAGCCGGTGCAGGGTTTCGGCCTGCCGGGGTTCGTGTGCGAGGTTGCGGGCTTCGTGGGGGTCATGCTTGAGGTCGTAGAGTTCCTCAGCGGGCTTCGAGGCAGCGACGAGGCTCCGCTGAAGGTCGCTGAGGAGGCTGGGGTGTTCGCCGCATGCCAACTGGCGTGCTTCTTCGCCCCGTAGGCGACGGAGTTCTGACCAGGTAGCAGTGTGGTCGGGGTAGTCGATATGGGGCATGGGTGAGCGGTCAGGATGGAAGTTCCGTACGTAACGGTATTGGCTGTCACGGACGGTCCGGGATGTGTCTTCTGATTCGTCCATGCGATCCCGTCCCCCGAATATGTGGTCGTTGGGACGGTCCTTGAAGCTGCCATCCGGTTCTAGGAGGGGCTTGCCGTGCATGTGGGCGGGAACGTCCAGACCTGCTGCTTGGAGCATTGTCGGTGCCAGGTCCATGGTGTGGACGAGGTCCGTTCGGACGGTGCCGGGGTGGATGACTTCCGGCCAGCGCAGCAGCAGGGGCACGCGTAGGCCGGCTTCTGTCGCCCAGCGTTTCGCCCTCGGCATTCCTTTGCCGTGGTCGCTCCAGAAGACCACGATGGTGTTCCCAGTCAGTCCGTCTTCCTCCAGCTGGCCGAGGATGTTCCCAGCCCACTGGTCCATTTCCGTGATCAGGTCCGCGTAGCGTGCCCAGGCCCGCCGGAACACTTCAGTGTCGGGATAGTAGGGCGGGAGTGGTGCCGTCGCCGTCTGGTGCCGCCTCTGCGCTGCAACGTTTGGAGTGGCCTGTTCAAAGGACTCCTCATCAAGGTAGATCTGCGACTCGTGGGTGGTCATGCCATGGAACATCGCGAAAAAGGGGGTGTCCGCTCCTGGGCGGTTTCGCCAGTGTGCTGTCGGGCTGCACTCATCGAAAACTATGGGCGGAACGTCCACTTGGAAGTCCGTGAAGGAGTTGTTGGTGCAGTAGTAGCCGGCACGTCGGAAGTATTCGGGCAGCAGCCCTACCTCCGGCGGCGGGACGGCCTTAGTGCGCATGTGCATGGTACCGATGGCAGCCGGATGGCAGCCGGTCAGAATTGCCGACCGCGCCGGTGCGCACACAGGTGCGGACGCAAACGCCAGATCGAACCGGGCGCCCTCGGCCGCCAAGCGGTCCAAGTTTGGCGTAAGCGCATATTCGGCGCCGGGCCAGATGCCTGAGTAGCAACCAAGATCGGGGTTGATGTCGTGCGTCGAGATCCACACAACATTGGGCAGGCTCATGGGGTGTGGACTCCAGCGTGTTCGTTTGGTTGTCCGATACCAGACTGAAACTCCCCGAGCATCGGATCTCCCGTGCTCCTCATCCAGCGCGAAAGACTGTTCCTTTTCCGGGCAAGTACCGGCGCGAGGTCAGAGCTATCCACCAGATTCGTCAGGCAGTCCGGATCGGTAGAGAGGTCATACAGTTCTTCACGGGCACGGGTGAGGTAGAAGTCAGCGCGCTGCCGGATGGCCTCGTTGGTCGGGGCAGCCTCCACCATCGCCGGCCAGGTCAGACCCCACATGTTCTCCGCGCGGTATTCGGTGTTGCCATCAGCCCATCCGTTCCAGATATAGCCATACTGCAGGTCCTGAACGCACCGCATCTCAAAGCGCTGCTTTGCCGAGGTCTCGTGGAACACACTGAAGACTTCATTCCGTCCTTGTTCCGTTGCCCCTGTCAGAAGCGGGGTGATCGATACGCCGTCGATGCCATCCGGTATGGCGACACCAGCGGCATCACAGAAAGTAGGGAAGAGATCGAGCATGCTGATGAAGTCGTCGTCGTTACTGCTGCCCGGAGCGGTCACGCCAGGCCATCGGACGATGAGCGGGGTCAGCGTGCTGCGGAGGTAGCAGTTCGCTTTCGCAAACGGGAAGGCCATGCCGTTGTCCGACATAAAGATCACCAGAGTCTCCTCTGCCGCTCCGGTTCTGTCGAGGGCAGCAAGCACTGCTCCGACGACGTCATCGCACCTGCGGGAGGAGCTCAGGTACTCTGCGTATTCCTGCCGGACATCGGGTAGGTCGGGAAGGAATCCAGGGACTTCAACGTCATCTGCGACGAAGACCTTTGAAGGCTCCGGATATTCGTTCCGTTCCGCTTCGCTCCAGAGTTCCCGCTCAGCCATGCTGCCGTGGAATGGCCGGTGGGGATCGTGGGCATTGGCCATGAGGAACCAGGGGCGGCCTTCATGCGATGCGTTGGCGATGAAGTCTTCGGCCAGGCTGCCGTAGGCTTCCGGGTTCCGCCCTAGCCCTAACTGGCGCATGTCTGCGGCCATGTCCCAGCCGAAGCGCTCCACCGGCTGGATGTGGCCCACTTTGCCTAGGATCCCCACCTTGTAGGCTGCCTGTTTTAGGTGGTCGTTGATGACGCCGATGCCCTCGCGGATGGGTTCGAATCCTTCGGCCCCGTTACGGTGGGGCCACAGCCCGGTCATGAGGGCGGACCGGCTGGGTTGGCAGACGGCCGCTGGGACATGGGCGCGGTTAAAGACCATTCCACCGGCGGCCAATCGGTCAAGGTTAGGGGTGGCGTCCTTGGGGCCTCCGAAGGAACCCGGCGTGTTGCCATCCATGTCATCAGCCGTGATCAGCAGGATGTTGGTCATTGGTTTTCCTCTCCTTCGTACGAGAGATGGCAGTTAGTCGGTGCCGGAGTGCGGGTGGTCGATAGCGTCTGAGGCGTTGTTAGGCATTCTGAGCGGCGAGCAATTGTCGGCGCTCCTCCCGGCGGCGTGCCTGGGCTTTCGGATCCGCCACGGGTGCCGCGAAGAACAGACGTTGTGTGTACGGGTGCTGTGGGCGGCTGGTGACTTGGTCGCCGTCGCCGAATTCGACGATTTCACCCCGGTACATAACTGCTACGCGGTGGCTGATGTGCCGCACCACCTCGAGGTCGTGCGAGACAAAGAGGTATGCCACCTGGGTTTGCTCCTGAATATCCTTGAAGAGCTCCAGGACCCGCGCCTGGGTGGAGAGGTCCAAAGCCGAGACCGGCTCGTCACACACAATCAGCGCGGGTTGCAGGGCCAAGGCACGGGCGATCGCGATCCGCTGGCGCTGCCCTCCCGAGAATTCCCGGGGAAGCCTGTTGCCTGCGTCAGCCGGCAGGCGGACCATGTCGAAGAGGTCCTTGATGCGCTTGGATGATTCAGAACGGGGAACTTTGCGGACGTCGAGCGGCTCGGAGAGGATTTGTTCCACGGTCAAGGACGGATTCAGTGATGTGTAGGGGTCCTGGAAAACCACCTGAATGTCACTCGCCAGTCGACGGCGGTCCGTACGGCTTGCGTGGGCAATGTCCTCGCCGCGAAAGAGCACCTGCCCGTCGGTGACGGGGGCCAGGCCGAGGACTGCCCTGCCAAGCGTTGTTTTGCCCGATCCTGACTCCCCTACCAGGCCAACGCATTCGCCTCGGTGGACGTCGACGGAGACGCTGTGCAGCGCCCGGAAAGGATTGCCGCGGAAGCCATGGCCGGGGTATTCGACGGTGACGTTTTGGACGTCAAGCAGCAACTCACTCATCGGACTGCTCCCTTCGGGGACGGGCTGGCAGAGTTGCCGGCAGTTACGAGCGGGCCTCGGGGTTCGGCCTCGCTGAGGATGGCACCCAGTAGCTCTTGGGTGTAGGGGTGGCGGGGGCTTTCGAAGATCGGCGCTGTGGGCCCGGTTTCAACGATTCGCCCGAGCCGCATGACGGACACCCGGTCACAGAGGTCGGCGACCACGCCAAAGTTGTGCGTGACAAGGACAACGGCCATACGGAACTCTTTCTGCAGGTCCCGGAGGAGGTCCAGGACTTCGGCTTGGACTGTTACATCCAGGGCAGTTGTGGGTTCGTCGGCAATCAGCAAGTCAGGGTTGCAGGAGATGGCTCCGGCGATCAGGACGCGCTGGGCCATACCACCGGAGACTTCGTGCGGATAGGCGGCAAATGTTCGCTCGGGATGGGGAATCCCCACCCTAGCCAACAGGCTCAGGGCTCGTTCCCTTGCTTCCTTGGCGGATATTCCGAGCTGGATTTGCATCGGCTCGACGAGTTGGCTGCCGATTGTGAAGGAGGGGTCCAGGTTGGACATTGGTTCCTGCGGGATGTAGGCGATGCTTCGACCCCGGATCTTTTGCATATCCCTTTCGGATACCTTCGCAAGGTCCCTGCCCTGGAAGTGGATCGAGCCACCCACGATTTTGCCGCCTTCAGGCAGTAACCGGAGGATAGACCAGGCCGTCTGGGTTTTACCTGATCCGGATTCCCCGACCAGCCCGTGGACTTCTCCCCTGTGGACCGTGAGGGAAACATCGTGGACCACCTTCTTCAACCCGCCGTCGGGGCTGGGATAACCGACGGACAAGTTGGTCACTTCCAGGACCACTTCTCCGTCTGGCGCACCCGATTCTTCGTGCCGGATGATTTCCGACGGCGCCTCAGCCTCCGTCGCGGCCGGCGCCTTCGCCTTGCGGCGTTGCTTGCGGGGTGCGTTGGAGCGCTCCAGCTCGTCCCTGAGGCTGTTGGCCAGCAAAGTGAGCGAGATGAGCGTCAATCCGATGGCGAGGGCCGGCCACAGAATGAGCATGGGAGAGGTGTAGAGGTTGGTGAAACCATCGCTGAGCATCGAACCCCAGGTGGGAACGTTGATGTCCCCCAGGCCCAGGAACTCGAGGCCGGACTGGACGGCCAGGGCGATGCCGCCAACGATGGCCGACTGGATAACAATTGGGGCGCGGACGACGGAGAGGATATGGACTGCAATAATGCGTCCGTCGCCGAGGCCCGAGACGCGTGCGGCGTCGACGTAAAGTTCGTTCCGTACAGCTGTAACAGAGGCGTAGACGAGCCTGAAGAACGCCGGAGAGAGCATGACGCCGAAGATCAGCATTGAGAGCCAAAGTGAGGGCCCCACGACGGCGCGGGCCGCCAGGAGGACAATGATGGTCGGCAACGCCATCATCAGGGAGATCACCCATGTCCAGGCAGTGTCGATCCATTTTCCGAAGTAGCCTGCGAGCAAGCCCCCGCTTACACCGATGATCATGGAGGTAAGCAGCGCCACCAGTGCTCCGGCGAGGCTGAACTGTGCACCGAAGATGAGCCTGGACAGCACGTCCCGGCCTGCGCCGTCCGCTCCCAGCAGGTTCTCGCTGTTGGGAGGAGCCAGGACGTTCTGGATCACGGCCGTGTTCGGATCGTGCGGGGCGAGGAAGTGCGCGAACAGTGCCGTGATGACGGCAATCGCCAGGAAACCCATGGAGGCGACGGCCAGAGGGTTGCGCAGGACGCGGCGGAAAAGGGAGACCTTTGACGCGTCGCGGGGGGCGACAACGATCTCGGGGTCGGTGGTGTGTGCAGGAGAAATCATGACAGACGCACTTTCGGGTTGAGCCAACCCTGGGCCAGGTCGACCAGGAGATTGAAAACGATGACGATGACGCCTGTCGCGACGAGCAGGCCCATGACCAGTGGGATGTCACCTTGGGTGGTGGCCTGGACTGCCACTTGTCCCAGTCCGGGGATCGCAAACACCTGTTCGACGATGACCGCACCGCCGAGCAGACCGACGAAGATGACGGCCAAGACCGCGAGGGCCGGACCAGCGGCGTTCCGCAAAACGTGTTTGAGGATGACACGGCGTTCTGGAATTCCACGGCTCCGCAGGGTGCGGACGTAGTCGTTGCGCAGTGCATCGATGACGGCACCGCGGATCTGCTGGGTGACGTTGGCGATGCCGCCCAGGGCCAGCGCGATCACCGGAAGAGTCACGGTCTTCAACCACCCCGTTGGGTCCTCTGTGAAGGGAACGTAACCCGTGGGATCGAACCAACCCAGGGTTAGTGCAAAGAACAACACGAGGCCGACGGCGAAGAGGAATCCAGGGATCGCGTGGCCGAGGATGGCAAGAAGCTGGGCGACTTTATCTATCCAGCCGCGCTTCGTTGCAGCCAGCACGCCTAGAACAACTGAGACGACTGCGACTACAAGAACGGTCCCGATGACCAAGGACAAAGTAACGGAGAGGCGGGAGAAAATGGCGGCCGAGACCGTCTGGCCAGTGAACCATGACGAGCCAAAGTCTCCCGAAAAGGCGTGGGCCACCCAGTCGCCGTACTGGGCCAAGACGGGTCGGTCGAGGCCCAATTCGTGGGACTTTTGAGCAACAGTCTGCGCGTCGGCCGATTCGCCGAGTATTTTCCTGGCGATGTCGCCGCCACCAAGGTAGAGAAGCGTGAAACCGAAGGTGGTGATGGCCGCCAGCAGTACTAAGCCGGTGAGTAGCCTTCTCACTATGAATGCAATCATGACTGGTTTGTCTTTCGGTAAATGGGGTGCCGGGGCCCGTGGGAACCCCCGGCATAGGTCCTAGGCTTTGGGCGTAATGTTCCAAAGGTTGGGCCAGGCGTTCCCCTGGTTGAGCTCCACCTTCGTCTTTGCGTTAGTGACGAAGAAGTTCGTCGGCGTGTACCAGGGGGCAAACCACGCCTGGTCCACGACGTACTGGTTCAGTTCCTTCAGTGCAGCGTCCCGGTCGGCGCCTTCGGCCGTGCGGATCTTGCCGATGAGGGCATCGACCTTCGGGTCTTGATACTTGAAGGTGTTCCAGGTCGCCGTGGGTGCAAGGAGGTTGCTGATGAGCTGCCATTCGTTGGCGTCCCGTTGCAGGGTGAAGTAGGAGACGCCGTACTTCTTGCTTTGGAGGTCCGGGATGATGTTCTGTCCGACGTCCACGTAGGAGACCTTGATGCCGACATCGCTGAGCTGCTGCTGCAAGAGGGGCCACATCTGCTTGGGGAATCCCGGTGCGGTGGGGATGGTGAGTTCAAAGCCATTGGGATAGCCAGCCTTCGCAAGCAGATCCTTGGCCTTGGCCGGGTCGAACTTGTACTTATCGTTCAATGACTTGTCGTAGGCCGGCGAGTCTTCCCGGAAGACTTGGCCGGTCACCTCTCCGAAGCCCAGGCCGACCGCCTTCAGGAAAGCGTCCCGATCCACGGCGTAGTTGATTGCCTGGCGCACTTCGACTTTCCCCAGCGCGGGGTTGCTTTGGCCCGCACGGTCGAACAGCATCAGGCCAGCGAAGTTCAAGGAACTGCCGTTGTCAGTGAAGCCGGCGGCCTTAACCTGGGGGATGATGCTCACGTCGTTGATGGCCGACGCATCCAACTGCTTGCCGCGCAGGGCGTTCAGCAGTGACGTGGCGTCGTTGTAGACGTTAATGGTCAGTGAGTCATACTTGACGGCGTCCGCGTTCCAGTACTTGGGGTTCTTGTCGAACTTGTACGACGTACCGACCACCGTTGACCCGGTGTTCAGGGTGTATGGTCCGGAACCAACAGGGTTGGTCTGGACGTCGGGCTTACTGAAAGCTGCGGGGCTTTCCTGCATGCCCGCGGCCTGTGCCAGATAGATCAAGAAGGCAGGATTGGCCTGCTTGAGCGTGATCTCCAGCGTGTTCTTGTCCTTCGCAGCGGCGTTGACCATGTCAACGACCTTGCTGCGCTGTGGAGAGGTGCCGTCACGGAACCGCAGGAGATTCTGAGCGGCAACCTCGGCCGTGAAGGGAGTTCCGTCGGTGAAGGTGACATCTTCCCGGAGTTTCATCGTCAGGACAGTCTTGTCTGCGTTGTACTCCCATTGTGTGGCCAGGTTCGCCTCAACGTCTTTGCCGTTCGGTGAAGGCTTCAGCAGGCTGTCATAGACGGCCTGGAAGTAGATCGACTGGTTACCCCAGTTAAGGTTCCGCGCCTCGAACGTCTGCGGCGGAATTATGTTGCCGAGGACAAGGCTGGGCGCGGTTTTTGCCGCGCCACCTGTGTTGCCGCCTCCGCCTCCGCCGCAACCGGCCAGCGCAAGGCCGGCCGCAATCACGGCTGCAACAGCGGCCTTTTGAAAACGCATCATTACGTCCTTTCAGCTTTGGAGGCACCCAGCTGTGTCTCGCCGCAGTACCTGCCGCTCATCACTGAGCAGTAAGTCGAGAATGGCAGATTGTGAAGCACAACACAAGACCCAATCTATATAACTTGTGAAATAGTTCTCGGCGAAGTGAAGCTGGTAAATCTCTGGCCAAGGCAATTCCACTAGTGATATAACTAAGCCATCGGCCGGCCATGGCCTCAAATGAACGCCCCGGGATATCCCCGGAGACAGGAATGGATCGATGAAGATCATTTATGTGGACGTTGATTCACTTCGCCCGGACCATACCGGCGCTTACGGGTATGCCAGGAACATCACCCCCAACCTGGATGAGATGGCTCGGAACAGCGTCATTTTTGACCGCTACTACTGTTCGGACTCACCCTGTCTTCCCTCCCGAACAGCGCTAACGAGCGGCCAGCACGGAATCACGAACGGCGTTGTAGGCCACTTCGGAGACGACGCGCGGTTCCGTCTGGATGCCGGCCACGCCCCACACCCCCACCGCCCGCTGCTGGGGCAGGCGTTGAACATGGCTGGCTACACATGTGCCGCTGTGTCTTCCTTCGCCGAACGGCATAGGGCCTACTACTTCATGGGCAATTTCAGGGAGAACGTCCAGGTCACCGCCGATATGGGCGACGAGCCAGCCGACATGATCACGGACGCCGCGCTGGAGTGGATCGAAAGGCACCAGGACGTCGAGAACTGGTACCTGCACGTCACGTACTGGGACCCCCACACGGACTATCTCCAGGACGAGTCCTGGACGGCCAAGGCTGCGGCGTCAGGTCCCGCTCCTTCATGGCCCGATCAGGACGCCATTGACTCCCACGCTGAGATCTACGGCGCTCGAAGCGCCCTGGACCTGCACTACTCCGGGGGTCCAAGGAAGTCCAAGGTCCCCCACAACATGCCGGACGAAATCCGCACCCGCGCCGACTTTGAACACCTGATCAACGGCTACGACGGAGCCATCCACTTCTGGGATACCGAGTTCGGCAGGCTCCGCCGCGCGATTGAGGACATGGGGCTGGCAAATGACGTCGCCATCGTGGTTTCCTCGGACCACGGGGAATCGTTTGGCGAGCTCGGTCTCTATGCCGAACACGGCCTTGCCTCCGAACCAGTTCACCGGCTTCCGATGATCGTTCATTGGCCAGGTGTGACTGACCAGCCCGGCCTAGCGGGCAGCCGCAACGATGCCCTTCTCTACAACATCGATTACGCACCCACCATCCTGGATTTGCTCGGGTTGCAGCAACCGGAAAAGTGGCAAGGTAAAACTTACGCACCCGCCGTCCGCGGCGAGTCCATCGAGTCACGCCCCTACCTTGTCTGGGGCCATGGGGCCCACACGTATCAGCGTGCCGTCCGTACTCGCGATCACCTGTACATCCGCACATACCACCCGGGCTGTTTCAGGGCCGAACTCGAATCGCTGTTCAACGTGACTGAGGATCCGTACCTGACCAACAACCTCATTGCCAGCGAACCCGTTCTGGCCGCACACATGAGGTCAAATCTCATGGAGTGGCTTGGCCACTACGCCGGAACACCAGGAGCCCTGCCGGATCCTATGCAGGGATCGCTTCAGGTTGGCCCCACCCTCTATAACCAGCCGAAAGATTACGCCCAGCATCTTCGCAATACTGGCCGTGGTCATCTCGCCAAACATCTCGAGGAGCAATTGAACCCGGGCAATGCAGCGACACACGTCTCATGGCATGCACAGGTGCCCATAAGCGAGGATGATCGAGAGGCGATGAGAAAGCGCTTTGCATTGATCACGGCCCAGGAGTAAAAGTGGCAAGAGTAACCGTCGAAAAGGAAGCGGCCCCCAAGGGGATCCGCGTTGAACCCGGAGCCTCACTCGGCAGGCTCGAAGTAATCCTTCTGAGCCTGCTGAGCACCAGCGCGCGCACCGGCTATGACGTCCGTAAATGGCTTGACCGGCATGGCGCCTACGTGGGTTACAGCGCGCAAACGTCACAGATTTACCGCCAGTTGGGCAAGCTCGTCGACAGGGAATGGGCGTTCCCCGTCCCTGACCCACGCAACTCCGGGCCCGACGCCAAGCTCTACCAGCTAACGGACGAGGGCCGCCGGAAGCTCCAGGAATGGATTGATTCACCCTACGAGCCGCCGTTGCGTCCCCTGGACCCCGATTTTCAGGTCAGGCTTCGTTTCGCCGGAACGGACAGCCCGGAAAAGGCCTTGGAACTCGTTCGTACCGAGCTCCAGTTTCGCCGCGAACACCGCCAGGACCACATGTTCACCACGGAGCTGGCAGAACAAGATTTCGGTCCTGACCTTGATGAGGACGAACGTTACTGGCGTGAGGAGTTACTGCGTCTCCAGAGTGAACGAGGCCTGTACATGGTCAACAGCCTGATGGCCTGGCTTGAGGCTACGGAAATCCGGCTGGAGGCCATCATCCGGCAACGGAACCTGAAGAGGGCAAGATGATCCAACTATCAACTACCAACTCAGTCCCGGATCCCGGCCACAGCTGCTGCACAGCCAGTGTCCACTCTGCTGCTCCCCAGGCGGTCCGCGCTGCACCGGTGTCGACCGGATCGGCAAAACCCGCTCACGAGGAAATCCATATCCCCAGTGGAACGTACATGATGGGCGATGGGTTCGGGGAAGGGTATCCAAACGACGGCGAATCACCCGCTCATGAAGTCCACCTCGACACGTTCGTCATGGACGTCACCGCTGTCACCAATGAAAAGTTCGCGGCCTTCGTTGCTGACACAGGTTTTTCTACAGAAGCCGAAACGTTCGGATCGTCAGCAGTGTTCCACCTCCTCTCGACAGCACGGAAGCAGGACGTTCTGGGTGTCGCTGCCGGGGCACCCTGGTGGTTGAACATCCGCGGAGCAGACTGGGCCCATCCCACCGGCCCGGACTCACGTTGGGAAGACGTTGCCGACCATCCGGTGGTCCATGTCTCTCACAACGACGCTCTCGCCTACTGCCAGTGGGCAGGACGCCGCCTGCCAACGGAGGCCGAATGGGAGTACGCCGCTCGAGGCGGACTCCAAGGAAAAAGATACGCGTGGGGCAACGAACTCACCCCGCAGGGGGAACATCAGTGCAATATTTGGCAGGGCACCTTCCCCACAATCAATACCGCTGATGACGGGTACCTCGGTACTGCCCCGGTCAAGTCCTTCCCAGCCAACGGATACGGCCTCTTTGAGGTGGCCGGAAACGTCTGGGAATGGTGCGCAGACTGGTTCCTCCCCAAGTACTACCGCAACTCCCCCGCAGAGAACCCGAAAGGCCCTACCATCGGAGCGGGTCGAGTTATGCGCGGGGGTTCGTACCTCTGCCATGACTCTTACTGCAATAGGTACCGCGTCGCAGCCCGCACATCGAACACCCCCGAGTCCTCAAGCGGCAACTGTGGGTTCCGCACGGTGGCACTCTAGCCTGCCCGGGCAGGGAGTTATCGGGCCGGGCAGGTACGTGGCCAGTCTGCCTCACGGCACCGGGGGCGCGCCTCCTGGCTCCACGAAGCGATGTGTCCGCTCGATCGCGGTAACCTTCGGATCGGTTTCATCGGCGCCATAGTCTGATGCCCGGGTTTTGTCCTGGCCTGCCGGCACCTTCAGCGCGCGCAGCACCAAGGTTAGGACCGCGGCGACGATGAGGTTGAGTGCGAAGGCCGTAACGGCGATATACACGCTGAAGTCGGTTCCCGGGATGGGGGCGACGGATCCACCGAAGTGCGCGTGGGTAACCGGGTTGACGACGTTGTAGGCCGAGACGGTACCGAAGGCTATGCCCACCGCCCATCCGACAAGCAGCGCCCAGCGGTCAAACCATCGCGTGTATAGCCCGGCGACGACGGCCGGGAACGTCTGGAGGATCCAGATGCCGCCCAGCAACTGCAAGTTGATCGCAGTGGTCTGGTCCATGGCGACGACGAAGATGAGCGCGCCTACCTTGACCACCAGCGAGACGATCTTGGAGACGCTCGCCTCCGTCTTGGGGTCGACGTCGGGCCGGATAAAGTCCCGGTAGACATTGCGCGTGAACAGGTTCGCCGCAGCAATGGACATGATGGCCGCCGGCACCAAGGCCCCGATGGCAATGGCCGCGAGGGCAACCCCGGCGAACCACGCGGGGAAATGGTCCAGGAACAACTGCGGGACCACGAGTTGGGGATTGACCGATCCATCCAGGTCAGTCGGCTTGGTGCCGGCTTTGATGGCCACGTAACCCAGCAGCGCGAGGAACCCGAGCATGAGCGAGTAAAGCGGCAGGATGGCTGCGTTGCGTCGGATCGTGTTGCGGCCCTTCGACGCAAGGACGCCAGTCACCGAGTGCGGGTACATGAAGAGCGCCAAGGCCGAGCCGAGCGCCAGCGTCCAATAAGCGGAGTAATTGGCGCCGCCCGGGATGAACACCCCGGCTGGCTTGCCCGTTGCCTGGTTCACTGTCCCCAGTTTGGTTTCGGCCGCACCGAAGATCGCATCCCAGCCGCCGAACTTGATCGGAAGGTAGATAACCGCCACGATCACCGAGAGGTAGATGAGCAGGTCCTTGACGACGGCGATCATGGCCGGTGCCCGCAAACCTGAGGTGTAGGTGTAAGCCGCGAGCACCACGAATGCGAGAATGAGCGGCAGGTCCGTCAGCAGCACGTTCTCCGAGCTGCCGAGGCCGAGCACTGTGAGGACGGACTTGATGCCCACAAGTTGAAGGGCGATGTAAGGCATCGTCGCCACAATGCCGGTAACGGCGACGGCGAGTGACAGCCACCGGCTCCCGTACCGACCGCCTACGAAGTCCGCGGACGTGACGTAGCCGTGCCTATGGGACACGGACCACAGCCGGCTCATGATGATGAAGATGATCGGATAAAGGACGATCGTGTACGGCACGGCGAAGAAGCCGGTCACTGCTCCCGTGGCCCACATCGCCGCAGGCACGGCCACGAAGGTGTAGGCCGTGTAGAGGTCACCGCCCAGCAGGAACCACGTGATCCACGTCCCGAAGCCGCGGCCACCCAGCCCCCATTCATCGAGGCTGTGGAGCCCATCGTCCGACTTGCGCCACCGAGCTGCCAAGAAACCCATGACGG
This sequence comes from Paenarthrobacter sp. YIM B13468, assembly GCF_042788025.1. Classification (NCBI taxonomy): domain Bacteria; kingdom Bacillati; phylum Actinomycetota; class Actinomycetes; order Micrococcales; family Micrococcaceae; genus Paenarthrobacter; species Paenarthrobacter sp. YIM B13468. The sequence goes on along the minus strand of NZ_JBHZPI010000003.1, from coordinate 181,406 downwards.
CGACAATGACGAACAGCACGATGACGACGATGAGGGCGATCCAATTGATCTCGCGTCCGTTCATGGCCGATCCCCTCCGTTCCTGTTCCCGGCGCGGGCCGCTGTCCGCCGTCGTCGATCCTCCGTGCTGACTAGCCAGTAGGCGATCCCGCTAAGGCCTGCCGAGATGGGCACCCAGAGCAACTGGTACCAGTAGAAGAAGGGCATACCGCCTAACCGGGGCGCATCGACCGAGTACAGCTGCGGCATGAGTGGGAGCACGATCGCGATGGCCAACAGCACACCTGCAACCACATAGGGTAACGGCCTCGCCGGCCCTCGGGTTGGCGTCTCGCGAGTTGGCTGTCCGCCCGGCGGAACAGCGGGTAAGGGGCCCCGATCCGGACCCGCACCAATTTGATCGGACACCGACGACCTCCTTGTCGACCATACGTGGAGGGCGAGAATGTCCTCCCACCTCTTTTGTACCGCTGTCTGTCCCGCTCGGGAAGGCTTCCTCGGCCCATCCGAAGCCTGTTATCTTTCTTCGGATTGTCCTCCGTATTGTGAGACACAATTGCTCGTGTTGTGAGACGCCGTTTAAGTGAGCATCCGGGATAGCATGCGGGGTGGGGAGAGCGGAGAACGCCATGACGGCTAAGAAAGAATCACAGTTTGGAGCCACAGTTCCTGCCGCCCGCCAGGAGATAGTCGCTGCGCATGCTGTCTTCAACAGCGTGCGACCAAGGCTGTTCGGCATCGCCTACCGCATGCTCGGCAGTGTCAGCGACGCCGAAGACATCGTCCAGGATGTCTGGCTCCGGTGGCAGACTTACGACAGTCGCAGCGCCGTTCGTAACCCGGCAGCGTTCCTCGCAACGACGACGACCCGGATCGCAATCAATATGGCGCAATCGGCTAGAACGCGTCATGAAACCTACGTTGGTCCATGGCTTCCCGAGCCGGTGGATACCAGCCAGGACCCGGCAATGGGTGCGGAACGTGCTGAGGCGCTGGGGTTCGCCGTACTGCTCACTCTGGAAAAGCTATCGCCGACCGAACGCGCAGCCTACGTTCTGCGTGAGGCATTCGACTATCCGTATCAGCAGATCGCCGAAATCATCCAGGCCAACGAAGCGACGGCTCGCCAACTCGTCAGCCGTGCTCGGAAGCATATTAGGGCTGAGCGGCGGAAGCCCGTTGCTGTGCAGGAACAGCAACGGCTGCTGGAAGCCTTCATCGCGGCCGCGCAGACCGGCGACCTCTCGGCCCTGGAGCAACTCTTCTCGGCAGACGTTGTCAGTTACTCCGACGGTGGCGGAGTTGTGCGGGCATCCCGTATCCCGGTTTTCGGCAGGGAACGGGTGGCGAAGTACATACGAGCTTTTGCCGACCGGTTCTGGGTGGGCGTCACCGTTAGCGAGATACAGGCGAACGGCCAGGCATCCATGGTGCTCGCACGCAAAGACGACGGGTTCCCGTTCGCCGTCGTGACTGTAACCGTGTCACAGCAGGGAATCGACCAGGTGCTGTGGATGATGAATCCGGAAAAGCTCGGCGGAATTCCTTCATAGGCCAGGAACGGATCTTCGCACGCCCTGTCACAAAACGCAGGGCTATACGGTCTTAGCTGATGACCGCAGGCATTCACCGCCTCTGGCATTAGTTGAAAGGCTCATCATGAAGATCGTCGTCATCGGGGGAACAGGACTAATCGGCTCAAAGCTCATTGGAAAGTTATCCGAACATGGACATGAGGCGGTTGCCGCCTCACCCAACTCGGGCGTCAACACCCTTACTGGTGAAGGACTCGCCAAGGTGCTTGTGGGCGCGCAGGTAGTCGTGGATGTCTCGAACTCGCCGTCTTGGGAGGACGAAGCTGTGATGGACTTCTTCAGGACCTCCACCAGCAACCTTCTCGCGGCCGAAGCAGCCGCCGGCGTCGGACACCATGTTGCATTGTCGGTCGTTGGAACCGACCGCATGTTGGAGAGCGGGTACTTCCGGGCGAAAAGCGTTCAGGAGAAGCTGATCAAGGAATCGGGTATCCCCTACACGATCATCCACGCGACCCAGTTCTTCGAATTCGTAAGCAGCATCGCTGAGACCGGCGCCGTCGGCAGCACCATTCGCATGTCGCCGGCGCTCATCCAGCCGATCTCGGCAGACGATGTCGCAAGCGCGGTTGGACATCTTGCCTCCAGTGAACCGCTGAACGGCACTCTGGAGATTGCAGGTCCGGATCAGTTTGGTCTGGACGAACTTGTCCGCAAGGCGCTGAGTTTCCACAATGATCCACGCGAAGTCATCTCAGACCCCGAAGCCCGCTATTACAATTTTGTGCGGCTGACCGAGCGCGAGCTCCTCCCTGGCGATAACGCTCGGATCTTCGCGACCCGATTCGAGGACTGGCTGCCTCAGAACGCAGCACGATAGCTGCTCCGCTGTGGTGGCCTCGGTTGGAACTCCCCCTGGCCACCGCAGCACGTCTCCTGTCAGGGTCCTTCAGGAATGAATGACTTATTGTCGACGACGGCAATGACGCTTTTGTTGTTGGCAGAGGTTTCCACAGCCGCCAGGACACGTTGGACTTGGAGCCCGTCTTCGAACGACGGTGACGGCTGGCTTCCGTCCTGTATCGCGAGAAGGAAGTCCCGGATCTGGTGCGTGAAAGTGTGTTCCCAACCGATGATGTGACCCTGCGGCCACCACGCTTCCAAGTAGGGATGCCCGGGTTCGTTGACCAGGATCCTGCGGAAGCCCTGTTCCCTCACAGGGACGGTAGCGTCCAGGAAGTTCAGCTCGTTGAGGTTTTCCAGGTCGAACGTCAGCGATCCGTCGGTGCCGTAGACCTCGATCTGGAGGCTGTTCTTCCGCCCAGTTGCGACCCTCGAGGCTTCGACGGAGCCGCCCATGTCCCCGGTGAGCCAGAAGGTTGCCCACGCCGCGTCGTCAACGGTGACATCTTCCGTGCCCTTGGGCCCAGGACGCTGCTCAACAAAAGTCTTCAATACTCCGGAGGCCTCTAGAATGGACTGCCCCGTCAGGTACTGGATCTGGTCGATGGCGTGCGAGGCGATGTCGCCCAGCGCGCCGGAACCGGCTGTTTCCTTGCGGAGCCGCCAGGTCATGGGGGAATCAGCATCGCTGAGCCAGTCCTGAAGGTACGCGGCCCGGACGTGCCGGACCGTACCGAGGCGGCCCTCAGCGATCAGTTCCTTTGCCAAGGCCAGTGCCGGGACCCGCCGGTAGTTGAAGCCAACCATCGACTGTACGCCTCTACTGCGGGCTGCAACGGCGGCAGCCGTCATGGCTTCCGCCTCGGCGATCGTGTTGGCCAAGGGTTTTTCCACGAGCACGTGCTTGCCGGCCTCGAGGGCGGCGATGGCGATTTCGGCGTGCATCCAACCTGGCGCGCAGATATCGACGATGTGGATGTCGTCCCGCTCAATGACGGACCGCCAGTCCGTGGAAGACTCAGCCCAACCGTACTTTGCCGCTGCTTCCGCGACTGCCTCGGCGTCCCGGCCAACGAGGACTTTCTGCTCGATGGCCGGAACGTCGAAGAAGCTGGCCACGTTCCGCCACGCATTCGAATGGGCCTTTCCCATGAAGGCGTAACCGATGGCTGCAACGCCTAGCCGTTTGTCTTTCACTGCTGTTTCTCCTGCCTGGGATTGGACGCTGGTAACGAGCTTGTTGGGATTAGCCTCCCTGCTTTGTGGCCTCCGGAGCTCGCGCTCAGGGCACCGAATCTCTTTTCAGGCATTCTTTGATGTAGGCGTCGGAGGCCCGGAGGTGTTTGCTGATCTTTTCAAAGCTCCAGCCCCCGGTTCCGTGGCATTTAAGGCTTGCCACGCCTTGATATCCGACGCGGCGAAGAGTGCCCAGAAGGACGTCGTGGTCCAGGGTCCCTTCCAAGCGCGGGAGTTGTTGCTCAGCGGGGCCGAAGTTGAGGCCGTCCTTGCCGTGACGGTAGGCCCTGTCTATATCCCAGATGTAGTAGTAGAAGAGCCGTTTGCGTTCGGCCAGAAAGGTGATGGCCTCGCTGATGGTCTCCTGCACAACCCACAGGTGCGGGGGTGCGATGCACACTCCAAGATAGGGGTGGTCGATGTCGCGGATCAGGCGCTTGATCTGGGCTAGGGTGTCTACGCCTTCGTGCCACCGTTTATCTTCATTGGCGCCGGATTCGAAGTCCTCGGAGAAAGGCACGGTGAGGTGGTTCTCAACAGCTATCCGCACACCTCTGCGGGCTCCGGCTTCGACTATTGGAGGCAGGAAGGTCGAGACGAAATCGGAATAGTTCGCCTCGCAATCAAAGATCAGGGTGTCGATGCCCAGGTCAGCGGCGAAATCGACGCGTTCGAGAATTTCGTCCTGGGTCTTTCCGTAGACAGTCAGCCCGCAGGGGGTGAGTCCGTATTTATCGAGCAACCCACGGATAATGCCCGGGTCGTCGCCCGGGTTGACGTGGTGAGCCAGCGGTGCCGCTGACGACCAGAGGTTGACTTCTTTGAAGCCAATGTCGGCGAGGTCGCGGATCGAATCCTCGAAGTCGTAGTCGTGGAACGGGACAAGTTCGGCGGCATATCTGAACATGAGATTTTCTTTCGAAGAAACTGATTTCTGGGCTACCAGATAAAGAGGGCTTTTTCGGTTTCGCGACGATCGAAGGCTTGGAAGGCTTCCTCGGCCTGGTTGATGGAGAATTCGTGGCTGATGAGCTTTTCGACCGGTACTTTCTGATCAAGGACAAGGCGGACGATCCCTTCCCAGTCACCGGCTGGGAAGTACCAGCCCCCGACGACGGTGAGAAGCTTCCGTATGATCTGCTCGCTTGGGTTGATTTCTGTTGCTCGGGATTCTCCGACGAAGGCGACGGCTCCTAGCTTCGCAGCAGCATCCAAGGCAGAGTTTTGCCCGGCCGGATTGCCGGAGCAATCAATGCAGATCTCGGCCCCGCGGCCTTGGGTGAGCTCACGGACCCGTTGGACGGCGTCGTCGGTCCCGCTGTTAATGACAGCCTCTGCCCCGAGCCCGCTTGCCTGTTCCAAGCGGTCGGCGATGACGTCTACGGCGATGATGCGGGCGCCGAACGCCTTTCCCACAAGTACCGCGGCCAAGCCCATTGGTCCCATGCCGAAGACGGCGAGGGTCTTGCCGCCCGCTACACCAAGCTGCTTTTGCACGTGGTACTGGCTGCCAATCATGTCGGTCATCACTGCTCCGGCTCGGAAGGAGAGCTCGTCGGGCAGCTGTAGGCAGTTCCGTTCAGGCAGGACGAAGTAGTCGGCGTCGCCGCCGTCGACGTCGAACCCCAGGCACTTCCACTGCTTGCATAGCATCATGTAGCCGCTGAGGCAGTACTCGCAGAAGTTACACCCCAGGGCGAGATGCCCTGCAACGCGATCACCTTCCTTGACGTGGGTGACGGAGTCGCCGATGCGGACGACTTCGCCGGCGGCTTCGTGTCCCGGAATTACGGATCCTTCGCGGGCGCCTTCGCCGCCGACAATCGGCCTGCCGTGGTAGAGGCTCATGTCGCTGCGGCAAATGGCCGAGGCGCGGGTGCGAACCAGCACGTCATGCGGGCCGAGGTCAGGGATTTTCCGTTCTTCCACGATGACTCGCTGGTCACCGGGAAGGATGACTGCTCTCATTCTCGATTCTCCATGTTCCTGTTCGATGTGTTAGCTCCGGGGAAGACGCCTGGCCAGATGTTGCAGGGGTGCTCTCCGCCTGGGGTGAGCCAGTCACCCCAGGCGTATAGGCCAGGTTTCCTAGTGTTCGCCCGTCACAGCTGGGCGTGGGCTCCCGTCGGCACGGGTTCCACCTTTACCCACTCGCGCGTGGCTCCCGATGTCGCGATCGCTTCATCGACGAGTGCCGCTTGATAACCGTCGGCGAAGTCCGGCCGAATCCGCTCCCCCGTTTCCACGGCCTTCATGAGTTCGTAGGCCTCGATGATTTTGGTCTCGCCGTATCCGATGCCGAGTGCAGGAATCGGCCAGAGTGCTTCGCCGTAGGGCGTGGCCGGACCGGTATATACAGTGCGGAAGCCTCGCCGGTCCGCCGGATCATCGGCAAAGGCAACCTGGAGTTCGTCGCGGCGTTCGTAGTTGAATACCAGGGAACCACGGGTGCCGTGGATCTCGAACGTCAAGAAATTGTTCCGGCCCCAGGCATTTCGCGTGGCTTCCAGCGACCCTACTGCCCCGTTGCTGAACCTGACCAGAGTCACGGCCTCATCGTCGACGTCGACGGTCCCGCGTGGTCCCGAGGAGACTTTGGCCGTGCCGAGGCTGTCGAATCCACCACTTTGCAGCGGGCGCTCCTTGATCCACGTCGAGACGAGGGAATTTACCTCGGCAATTTCTCCGACGAGATAGCGTGCCAGGTCGACGACGTGCGAGCCGATGTCGCCTATTGCACCGGAGCCTGCGAGCTTTTTCTGGAAGCGCCAGCTCAGGGGTGAGTTGGGGTCCGCACTCCAATCCTGCAAGTAGGTGCCGCGGAAGTTTAGGATGTCGCCAATCTCTCCGTTCTCGATGTACTTCCTGGCCAGCACCACGGCCGGGGTTCGTCGATAGTTGAAAGCGACGGCGTTGACCACTCCTGCCCTTTCGACTGCTTCGAGCATGAGCCGTGCTTCGTCTGCCGTTGGTGCCAAGGGCTTTTCACAAATGACGTGCTTGCCCGCGTTCGCGGCGGCAATTGCGATTTCGGCGTGGAGGTGATTAGGCGTGGCGATGTCGACCACGTCAATGGTGGGATCTTCGATGATCTCCTGCCAGGACGAGGAGTGCCGCTCCCAGCCGTAGCGATCGGCTGCGGTCCGGGCCAGTTCGTCGGTAGCGTCTACTACCACCTTCCGGATGGGGCGGGCGGGTGCCGGCCAGAAGAACATTGGCATTGCGGCGTACGCCAGGGAATGGGCTTTGCCCATGAAGCCTCCGCCGATGAGGGCGATGTTTACGTCACGCATTGGTAGCCTCCTGAAGGAATTTGAAATTGTCGGCCGCTGCAGCGCCCGGATCACCGGGGTATCCGTCGAGCTCCACTCCGATCCAGTCGGAGTAACCGAGGGTTGTTATCGCAGAGAGGATGGCGTGAATGTCGAGATCCCCCTCCGCCAGTGGGACAAAGGTGCCCGAAGCTGCGAGGTAGTTTTTAAGATGGACGTAGCTGAGCCGGTCTGCATAGCGTTCGATGATCCTGATCGGATCGCCACCTCCAGCGGCGAGATGGGCAACGTCGGCGCACAGGCCTATGGATGAAGCCGTGAAGAGGGCGTCGATCTGGTCCGGATTTTCGGCGAGGCTGCCCAGGTGCGGATGGTAGCTGGGGATGAGGCCCTCCGCCTCTGCGAGTTCCGCTACTCGTTCCAGCAGCTCTGCCATAACCTGGAAGTCGGAGTCGAGCCGACCGCCGACCCTCACTCCTCCGCCTCCAATAACGAAGTGGCGGGCACCCAGGGAAGCGGCCACCTTGATGGAGCGCTCGAAACGCAGGTATTCCTCCTCGTGGGCGTCTGGATAGATGAAGTGGCCGCCCGAGTAGACACCTGCAAGGACGAGGCCATGGGTTTCCAGGCGGCGTCCGAATGATTGCGCGTCGTCGCCCAAGGCCAACAGGTTGCCGTCGAAGATTTCGACGCCGGAAAACCCTGCTGCGGCTATGGCTTCAAGTGCCGGGTCCAAATCTCCCGGGGTGAAATAGTGTCCGGAAGCCAAATCAGTCACGGCGCCGGGGGTGCCGACAACGTCGCCCCAGGCATTGACTTGGTATGCATACATGGTTCTCGTCCTCTCTTGAGACTTTCCTTCATTCATCGGGCGTCGACATTGCCGTCGAGCCACCAAAGGCGTCCATCGTCATCGGACCTGTCGATGGTTCCCTCCAGTTGGTCCATGAGGCGGCTGAGCTCGGCGACGACGTCGGGATGCCTCCTGCTGAGGTCATAGGACTCCCCGGCATCGGCCTCAATATCGAACAGCTGTGGCAGGGACATAGTGGCGAATCGCTCCGCTCCCCAGGTCTGTCGACGACGGTGCAGCTTCCATTTCCCTTTGCGAACTGCATTCAGTTCGTATCCGTCGAAATACCAGATGGGATCGTGTTCGGGGGCTTCTCTGCCCTCAAGGGTGTCAGCAATGATCTGACCATCCACTGGCTTTCCGTCAGCATCCAGCCCAAGGTAGTGGCAAATGGTCGGCAGCACGTCAACCGACGCAACAGGCGAGTTCACAACCCCTGACCGTGGAAGCTGTCGTGGCCACGAAGCCAGGAACGGGACACGCGTACCCCCTTCCCACGTCTCGAACTTCCGTCCTCGCATACCGCCCGTTGACCCCTCGAACCATGGGCCATGGTCAGCGGTGAACATGAAAATCGTGTCCTCAAGAACGCCTCGCTCCTCAAGGGCGTCGCGTAGTACTCCGACATGATGATCGATGCTCTCAACGGTGTCCCCGTAGGGACCGCCGGCAGACCTGCCCTCAAACTCGGGGTCCGGCTCCAGAGGGTAGTGCGGAGTGGTGAAGGCAACGTACGTGAAAAACGGCTGTCCCTCAGGAACGTTGTCAATGAATTCGATGGCTTCTTCGATATAGCGGCGGGTCAGGGAAGACATATCCGGACCGTCCTCGAGCACTTCCTCATTTCGATACAGGAAGTACGGAGGAGTGTCATTACTGAACGGCAGTCCGAAGTAATGATCAAAGCCGAAACGGAGTGGACCCCTCGCGGGCATCTGTCCCACATGCCATTTGCCGAACGCTCCTGTGGCGTAACCGGCCCTGGACAGGTAGGACGCGATTGTCATCTCGTCCTTATGGAGACCGGTGTCCTCGTCCGGGAACAGAACCCTGCCTACGCCGGTGCGAGCTGCCAGCCGCCCTGTGAGCAGCGACGCCCGGGCCGGTGAACATGTGGGGCCCCCGCTGTACATGGCTGTGGCACGCACTCCGTCCGCTGCGAGCTCGTCGAGCCGGGGTGTAGCGATGACTGTGCCGCCATTGCAGGCGAGGTCTCCGTAGCCGAGGTCGTCACAGATGACGATCACTACATTTGGTCGGGCATTTGATGGTGGTGTCATTTGCCCACGCCTTCCACAACGGAGGATGTGATGAAGTCGGCGACGTTCGGAGCGGACTTGAGGATGCCGAGTTTCGTCATCGTTTCGATCATCTTTTGGGTGATCTTCGTGAAGCCGCCGCCCGGCGTCAGGGAAACGGGTGAACCAGAGTCAGCAAGCGTCGACGAGGTCAGGCAAGGCGATGGCTGGTTGTCGTAGATGATCTGAGCCTGATCGCCGGCAAGGCCGATGCCCTTTTGGAGCGCATCGATGTAGGTGGCCTTGTCCTGATTGACGATGGGAGTCGCCTCGTCGACGGCTGCCAGAAACTTCTGCAACGCAGCCTTGTTGTTGTTGGTGTAGTCCTTTGACGCGATGAAGTTTCCGGTATCCGGAACGCCGAGGTCGGTCGACGTCGTGCCTTTCACGATCCGTGCACCGCTGGAGATGAACTTGGCGCCGACTGAGGCGAACATGAACACGGCATTAAGGTCCCCGCGGTCGAAGCCCGCCACGAGGCCAGCCGGGTCGTAGAACTCAATCTGGACATCCTTGGGAGTCATGCCTGCTTTTTCCAGGGCGATCAGCAGGAAGATGTGCGCCACTGTGTTCTGGGTGGTTGCTACTTTCTTGCCTCGAAGATCCTGAATGGATTGGATGCCGCTGTCCGGCTTGACATATAGGCCAGCCATGTCGCCGGCGTTGTTTGCGATGCTGAAGACTTGGAGCTGTGCTCCCTGCTCGTTGGCTGTAGCCATGGCAGGAACTCCGAAGTAACCCACATCTGCGCTGCCGCCCACCAGGGCGGAGATGAGGGCAGGTCCGGAATCGAACTTTGTGCCTTCAACCTTGACTCCGTGTTTCGCAAAGAGATCATGCTGGAGGGCGTAGTAGAAGTTGGCCTGCAGGCCTTGCGCGTAGGCAACCCGGATGGTGGGCGTCTCACCCGCGCCGCCGCCGGATGAACCGGGGGTGGAGCATGCTGAGAGTCCGAGGGAAAGCGTCAGGGCCGCCACCAGGGCAGTGGCTAACAGACGCAGACGAAAGGTAAACATTTTCGATCTCCGTTGATTCGTAATGTGATGGGTTTGGCTAGGATGTGGCGCCGGTGGTTGTTCTGGCTTCATTTCGGCGAGCGTTGAGCGACCTGAGGAGCGCTGCCTTGAGCTCGACGTAGTCGGGCTCGCGCTGCAGATCCTCGGCCGACTCCGCCATCGCTGCGAGTCCGCTGCGATATACAGAGGTGATGGATCCGGGGATGCCCGAGATGATCATGATGGTTCCGCACAGCGTGATCGCCTCGTCGACGTCGTGGGTGACCATGACCGTGGTGAGCTCGGGGGATGTCGACACGAGATCGCGTAGGAGGACGTACATCTCGCGGCGGGTCAGGGCATCCAGTGCGCCGAACGGTTCGTCCATAAGGAGCACCTTCGGTCGGGTGAGGAAGACCCTTGCCAGAGCTGTTCGAGCCCGCATGCCGCCCGAGATCTGATATGGGAAGAGGTCCTCCGCGTCCGAAAGCCCGACGCGTTCCATGAAGTAGTCGGCTTGGGAGAACATGGCCTTCTTATCGGTGCCGTACGTCCTTGCGTGCCTGGCGCCAAACAGCACGTTCTCCTTTACAGTCATCCATGGGAACAAAGCCGGTTGCTGGAAGAGGTACCCGATCTCCGCCGCAGGTGCCGCGAGGCTACCCCTGCCGTCATTCCAAAGCTTCACTTCGCCACTGGTAGGACTCTCGAATCCTGCAATCAAACGGAGCAGCGTGCTCTTACCGACGCCGGTCGGTCCAATGACAGCGACGCTCTCGTTCGTCTTGATTTCAAGGTCAATCCCCGTGAGTACCTCGCGGCGTCCTCCGCGAACGGAGTATGCCTGGGCTGCACCGGCCAAGGTGATTTTCGTGTCGCCGATCGCGCGGGCCGGCGTTTTGTCCATGGTGTTCATGGTCTGCTCTCTGGTGGGATGGGACGAGAGGATGTTCTTCTGGTTCATCGCGAGACCTGCCAATGCAGCAGGCGATTCTCGAAGTAACGGAACCCGTACTCGAAGGCAACGCCAACCACACCGATAAGGAGAATTCCCACGTAGCCAGTGTTGACGTCGAAAACCTGAGATGAGTTACGGATCATGTAGCCAAGGCCCTGCGATGCGCCGATCAACTCCGCCGCGACCACAACCGCCCAACCGACAGTCAGGGCCGTCCGCAGCCCCGCAAGGATCTGCGGCAGTGCCGGTGGAAGCACGACTTCCCTCAGGAACTGCACTCGGCTCAGTCCATAATTGCGGGCCACAAGGTAGAAATCCTGAGGTACGGCCCGAACACCAAGAGCCGCTCCCGTCGACACGAACAGCACCGCCGTCATGAAGATGACGAATACCTTCGACTGTTCACCGATCCCCAGCCAGATCACGACAATCGGAATCCAGGCAAGTGCCGGGATCGGCCGAAGGAACCCAATGATCGGGCTAAGCAGCCGGTCCAGGAACCGGTTGAGGCCGATACCCAGTCCCAGCGGGACCCCGACGAGAGCAGCCAGCCCCACCCCGAAAAGTGTTCTGCTGATACTTGCCAGGAAGTGCTGCCACAACGGCGTTCCGGTGTAGCCGGACTGCACCAGCGTGACGAGTGCGTCGATGATCCCCTTGGGAGAACCCAGATATCTCGAAGGAATACCCAGGAAGTTGACCCGAGTGAGCACGAACTGCCAAAACAGCAAGCCGAGGACGATCAAGACGAGAGTCGGGCCAAACCGCACGAACCACGACCCGACGTGTCGACCCGCAGATGAGGACGGTGAAGCCGAGCGGGAGGGACCAGCCTCCGTGACGGCGCGCCGCTGAGGAGCTTCAAACTCCTTGGTCCACAACATCAGATGCACCTCTTTCCAATCGAACGACTGACCCGGCGACGGAGTTGGCAACAGGACCGTTCAAGCCGGAGAACGTCGGTTCCAGCCCATGTCGACGGGAGATTTTCTCTAACATGAGTCCAGTCTGAAACTCCCGGATCAATAAGTCGATGGGGTGGAGGTTCTGATGCGATAAGCTGCCCTTATGGAACTTAAGGACATGCTGGCCTTCCGTACTCTCGCGGATGAGTTGCACTTCGGCAGGGCGGCCCAGCAGCTGGAAATGAGTCAGCCTGCGCTCAGCCAGAAGATCCGCAAGCTCGAAGACGAGCTGAACGTTCAACTGCTCACACGGACCAGCCGGGCCGTCGGCCTAACCCAGATCGGTGAGCTGTTCCTCCAGTCATGTCGTAGAACTCTCGCCGAGGCGGAGCGTGCGCGGGAGACCGTACTGGATGCAAGGGACGGTCTTTTTGGCCGCCTGGTCATCGGGTGTCTCGGTGCGGCCGCCAACGGCCCGGTGCCTGAACTCATCCGGCGCCTTCATGCGAAAGAACCGGGATGCATGGTTGAGCTTCAACATTTCCTCGATGCCGGGGCGCAGGTGCGGGCAGTCATCGCAGGGAACATCGATATCGGTTTCGTGCGCTCGGCCGCGCTGGACGACAAGGTTGTGGCCACACACCTTCTTGACGAATCGTTCAAGGCATTCCTGCCTGAGGAACATCCCCTCGCTACACGCACCAGTCTCAGACTTGTAGACCTGCGTGAGCAGCCGATGGTCTTCCTGCCGCGTGAGTTCAACCCTTCGTACTACGACCTGCTTGTCTCTGCCTGCAGGTCCGCGGGCTTCGAGCCATTGGTTAAGGGATACGCTACGAGCTTGGAGACGCAGCTGGCCCTCACAGCCGCGAACGTAGGCATCGCCCTCCTCTCCAGCTCCAATGCGAACATCTCACGCGCCGGGGTCGTGGCCGTAGACATCGACCCGGATGACATAATGGCCCCCCTGTGGATGATTCACGCCAGGTGGCAGCGAAGCCGCCTCGCCGATCTCTTCATAGAGGTTGCAGCCTCGTGAGCCACGGGCTTCCTCCGATAAGGCGGAAATGCCCCCCGCGCTGCCCACGTCCTTAAGGGGACCTATGCAACCGAAGCAGGGTTGTTGCCCTTAAACGCGCGCCGGCAGCCAGCTCCCGTTTCAGTATCTTTCCGCTGGGTCCCAACGGCAGTTCCGTCGTGAATTCGATAATTCGGGGGTACTTGTAGGCGGCCAGCCGGGTCTTGGCAAAGGCGGTGAGTTCCTCCGTCGTGAGCGTGCTTCCTGGGGTTGGGACAATAGCCGCTGCTATCTCTTGCCCGCGGGTCTCGTGGGGAACCCCGAAAACAGCAACGCTGACCACCTCCGGGTGTTGGTTCAGGACTTCCTCGACTTCACGCGGGTAAATGTTATAGCCGTTCCGGATAATCATGTCTTTCTTGCGGTCGAGGATGCGAAGGTAGCCGTCGGAGTCCTTTGTCCCCAGGTCCCCGGTGCGGAACCAACCGTTGACGACCGCTTCAGCGGTGGCTTCGGGGTGGTTGAGGTAGCCCTTGAACAGATTGTGTCCACGGATGACCAGTTCTCCGAGCTCGCCATCAGGCAGTAGTTCGATCCTGTCAGTGACTTCGGGGCGTGCAATCTCAATGTCCACGCCCCAGATTGGGGTACCGATGGTGCCGGGTCGCGGCGTCGTGCCCACATGGTTGAAGCTGGCCACCGGCGAAGTTTCGGTAAGTCCGTAGCCCTCGTGGATCTCGGCCCCAAAGACATCCCGGAAATTTTCCAGAATCGCCAAGGGAAGTGCTGAGCCGCCGGAGATTCCGTAGCGCAGCCGCCGGGGACGGGCGGGATTGGTCTTGGCAGCCTCGAGCAGGGCTGCGTACATGGTAGGCACACCGAAGAACACATCGATTCCGTGTTTGTGAATAAGTTCCAAGGCGGCATTCCCCGTAAATCTGGGGCACATGACAATTGTCGCGCCGGCGCGTAGGCCGGCGTTGAGAACGCAGGTCTGGCCGAAAGTGTGGAACAGCGGCAGGCCACCGAACATGGTGTCGCCAGCCCGGACATCGAAAGTGCCGGTCAGCAGCACATTGACCTGTTCCAAGAGGGCAAAATGCGTGCCGAGGGCCCCTTTGGGTTTTCCTGTGGTCCCCGAGGTGTACAGAATGGTCGCCGTGTCCTCAGGTCTGCGCGGGACATAGCTTTGAATAGGGGCTGCGGTAGCGGCTTCAGCCTCCAGGCGCACAGGAACTCCGGCGCCTTCCGGGGCCATGACGGTGACGACGTCGACTTCCGCCCTTGCGGCCCCCGCGGCGCCTTCTTCCAGCAGCGGCGCAGCACAAACCAACAACTTAGCGCCGCTATCGCGCAAGGCGAACTCAATCTCTGCAGCCTTAAGCAATGCGTGGACAGGAACCACGATCCCTCCAAGGGCAAGGACCGCGTAGTAGGCACGGGCGAAATGTGCCACATTGGGAATGAGGACAGCGACGGGGTCCCCTGGTCCGATGCCGCGCCCACGCAGGGCTCCAGCGTAGGCGCGGGCCTGCTCCCACAACTCCTTGTAGGTGGTCTCTTCCGCGCCGACGATGAGGGCCGTGGCTTCAGGCCTGCGAGCTGCGGCTTCGGCCAGGATAGCGGCGACGCTAATCGTGCCGAAGGCGTTGTGGGCTGGCGTTTTTGTCATGGTGTCATGTCCTTGCATAGCGATTTCAGTCGGTTCAGGCCTTGAGAATCAGGGCATCGCCCTGCCCACCGCCACCGCAGAGGCCTACGACGCCGGTCCCTCCGCCGCGTCGCTGGAGCGCCAACGCCTGGTGGAGGACCAATCGGGCGCCCGAGGCGCCGACGGGATGCCCGAGGGCGATAGCGCCGCCGTCGATGTTGATGCGGTCCGTGCTGATGCCAAGGTCCCTGGCCGACTGAATCACCACGGATGCGAACACCTCGTTGATTTCAATCAGGTCCAAGTCTTCGACTGCCAGCCCATCTTGCTTGAGCGCAAGTTCAATGGCCCGCGAAGGCTGGGAGTGCAGGGCTCCATCCGGACCAGCAGTCTGACCGTGGGCACCGATCTCCGCAATCCACTCCAGGCCTGCCGCAACAGCGGCAGCCTTGCTGGCGATGACCACCGCTGCGGCCCCATCGGAAAGAGGAGAAGAAGAGCCGGCAGTAATTGTTGCTCCGTCCGCGGCTGAAAAGGCGGGCTTGAGCTGGGACAGTACCTCCGTCGTCGTTCCCGGGCGGATGCCCTCATCGGAATCAAGCACAATCGCCGGGCCCTTCCGCTGGGCGATGGTGACGGCAGCAACTTCGTCGGCGAAGATGCCCGCCACGCGTGCCTCTTCCGCGCGCAGATGGGAACGTGCTGCGACCTCATCTTGCTCCTCGCGGGTAATACCGCGGCCAGGGTTGCCTGCATCGGTCGCGGCGCCCATCAGTTCGCCGCTGAACGGATCCTGCAGGCCGTCATAGTACAGGGAATCAACCAAAGGCGCATCCCCAATAGCGACTCCCCTGCGCAGGCCCATGGCCAGGTGCGGGGCGTTGGTCATGGATTCCTGGCCTGCGGCCACCACGAAATCGACTTCGCCGGTCCGGACCATCCGCGCCGCGTCGATCACGGCAGTTAAACCCGACAAACAGAGCTTATTGACCGTTACGGTGGGGACGTCCCAGCCGATCCCTGCACCCAGGGCGGCTTGTCGGGCCGGACCCTGCCCGCGCCGGCCTGGACCACCTGGCCAACGATGACTGCACCGATTTGCCCGGCTTGCACCCCGGTCCGCTCCAACGCGGCAGCTATGGCGTGCGAACCCAATTCACTGGCCGAAAGGGATGAAAGCCCGCCCCGGAAGCGACCGAAAGGGGTACGGGCGCCCCCGAGAATGACGGGGACATTGGTATCTGCGGACATGGGTAGCCTTTCGTAAGTTTCAGTATTCACAGCGGCAAGAGACGGGCCGCGGCGTCGTCCAAGCAAAAGCAGGGATGCCTGTGACCGGGTAGTGGAGAATCTGTACAGGCGGGCGGGAAATCGGCAGCACCACATGGCCCCGCGCCTTCTCATACAGGGCCCGCGCTTCGACTCCCTCTGCCGCAATCCAGAGGGCATCCGCCGCCACGGTTACGGCTTCCACGTAACCGGTCCGGATGACACGACCGTCCTTGAGAATGTGCACCTCATGGCCGGGCAACTCATCCCAGGCGGCCATACCCCAATCACCACCGGACGCGTTGCGGGCGACTGGGGCAAGATCCTCCTCGGTTGCCGGCACGCTCCTATCGACCATCGTCGAACGCCTTCGGCGCAGGCTGGTCGAACGCCTTCGGCGCAGGGTTGCCGAACGCCTTCGGCGCAGTGTGGCGGATTCCGTCCACGATGACCTGCAGGCCGTCCCGGAACAGGGCACTCCCGATCACGATGGGCGGAAGCAAACGGATGACGTTCTCGTGCACGCCGTTCGTCAATGCCAGCACGCCGTTCCCGTGGCAGTAGGCCGATACCGCCTTGGCGCGGCCGGACGCAGGTTCCAGCGTGTCCTCGTCGCCGAACTCGATGCCGATCATTGCACCTCGTACGCGGACATCGATCACCCCAAGCCCAGCCCCAACAAGCGGACGCAGCATCTCAAGTGCGATCCTGCCCAGCTCCGTCGCCTTCTCCAGGACGCCTTCGGTGTCCAGTTGCTCGAACACGGCAAGTGCAGCCTCGCAGGACAGCGGGTTCCCGGCATACGTCCCGCCAAGGCCGGCGGGATGCACGGTGTTCATAATGTCCTCGGGGCCCGTCACCGAGCTCAGCGGCATCCCGTTGGCGAGAGCCTTTGCCGCGACCAGGAGATCGGGAACAACGGCCTCGTATTCGATAGCCCAAATTCGTCCTGTGCGGCCCATGCCGCTCTGGACCTCGTCCGCAATCAGGAGGATGCCATGCTCGTCAGCAATCTTCCGCAAGCCGGCAAGGAAGCCCTCCTGCGGAATCAGGCAGCCTGCCTCGCCGAGGATAGGCTCGATGATCATGGCTGCAAATGACATCGGATCGTGCTGAGCCAGCGTGGCTCGGACACGGTCCAGCGAATCCTCTACCGTGCCCTCCAGGCCGCGCGGCGACGTTGGCACCGGCACGTGGATGACATCGTTCGAGAAAGGCCCGAAGCCGGTCTTGTAGGGGTGTGCCTTGGAGGTCAGGGACATCGTCATGTGGGTCCGGCCGTGGTAGGCGCCGTCGAAAGCGAGGAGCTTCTGTCGCCCGGTGAAGTAACGGGCGATCTTCACCGCGTTCTCGTTCGCCTCAGCTCCTGTGGAGAAGAGCGCGGTGCGCTTTTCCGTGTCGCCAGGGGCTCTCGCGTTCAGCCAGCGGCAAACCTCCACGTAGCTCTCGTATTCGGTGGTCATGAAGCACGTGTGGGTGAACCGGTCGAGTTGTGCCCGCAAGCGCTCCCGGACGCCTTCGTTCGATGCACCGAGCGACGTCGGTCCCAGGCCTGAGGCGAGGTCGATGATGCGGTTCCCGTCGACGTCGAGGAGGATGCCGCCGTCGGCCCTGTCAATGAATACAGGCAGTTGCGCGCCGAATCCGTTCGACACATGGGCGCGCCGTTCGAGCATCAGCTCCTGCGAGCGCGGACCGGGGATCGTCGTGGCCAGATATCGTTCCTGCGGTACTCCGGGAGGCGGGGGAAGTGGTGGTCGCGGGTCCGACCCTGCGACCAGCTGGTCAATGGTGCTCATGACGTCCGTTCCTCCATGTATTCGGCGATGAAGCCTGTGTTGAATGTGCCGCTCCTGAACGTCTTGGTGGCGAGGACTTTCCGGTGGAATCCCGCGGTGGTAACCACGCCTTCGATCCTGAACTCAGTCAGGGCCCTCAGGGTCCTCTCGATCGCTTCATCCCGGTCCTGTCCCCAACAGATGAGCTTGCCGATCATGGAGTCGTAAAAGGGCGGGATGGTGGAGCCGCCCTCTATGTGCGTGTCCAGCCGAACGCCGAACCCGCCGGGTGCCCGGAAGTCGCGGATCGTTCCCGGGCTGGGGGCGAAGCCGAGATCCGCGTCCTCTGCATTAATGCGGCATTCGATGGCATGGCCCCTCACCTGAACATCGTCCTGTGTGAAGCCGAGTTTCCCGCCGCCGGCGATCTGCAGTTGCAGCTTGATCAGGTCGATTCCGGTGACCATTTCAGAGACTGGATGCTCAACCTGGATGCGGGTGTTCATCTCGATGAAGTAGTACTCGCCGGTTGCGTTGTCGAAGACGAACTCGACAGTTCCGGCGTTCGTGTAGCCGACTTCTTCGCAGAGGGAGACTGCTGCCTTTGCGAGGCCTTCCCTGGTCTCATGGTCGAGCACCGGTGATGGCGCTTCCTCCACGAGCTTCTGGTTGCGACGTTGCGCGGTGCAGTCCCGTTCGCCCAGATGCAGGGTTGTCGTGCCGTCCGAGACCACCTGGATCTCGATATGACGGATGTCGGTTAGGTAGCGCTCGATGTAGACGGATGGATCGCCGAAGGCGACTTCGGCCTCGGCCATGATTTCTGCGAGGTCTGTTGCCAGGGTGGCAGCTACCTGGACAACACGCAGCCCGCGCCCGCCCCCGCCGGCCGCTGCCTTGATCAGCAGTGGAAACCCTACCTGCTCCGCTACACGGAACGCCTCATCCTGATCGGCGATGGCTCCGTCGGATCCCGGAACAGTCGGCACGCCGGCCTGTCGGGCAATCTTCTTCGCCTCGATCTTGTCACCCATCCGGCGGATGACCTCCGACGACGGTCCGACGAAGCCAACTCCTTCGACCTCACACAGCGCCACGAAGTCGGCGTTTTCTGACAGGAACCCGTAGCCGGGATGTATAGCATCGGCTCCACTCCCCTGCGCTGCCGCGATCACGGCATGGGCGTCACGGTAGCTGAGCTTCGCCGAGGCGGGGCCGATGCACAAAGCCTCGTCGGCGAGCCTAACGGGCAGCGAATCGCGGTCGACTTCCGAATGCGCGATGATGCTGCGGATCCCGAGTTCCTTGCAGGCGCGGATCACGCGCAGCGCAATCTCCCCCCGGTTGGCGATCAGCACAGTTGAAAGCGTCATGAGGCGCCCTTCCTGATGACGATCAGGGGCTGGCCGTACTCGACGAGTGACTCGTTTTCTGCCAGCACGCGGACGACTGTTCCCTCGACTCCGGCCTCGATGTTGTTCATGAGCTTCATGACCTCGACAATGGCGAGAACGCTGCTCGGCTGAACACGGTCGCCGACCGAAACGAAGGCTGGAGCGCCCGGCTGGGGTGAGGCGTAGAAGGTACCGAGCATGGGCGCGGTAATCAGTACCTCATCCTGGGCGAGTTGATCGGCGTCGTGCCTTGCTTCCTGCTCCCCTACGGCAGGTGCGGGCACCACGATCGGTGTTGCGCGCGTGGGCTCCGGCTCCTTCATTGGGACCGACGGCTCGGCAGCCACGGGGGCTCCCTGGGCCACGCCGCCGGCGCGGTTCCGCGATACGAACAGTTCGACGTCGCCGAATTTGAGCGACAGTTCGCGGACGTCTTCTGCAAGATTCACCCAATCAACGATCGCCTTGAGTTCCTTCATGTCGGGCAGGCTATTGGCCATCTTCTGTGTTTCCTTTTTCCAGGGTGATCCGCAGATCGCCGCTCGTCAGTGCCTGTCGGCCGGTTGGGGTGCTGTTGTACAGCGAGGTGATGAGGTCCAGCGTCGGCATCGGATTCCCTCCGGTGACGCCGCCCTCCGACACGACCTTCTTCATGTCGTCCACTTGTGTCCCTGCGAACTGTGCACGCAAAAGCCACAGGTCCATGTCTTCGTCCGGATACCGCTGCCGAAGTGACGGAAGCATCGGCGCTAGCGGCTCGGGCAGCTCTGCGATGTTCGAGGATCCGTTGGCCAGGATCTTCTCGCGCGCCGCCGGGTCCAAGGGTGCCAACGGTTTGCCGTAGTAGCCGAGTGCGTACTTCTTCACCTCATTCGGGACCACGCCGTAGCGCTCCCCGCTCATAACGTTCATGACCGCCTGGGTTCCCACATGTTGGGCGAAAGGAGTGATCATGATGGGGTACGCCAGTTCGGCACGCACGCGGGCAACTTCCTGCATCAGCTCATCGAAGCGATCGGCGAGGCCAGCTGCCTCCAGCTGGGACTGAAAGTTGGACAACATCCCACCGGGGGTTTGGTGCATGTAATGCATCCCTGTGTACTCGTGCGGAACGCCAACAGGCTTGTCCTCTTCCTCGGCGATGCGGGAAAGCTTCCGGCTGATCGCAGCAACGCGCTCGTCGTCGACGTTCACCGTGTAGCCAAGCGCTCGCAGATCACGAACAGTGCCCTGTGTGGAGGGCTGCCCGTTGCCGGAGGCGAGCGGCGCGATGGAAGTGTGCACAGAGTCGGCACCAAGTTCCACAGCTTCCAGGCACACCAGCGGCGCCAGACCTGTAAGGCTGTGCGTGTGTACCTCAAGGGGACGGTTGCCGATCACTGCTTTCAATGCCGGCACAAGAGTGCGGACCCGATCCGGAGTCAGCAGTCCTCCGGCGTCCTTAAGCATGATCCGGTCGACGTTGGCCTTTTCGATCAGTTCCTGGGCCTTGGCGACAAACAGCTCGTCGGTGTGCACCGGAGACTCGCAGAACGACACCGCGCCGAATGTCTCAGCGCCAAGGTCTTTCGCCCGAAGAAGGGCCGCAGAGATATTGTCCACATCGTTGAGGCCGTCGAATGCGCCAATCTCACGGAATCCGTTGGCCACGAGGCGGTCAACCCACGCCGCGATGATGTCATCGGGCAGGAAGTCGAAGGACGCCAGGTTCTTTGAGCGGATCAATGCCCGGAAGGTGGTGTTGGGCGCGTGCCGGTGCATCAGCCGAATCCGCTCCCAGGGGTCCTCCTTCAGGTAGCGGACTGCCACATCAAACTGGATGGGCGCCACAAGATCCACGTGTTCAAACCCGGCGTCATCAAACTCTTCGATCATTTCAAGCATGTGGGAGGTGCGCATCCGCGTCGCCCAAAGGCTCTGATGGCCGTCGCGCAGGGTGGTGTCGATAATTTTCACTTCGCGGCGGCTGTGTGGGGGCCGTCCGCCGCGGCTCATGACTTCCGCGATGTTCACGGTGGCTTTTTCAAGCATGTGCCTCAGCTCCTTTGCTGGTATTGGTGGTGAATGTGGGTCCGCGTCAGCGGGTGACCAGCTTCGACATGTCGCCCTTGGCCGAGAATCTCTTCGGCGGGAGATCCGCCATGGTCAGGAGGCCGGGCGCAGCGCCTGAAAGCAACGGGATGACATTCGCTGCGACTGCAACGGTCGACGCATAGCTGTCGATTCGGCCGCTCGAGAAGTGGAGCGATTGGAAGTCGCTCTCGATCCTCCAGCTGTCGCCCTCAGGGAACCCGTCCGCGGTCTCGAAGATCCCAAAATCGATGGCAGCGTCAATCACTACTCGTCCATCGACAAGTCCCCGTGCCGAATGCCTGAGCACCGCGATCGTCCCGGTCTTGAGGGTGAGGTGCAACGTATGGCGCGGATGCCCGGTGAAGAGGATGGGCTCCGGCTCGTCGACGACGATCCCGTCAAGGTTCCATCCGAGGCCGTCGCCAAGTGCAGCGACGGACTCGCGGAAGCCGACGTGGCCGATCACGCCGCCCGCATGGCGCTGGGCGGCGAACTGTGCGGCCGTGAGCCCGAAACCGAACTTCGACAAGATGCCCCCATAGCCGGACATCTCCGCAGTCCTACGGATCGTCACTCGGTTCACATTCGTAGTGAGGCTGCTCAGCAGCAGCGGGAGTCTGTCCAGGAGGATCCCTGGGTTGCAGCCGGTGCCGAGAACTGTGCGGCCTGCGGTTCGTGCCCGCGCGTCAAGGCGGCTGGCGATGGGGTCGTGGTCGTAGAAGCCGAAGCCTAACTGTTCGCAGATCGTGACCACGTTCATCCCGCGGTCCAGGAGTTCGTTGATGATTGGCTCGACCTCAGCGACGAACGACGTGGTCGCCACAAACGCAACGTCGGCATCGGGCGCACCGGCGAGATCCGGGGTGATGCGGGCTGTCGCATTTACGCCGGGGACCACCGAGGCGAGTTCCGCATCGGCGAGGCCTGCTGCTGGGTCGACGGCACCAACGACCTCGCACTGTGACGTGGCGACGAGCCGCGCTCCCACGGCACGGCCTACGGCTCCCAGCCCGACGAGAAGCACGCTCGGTTGGTGATCAGTGTTCATGATTGCTCCTTCGGGGGTGAGCCGGGAATACGGATGGCGGCTTCGCTTCAACGATCAGCCGACGCCGTCGAGCATGTCGGTCTCGGTCTTGCCGATCCTCTGAACGACGTCGGGACGCACCTTGCGCACATAGGCGAACCAGGCGATCTCCACCACCATGGTGGCCACGAAGAAATATGGGATCAGGTTGAGGGGGAACGCAGGGACGGGCCACACATTGGCGAAGAAGATGAAACCCATGGACAGAACGGCCACCGTGCCGCAGAGGGTCACCAAGGTGCGTGGCAGTCCCTCGCGGCGCACGTAGAGGATGCATGCGAGCGAGACGAGGGCGTAGGCCACCATGTATCCGTAGACCCCGTAAGTATCAAGCCACACGACAATATCCATCGGGTGCGCCCCGGCAAGGAGCAGACCCACGTCCACCACGATCACGCTGATGCCCGCGGCGATGAGCACGCGGTGCGGCGTCAGGTGTTTCTCGTGGGTGCGTCCAAAACGCTCCGGGACGACTCCTTCCTTGCCCATGACGTAGACAATGCGGCCCAGCACGTTCAGCGGAGCGACCACGACCGCAAAGAATGACGCCGCGACGCCGAACACCAGAAGCGGGGCATACCAGTCAGGCATGCCGATTTTCCCGGCGATGGCCGGCAGCGGATTCCCCACTGTGCCGAGTTCCTTTCCGAGCACCGCGATCTGCGTATATGCGCCGAACATATAAAGGGCACCGACTGCGACCGCGCTCCACATGATGGCCCGGGGAATCGCTGTGTACGGATTCCTTGCCTCGCGTCCCAGGGCGTCGGCCGAACTGAAACCGGCGAATCCCAGCACACCGATCACCATGCCTGCGGCGATGCCCTGGGGCGGCGCACCGTCCAGGCCGAACTGGGCGGGATCCCACGCGGACGGCCCCAGGGCGATAAGCGAGGTGACAAGCAGCACCATGATGATCGCTACCGAGAGCAGTTCAAGGACGAGCGAAACCCTGGCTGAGAGACGGATTCCCTGGATGGTGAAGAAGGTGCCAACGCCGCCGATCACTACGGTAAGGGCAATGACTCCACCGATGCCTTCAACCGGCATGCCGAGGAGTCCCAGCAAGTCGACGGTGTTGGAGACGGCACCACCAAGGGATCCTGCCGTCACGCCCCAGCAGCCGATGATCAAGGCCGCTCCGGCAATGTAGGCGCCGGTGGGCCCCAGACCTTTTGCAACGTAGGTGTAAAGGGAACCGGCCGAGGCGTTTCTCTTAGCGAAGGTGGCTACGCACCAGCCGACGCAAAGCACGACGATCATGGCGAGGAAGAGCGAAAGCATTGTGCCGTTACCGGCGCTGACGAAGATCACCGCCGCAGTAAATGCAAGGACCGCGCTCGGCGCGATGTTGGCGATGGCCTGGGCGGCGAGTTCGCTGCCGGACATGACGCCGTGGCGCAAACCGGCATCGCGGGATGGCGCCTGCTTGATGGTGGACATGGGTGCTCTCCTTTGAGCGGGTGATTTTTGTTGGGGATTTCCCGGAGTCGATCCGGGTCAGGGGATCAGCAGCGTCCGCAGCACACTGCCCGCTTCGAGGTCATCGAGCGCCTCTGCCGCTTCGGCCAAGGGACGGCGCCCGGAAATGAGCGGATCCAGCTTGATCCGGCCGTCCATGTATTGATCCACCAGCGCGGGAATGTCGATTGACGGGCGGACCGAACCGTAGTTCGAGCCGAGGATCCGCTGGTCTGCCTCGGCGAGCACCAGTGGCTCAA
This sequence comes from Paenarthrobacter sp. YIM B13468, assembly GCF_042788025.1. Taxonomy (NCBI): domain Bacteria; kingdom Bacillati; phylum Actinomycetota; class Actinomycetes; order Micrococcales; family Micrococcaceae; genus Paenarthrobacter; species Paenarthrobacter sp. YIM B13468. The sequence goes on along the minus strand of NZ_JBHZPI010000003.1, from coordinate 157,460 downwards.
AGGAAGCCTTGGCACCGGTCGGCGGCAGTCCAACGATCACAGCCGCACCACCGAGGCCCAGCATTCCAATCGCTTGCTCAGTGGTGACTGTGCGGCCGATGGCGTCGAAGGCGTAATCGACGCCGTCAGGAATCAACACGCGGAGCTGCTCAACGGCGTCGCCTTTGGACGCGTCAATGCGGTCGGTCGCGCCGAACTGCAGAGCCATCTCCGTCTTTTCGGGTACGACGTCGATCGCGACGATGCGCTCAGCTCCGGCGAGCCTGGCGCCTTGCACCACGTTGAGGCCCACCCCGCCGCAGCCGATGACGGCGACCGTCGAGCCGGGCTCGACGGCGGCGGTGTTCGTGACGGCGCCAACGCCCGTGGCGACTGCGCAGCCAACCACGGAGATCACGTCCAGCGGCGCGTCGTCGCGCACCTTGATCGCACCGGATGCCGGCACCACCACCTCCTCCGCGAAGGAGGAGACGCCAAGATAGTGGTAGAGCGCCTCGTCGTCGCCGCCATCCGCAGGCTGGCTCATGCGCGAGGTGCCGTCGAAGAGCACGCCCTTCGGCGCGAGGAGTGTGGCAACCTTCTGGCAGCGCGCTTCACGCCCCTGCTGGCAGTAGCGGCACTCGCCGCACGGCGGCACCCAACTGAGGACGACGTGGTCGCCCACCGTGAGGGAGGTGACACCTTCGCCAAGTTCGACGACGACGCCGGAGCCCTCGTGGCCCATCACCATCGGAACGGCGGCGTCCCAGTCGCCCTGCCGTACGTGCAGGTCAGAGTGGCACACGCCTGCTGCGGCAATCTTGACACGGACTTCGCCCGCCTTGGGGGCCGCGAGCTCGACGTCGGTGACGGCGACGCGGGTCCCGGAATCGCGGAACACAACTGCCTTCATGGGTCCTTCTCCTTCAAATGGGCATGCGAAACAGCACTTCGCATGCAAAGGGGGTTGGGGGTATGGAGACAGCGCGGGAGCCCTGCCCCAAGTTCCGGATTTCCGGATGATTTCTGTGGTCTATTCAGCGACGAAATAGAGACGCTTGTTCGCAAACTCCCCGATGCCGACGGGGCCCATCTCGCGCCCGAAACCGGATCGCTTCACACCGCCGAACGGGATGTCCGCTCCCTCCGCGGCAATGATGTTCACGTGTGCCATGCCCACCTCAAGCTTTGACGCGACTCGCGCGGCGCGTGCCGTGTCGGTCGAGAACACCGAACCGCCAAGCCCGAGGGCGCAGTCATTGGCGAGCTCCAGTGCCTCTTCGTCGCTGTGCACCCGGTACACGGTGGCGACGGGGCCGAAGATCTCCTCGCGGTACGACTCGGAGTCGCGGGGCACGTCGACGAGCACTGCAGGCGAGTAGTAGGCACCGGGGCCCTCGGACAGGACGCCGCCTGCCAGCAGCCGGGCCCCTTCATGGACCGCCTTGCGGACCTGGGCGTCAACCGTTTCCGCCGCGGCGCGGGTAGAGAGGGGGGTGTACTCCCCCGCGCCAAGGTTCAGCGGGTCGCCGGGCTTGAGCCCGTCGGCCAACCGGACCAGTTCGGCGACGAACTCGTCGTAAATGTCGTCCATCACTATCAGGCGCTTGTTGGAGTTGCAGACCTGCCCGCCGTTGTAGATCCGGTTCTCCCACGCGGCTTGGGCAATCCCGGCCACGTCGCCGGCGTCGAGCACCACCATCGCATCGATGCCGCCGAGTTCGAGGACGCATTTCTTCAGCGCTGCACCGGCCTGGGCGCCGATGATCGAGCCCGCACCTTCGGAACCCGTCAGCGAGATGCCTTGCACACGGGGATCGGCGATGATGGCCGCCATCTGCTCGTGCGAGGAGAACAGCGCCTGATAACCCCCGGCCGGTACACCGGCCTGCTCCAGGATTTCCTGGATCGCAAGGTTCGAGCGCGGACAGATATCGGCGTGCTTGAGCAGGATCGTGTTGCCGAGCACCAGGTTGGGAGCCGCGAAACGGGCCACCTGGTAATAGGGGAAGTTCCAGGGCATGACGCCCAGCAGGACACCCAGCGGCAGCTGCTCGATCACGGCCCTGCCCGGAACGGAGCTCGGGATCTCGTAGTCGCTGATGAATCCCGGTCCGTGGACGCCGTAGTAGTCGAATATGGCGGCGGCGAAATCCACCTCCTCAAGCGCGGCTTCGATCGACTTGCCCATCTCCGTGGAGATGGTCCTGGCAAGCTCCTCGCGGCGTTCCGTGAAGAGCCCGGCGATGCGCCGCACCACTCCGGCGCGATGCTGGACGCTTTGCTCTTTCCACTCCCGGTAGGCAGCGTCGGCAGCTTTGAGGTGCTGCTCGACCTGGTCGTCGCTTGCTGATTCGAAGGTCTCGGTGATTTCGCCGGTTGCCGGGTTCTGGACTCGGTACTTGGCCATGGTGGTTCCTGTCTGTTTTCTGTTGGTCATCGCATGGCGCCCGTCACCGGGTGGCCAGGCGTGCGCGGCGCCGGCTGCCGTTGAACTGGTCACAGAGCCGGTCGACCAGCCAGACGGCACGCAGTCCGAAGGGGTTGATCGCAGGGGAGGGCGCATAGCCTGTCTTCTCTTCCCAAACCGAATCGAGGTCCTCCGACCGCTTTCCATCGACAATGTCATCGGCGATGAGCGACCCCAAGTACGGAGCCTGCGCGAGTCCATGCCCGTTGCAGGAGGCCGAGTAGTAGACGTTCTCTCCTACCCGTCCGGCCACCGTGGTCCATGATGAGGAGAACGAGATCCATCCTCCCCAGCAGCGCGCGATCGGCACATCGGACAGCGACGGGAAGCGCTTGTAAAAGCTCTCGGAGAGTTCCCTCATCATCCCCGGGTCGGGGCTTCTTGGCTGCAGCGGATAGTTGGCTCCCGATTCCAGGCGCCGGACGCCGAAGACGATGGTGCTGCGGGCGGTGAGCCGGTAGTTCTCCATGATTTGGTGCTGTGTAACCACTCCCGAGCGGCTGGTCCATCCCAAAACGGCGATGCGCTCCGGAGCGATCGGCTCCGTCTCAACCTCGATGATCCATGCGGGGGTGGACAGGTGCTTGGGAATGATGTCCCACTCGCCTGAGTAGGCGTTCGTCGACAACACGACCTTGTTCGCGATGAGCTCCCCACCGGTGGTGGTCATCCTGACCTTGCCTCCGCGGCGCCGCACATCAACGACCCTGGATTTCTCAAACACCCGCGCCGAGGAATCGAGCAGTGCCCGCCGTACGCCGCGGCTCAGCTTGCCCGGATTGAGCATTCCGCCGCGACGCTCACGCATGCCGCCGACGAAAGCCCCCGGAATCCCGATTTCCTTGGCCGTGCCCACCTGGCCGTCGACTCCGACCTTCTTCAGGATCGCCGCGAGGGTTTTCACCCGGAACATCTGGACCGGGGACACCGCCGCCCACACCATGCCGTTGGCTTCATAGTCGCAATCGATCTTGTGATCCTTGATGAGCCCTTCCACATAGTCGGCCGCGTTCTCGGCGAACCTCACCATTCCGGGCAGCTTCTTCGGGAAAGGACTCGCAGCATCCGCAAGTCACCGCCGGGAGCCGAGGCGATCTGTCCTCCGTTGCGGGAGCTGGCCCCGTAGCCGCTGAACTCGGATTCGAGTAGCACCACGTCCACTCCGCGTCCGGCGAGCCGCAGGGCCGTCGCCATGCCACCCATTCCCCCGCCGACGACGGCGACATCGCACTCCTGGGTTCCTTGCAGCGAGGGAGCCAAATCCGTTGGCGGCTCGATCCATCCGGTAAACGTGGAGTACTCCACGTTCTTGAATTTGGGGTTCATGACAGTACTCCCTGTGTGTTGGCAGCTGCTGCGGCATCCTCCCGCGCGTTGTGGTTGTACAGCGCCTTGTGGCCCTTGAAGTAGACGAACCCTTGGGTGCCCCACGTCGCCAGCGCGGCGGTGTAGAAGTAGGAGCGGTAGGCATCATCGAACGGCCAAGGGAAGAAGTCGTACGTGACCGCGATCATCATCGCCACCAGCGTGATGAGCGTGACCGCCACGGACCAGCCCCGCGCTCCGGCGCGCCAGACCCGGCCCGCGAAGTAGAACAGGAAGACCGACGCGATCAGGTTCATGACGAGGAAGAACGTCGCAGGACCGACGTCGTACTTGCCGCCCTGATGGAGCGTGACCAGATAGGCCCCGCCGGTGGCCGCGAGGGCGAAGGCGCCGATCTCGTGCCAGAGGGCGGGCTTGTACCGATGCGTGACCATCATCAGGCCGAGGATGAGGACCAGGGTGAACCCGAACGAGCGGGAGAACGCGTCGAGGAAGTACGCGATCGTGTACATGGGGTTGGTCGGGTCACCGCTGAGCATCGACCAGAGCAGGAAGTTGGTCGCCGAGGTGCCGACCACCAGGCTTTCGATGCCGAGGAAATAGTTGTGGTGGTTCCGGATGAACTTCCATCCATAAACGAAGCCGACGAAGATCAACCACACGTCTGCGACGATGAAGAGCGTTTCGACCATGGTGCTATTCCTTTCCGATGCGCTGGGCGACCCGCTCAGCGGCCTGCTGGCCGGTGAGAACGGCTCCGTTCATGCAGCCGGACGACTCTCCGGCCGTCTCGGTGCCCGCCCACTCGACCCGCCCGTGCGGCTCGGTGAGCGCGGTGGCGTAACTCGTCAAGGCGAAGGGCGGGAGTGCCGGGTTCGGACCGCCGGCTCCGAACTCCTCCTCGAGCCAGCAGTGGTCGACGTAGTCGATCGGATTCCCCGCTTGGGGGCCGTACAGATCAACCATCTGCTGGATGACGCGCCGGCGCCGGTTCTCCGGATCGAACCCGTCGAACATCACGGGATCGCAGAATCCGAGCAGGATGCCGGGGCCGTCCTCGGGACCCACATCGAAGGAGGCGAACACCGCACCCGTGTCGGAGACCCCCTCGCCGGACATGCCGTCGTTCCTCCAGAACGGAGTCTCGTAGGCGACGTACGCCTTGCTCAGGCCGCCCAGTTTCCACACTTTGGACAGGCTCGTCGTCTTCTCGGGCAGCGCCGGGGAGAAGTCGATGCCTTTGCGATGCATGGTCGCTGCGCTGACGATGACGTACTTGGCCGACACGTCCCCCGCATCGGTATGGACCGTAACGCCGTCCCCGTCCTGCTCGATGCGGCGCACTGGGGTGTTGAGCCGGACCCGGTCGCCGAGCTTCGCCGCCACCCGCTTCGCGATCTCCTGGGTCGTCTCGGTGATGCGGTCCTGCTGCATGCCGTTCTCGACGTCGAGCATGTGGTCGAAGCCGCCCGCGCCGCGGATGTACGCCAGCACAGCGAGCATCGAGATGTCGTCGGGGCTGGCCCCCCACTGCACCCTGCTGACCACGTTCATCAGGCTGCGGGTCACCGCGCCGGCTCGCTGCTGGCCGAGCCAGTAGCCGAAGGAGATGGAGTCGAGCTCGACGGCGCTCTGAGACTCCCAGGCGGCCTCGGCGTCGATCGACCTCACGAGCTTCTCGAGAGCCATCTGCACGCGAGCCATATTCAGCATGGCGAGCGGCGAGACCGGTGGGATGGTGCCCTGGTAGCTGCGACGGCGGCCGTCCATCCACAGAGAGTTGCGGCCCACGGCGAACTGCGGCGTGATCGTACAGCCGTAGCGGTGGGCGAGATCGCGGATCGCCGTGTGCCTCGGCGAGACCCAGGTTCCCCCGAAGTCCACGGGAACACCTGCGACCTCACCGGTCAGCACACGGCCCCCGACACGGTCCCGTCCTTCCAGGACCATGACCGAGAGGCCCAGGCTGACCAGCCGCTCCGCCGCGCTCAGGCCGGAGAAGCCAGCCCCGACGACCACGACGTCGACGGTGGTGGATTCACGAGATTTCGACATGCTTTCCTCCTTCATTGACACGCGCGGCGTGCTGTGCGATGTATTCGGTGATCGTCTCGACCAGGGGTTCGGGCATGTGATGCCCCATGCCGGGGATGACGACGTGTTGTGCCTTGGGTATGGCTCTGACCGTCGCGGCACCGCCGGTCCCGGCGACCATCAGGTCCCGGTCACCGTTGATGACAAGGGTTGGCGCTGTAATCCTGGCCAGCAGCGCGGTCCGGTCTCCGGAGAGTTGGATCGCCTGGATCTGACGTGCCGAGCCGGCTGCCAGGTCACCGGCGCTGCGGTCCCATGCCTGCGCTGCGATGGCCGCTTCGGCGGCGTCGTCGATGGGGTAGTCCTTTCCTGCGATGTGCCGCGTGATCCGTAGATGGGCGCGGACTGCATCCGTCCGGTTGCGGGCGTCCGGGCCCATCAGGAGCCGGATCGTCGATTGTGCCGGCTGGCCGACCTTGCGCGACCCCGTGGTTGAGTAAATGGACGTCAGGGACAGCACCCGCCCGGGTTCGACGGCGGCAATCGTCTGGGCGATCATCCCGCCCATCGAACGGCCCACCAGATGAACCTGCTCAATGCCGAGGTGGTCGAGTACTCCGACTGCGTCCTGGGCCATGTCGGCCAGCGTGTACCCGTCACGGCGTGGTCGTGCGAGTACCTGACGCCAGACCGCAGGCGGCGGGGTCTCAGCGAAGGTGGACCGGCCGACGTCGCGGTTATCGATCGAGACGACCCGGAAGCCGAAAGCGACCAGCGCATCGACCACCGGCCGTGTCCAGAATGTGAGGTCTTCGCCCAGGCCCGCGATCAGCAGGATGACGGGGTCTGCCTTGTGGCCGGCGTCGCGGAAGCAGATAGTCACCCCGGAACGGAGTGTGGCGAACTGGTCGATGTCCGCTGCCGGGGAGTCAGACATGAGCGGCCTGTTCCTTGCCTGCGGGGCGTACGGCGGCCCTGGTTCCGAACTGGAGGTTCCCGTCCGCGACGGGACCGCGCAGCGCCTTGGCGTCCTCCGGGTAGGACATCATGGTCCGCCAGGGCTTCTCCGATCCCTGCCTTGGAAGCACTCCCTCCCCGCGCTTGGCGTATCCGGACTGGAGATCCATGACCGGCTTGGTTGGCATGTCCGGCACCGCCACCGGCACAACGGTGTCGTATCCCTGCGCATCCATGTGCTTCACAAGGTCGATGACGTAGCGGCACAGCAGGCTGACTTTGAGGGTCCAGGACGAGGTGGTGTACCCGATTGCCATGGCCCAGTTCGGGATCCCGGTCAGCAGGGTCCCGCGGTAGGCGACGGTGTCGACGACGTTGATCCGGCGCCCGTCGACCACGATCGGCATGCCGTCAAACAGCTGCAGGTTCAGTCCTGTCGCGGTCACGACGATGTCCGCCTCCAGCTCCTCACCGGAACCCAGGATGACGCCCCGCTTGCTGAACCGGATGATGCTGTCGGTAACGACGGACGCGCCACCTGACTTGATCGCGTCGAAGAAGTCGCCGTCCGGCGCCGCGCAAAGGCGCTGGTCCCACGGGTCGTAGGGCGGGTTGAAATGCTTGTCGACGTCGAAGCCCTTGCCCAGCCGCTTGATGTTCTCGCGTCGCACCAGGGCTCGTCCGGCCTTGGGGAATCGACGGAGGCCTTCAACGATCAGGTGCTCGGTCCAGATGTTCTTGAACCTCGTAACCGCGTAGCCCCGGCGCTCGCCGCGGAGCTTTGTCAGGGCGAGCGCGACGCGGTCCACCCGGGGCAGCGGCATGATGTAGGTGGGCGTGCGCTGGAGCATCGTGACGTGCCCGGCGGCGCCAGGGCCCTTCGCCATTGCCGGCACCATGGTCACAGCCGTGGCACCGCTGCCGACGATCACAACCTTCTTGCCACTGTAGTCAAGACCCTCCGGCCAGTGCTGCGGGTGCACCAACGTGCCCTCATAGTCCTCCCGCCCGGCGAATTCCGGAGAGTACCCCTCGTCGTAGTTGTAATAGCCGGTGGCGGCGAACACCCACCCCGCCCTGAGAGTCTTCGTGACAGGCGCTCCCGTGGCGTGATCCTTCGTGGCCACCGTGAGGGTCCATCCGGACTCCTTGGAGGACCATTCCGCCCGCCGCACGCGATGGCCTGTCCTGATAAGGCCATCAAGCGCGTTCTCCTCGATGGTCTCGTGAAGGTAGTCCCGGATCAGATGCGCGTCGGCGATCGCGTTCTCGTGGCGCCACGGCTTGAATTCGTAACCGAAGGTGTGCAGGTCCGAGTCCGAACGAATGCCCGGATAGCGGAAAAGGTCCCATGTGCCTCCGATGTTTTCCCGACCTTCCAGCACCACCAGGGACCTCCCCGGGAGCTCACGGCTGAAGTAAGCTGCCGCACCGATCCCCGAGATACCTGCCCCGATCACGACGATGTCGAATTCTTCGACCGCGTCTGATGCTCCACTCGTCATCATTGGCTCCTTGCTGTCTAAAAGCTGTTTGATCAAGTGTCGCCAGTCACATAGCTCGGTCACTACGACAATGCGCACCCGCTTTGGCCGGCCCGGGTGCAGCGTGCACACGCGGTGCCTGAGGAAGCGGATTCCGCCGTGACTCAGCCGCCGCCTCAAGGCAAACTGTCGATATGGAAGAACTTTGGGCCCCGCCCAGCCCTGCAGCCGCGGACATGATCCGCTCGCTGTGCGAACGGCTTTTGACCGAGGCAGACACGTTTGCGGACGCCATCTCGGAGCCGGCAGTCATTGCCCTCAACGCCCCTGCCCTGCTGGCCGACGCATCGCTGTTGGCCGAGGACCGTGAACTCAACCGCTCGGATCTTGTTCAATGGCTGACCTCGAACATCCAGCACCCGGGGATTCGGGTTGATCCGTATGTCGGGCCGAGAACTGCCGCCTACATCGGTGACCTTGTCTCCCGCGGTATCGCTCCGGACTTCGCTGCCGGCTGGCGGGCTGCGCTGGCGGTCGGTTGGCGGGGATGGCTTACAGAATGTGTGTCCCGCAGCGCCGAGCCGGATGTTCTTGTCGAAGTCCTGGACAAGTCGGCACACTCCCTGGTGCAGTACGCCCTGGACTCCGTCTCTGTTCTTCGTGAGGCCAGCCTCGCTGCCGCGATGGGCAACGCCGGCGCCGAAGCCGTTGCGCTCATCCAACTGATCGCCGGTGGAGCGCCTATGACCCAGGACTTTGCCGAGGAGCGCCTGAGTTACCGCATGGCCCGCCAGCACGTTGCACTGGTGCTCTGGACAGATGACCCCCATCGCGGAATGTCCTTGGACAAGGCGGTTGCGGCCCTGCGATCCACCGTCCCGGGCCGGGCGCTTCTTGTAGCCAGGGCAAGTGTCGGAGCCCGATGGATCTGGCTTTCCGGACCCGAGCAGCCTGACCTCCACCATCTGGAAAAGACCCTCGTAAACCAGACGCAGATTCGCGTCGCGGTGGGCAGGCCCGGTCACGGGCTTGAAGGTTTCAGGTCCAGCCACCAGGACGCCCTGGCGGCCCAAGCGATGTTGACCCGGCTGGGATCGGACCGGCAGTTCACCGTCTATGCCGACGTCGAACTTGTCGACAGCCTCACGAAGGACCGGCCGGGAGCGCAACGCTTTGTGGCCAGGACGCTCGGGCCTCTTGCGGAAGCGGACGCGACGTTGCAGCAGGCCCTGCTGACGTACGTGCAATGCGGTTTCAACACCACCCGGGCGGCGTCCAGGCTCTATCTCCACAGAAATACCGTGGAGCGTCGAGTGTCGCGGGCCAACGAACTTTCCGTGGTGAAGGTCGAGGACAACCCCGCCTACGTCGCGGCGGCACTCCTTGTGCTGGAAATGATCCCCGGCATCGCGGCGACGACGGCGGGCTAGCGCGGGAAGTGGTTAGGCTGGGTGGATGGCGACACTACTTCTCGTGCGGCACGGCCGCACCACAGCCAATGCCAGTGGATTGTTGGCCGGTCGGGCCGTCGGCATCGGCTTGGACCAGATCGGGTGCGACCAAGCGGCTCTGACCGCTGACCGGCTGGCGGCCGTGCCCGTCGTCGGGGTGGTATCGAGCCCTCTTGAGCGTTGCCGGCAAACCGCCCAGTTCATCCTCGATCGCCAAGCCGGCACACCGTACGCGCCGATTGATCCCGATATCACCGAATGCGATTACGGCCAGTGGCAGGGCCGCAAGCTCAGTGATCTCGCCACCGAGGATTTGTGGCCCCTAGTGCAGTCGCAACCGTCCGCCGTCGTTTTTCCGGGCGGTGAATCCATGGCTGCGATGCAGGCCCGGTCCGTTGCGGCGATCCGGCGTCACGATGCTGCCTTCGAGGCCGAGTTCGGGCCAGGGGCCGTGTGGGCTGCCGTGAGCCACGGTGACGTCATCAAGTCAATCCTTGCTGACGCGCTGGGCATGCACCTTGACCTGTTCCAACGTATTAACGTGAGCCCCGCTTCCGTATCAATCGTCAACTACAGCGCTAGCAGGCCTAGCGTCTATGCGACGAACACCGAAGCGGGTGACCTGTCGTGGCTGTCCAACGGCATCCGTTCGGGCGATGCGCCGGTGGGCGGCGGTGCAGGACAGAAGACGCCTTGAACCTCATGTGCCTAAACTACTGGCATGCCTACACGCGTTCACGAGTTTTCCTGGCCTGATCGGGTTGTCATTGGCACCATTGGCCTCCCAGGAGCGCGCACGTTCTACTTGCAGGTGCGCGCAGGGGCACAGATTGTGAGTATTGCCCTTGAGAAGCAGCAGTCGGCTGTGCTCGCGGAGAAGATCGACGAAATGCTCGACCAACTCATCACCGTCGACGGAAACCCCTTCAGCGTTCCTACGCGTACACCCATTGAACTCGTCGACGATGACCCGCTTGAACCCCCTCTGGAGCAGTTTCGCACCGGCGCCATGACCCTGGATTGGGACCCAACCACTGCCCAGATCGTCGTCGAGGCATACCCCCTCACTGATGACGATACCGAGGACGACGAACCACTTGATGGGATCGGCACTAAAGAAACCGAGATGATGCTGGTGCGCATGCCGGTGGGCACCGCCCGCGCGTTCGCCAAGCGCACCCGCGAAATCGTGGGGGCCGGGCGGCCGTTATGCCCGCGTTGCGGTTACCCGATGGACGCCGACGGGCACGAGTGCACCTTGCCCGAGGTCTAATGCCGGCGCTGGACCTGGTGACCGCCGAGCTGACGCTTTCAGGGCGCATCACGACGGCCTCAAACGCCACATTCCTGGGCAGCATCGGCGACGTTCCGGTGGTCTACAAGCCAATAGCGGGCGAGAGTCCCCTATGGGATTTTCCGGACGGCACCCTCGCCCACCGGGAGGTGGCTGCGTACTTGGTCTCGCAGGTCATCGGTTGGGACGTCGTGCCGCACACTTGGCTGCGTGATGGCCCCCTGGGCGAAGGGATGGTGCAGCTCTGGCAGGAGCAAGAGCCGGCCCAAAGCCCGGTGGACCTTATTGCAGCGGACCACGTGCCCGGGACGGGCTGGAAATACGTTCTCGAAGGACAAGATGAGAACGGGCGGATGGTCGCCCTCGTTCACGAAGACTCGCCGGCGCTGCGACGCATGGCGGTGTTTGACCTGGTGGTCAACAACGCTGACCGCAAAGGAAACCACATACTCGCCATGAAGGGCGGACACCGGCACGGTGTGGACCACGGGCTGACCTTTCACAGCGAACATAAGCTGCGCACGGTGCTGTGGGGATGGCTGGGAGAGCCTCTGACCGCGGAGGAACTCGACGGGGTTGATCGTGTCACCGAAGGCCTGACGAGCGAGCTGGGCCGGAATCTGGCGGACCTGCTCACCGCCGAAGAAATCGCATCGCTCGCTTCGCGCTGCGGCCGGCTGAGGCTCACGGGACGATTCCCGGCCCCGAGCGGCGGGATGCCTGCGGTCCCCTGGCCGCTGTTCTAAGGGACCTGCGGATGCCGGCTTCAAGACTTTCGGCTGCCGGCTCCGCGGCCTGAGTCCTCCAAGCTCGGGATCTGCGAATGCCGGGCAGCTGCAAAGCAAGAAGCGCGCGTATCAGCTCCCCAGCTGATACGCGCGCTTCTCGGCAGAACTGTTCTAGCGGGTAACTCCGTGCATCTCGGAAGTCGGCGGGTAAAAAGGGATCTCCGGCTTTTTTGCCCCGATGATTACGCAGATCAGGGCATCTTCTTCGCTGACCGTGCGTAGGCTCCGGGGAACGCCGGCAGGAACACGAATGAGATCCCGGTAACCCAGAACACGGCTGGCCTTCTTCGTACCGTCCTGGACATCGTGAACGCTGAACTCCACCCGCCCCTCGAGAACAAAGAACACTTCTTCGACGTCGGGGTGAGTGTGTTCCGGCCCAACGCACCCGGCCGGAAGAACCATGTTGGAGAACGTGAAGTGTTCGGCCTGGAGGATGTTGTTATCGTCCGAGTGGTCCCCGGTAGCTCCGGAGCCGATGTAGCGGACCTGGCCACGCCGGAATTTTTCCCCCATTTTCGTCTGAAATTTCAGAGTGTCAAAGTCAACGATCCTGCTCTCACGGGACGCTATAGACGAATCGATGAGCTCTTCAAGATCTGTCGTGGGTGCACTTACGGTTTCGCTCATTGTTAAACCTCTCGGACGGGGCAATGTACCAACTGATAGCAAAGGCGAGTTGAATTCCCTTAGCTCTAAACATCTCAATACTAAGGGAAGCTAAATCAAGTAACAAGACCCTGAGTGGAACGAGACTCAGTTAATTGATTGACCAAAAGCTCAGTGTTAAGATGCACTAACTAACAGCTAAGGACGAGGGCCATGTCAGACACCACGAAAGATGCCGACGCCATAGACCGCATAGTTGCGGACTGGGAGCGCGAACGCCCCGACTTGGATCCGAGCTCAATTGGCGTCCTCGGGCGGCTCATGAGGCTGGCGAATCAGGTCCGCGCTGTTGAAAGTTCGTACTTTGATGAGAATGGGCTGACATTGGCGTCTTTTGATGTCTTGGCCAACTTGCGCCGCTCCGGGCCACCTCACAGGAAAACTGCCGGAGAACTGGCGACCTCCTCCATGCTTACGACCGGTGGGATCACTTTCCGATTGGACAGGATGGAAGAGCAGAACCTGATTGAGAGGGTTAGGACCCGCGAAGACCGGCGTGTTGTCTACGCCCAACTGACAGCTCATGGCAAGGCCGTAATCGACGAGGCATTCGGAAAGCATCTGGACAACCAACGTCAGATGTTGAACGGTCTAACGGAATCCGAACTCGACCAACTGGCAGCGCTGCTCAAGAAGGCAGAGGCATCAGTTGTCGCATTTGATGCAAAGGCAACGGACGCAGCCGGCCAGGCCTCCTGAGGCATTCCGCCTCCGGTGCATCATGTCTTGGCTGGTCCTTCAGTCATTGACGGCGCCGGCTGGTTCGTTAGCGGTGACTAGTGCCCTCATATCAGTCCACCTTGAGCGCCGATGACGGACTCCAATGATCGCAGAACAGCGAACGGCACTACACCGCTTGTCCTGGGATTGTCCTCGGATGGCTTGTTGCGGATTTCAAATCGATATTCGCCAAGGGTTCCGGAAGCTTCAATAACGTGGCTGGTAAGTTTCGCTGCGGGGTCTGCCCTGACCCTGACTGTCACAACGTCCCAGTCGTTGACAGCGATGGCAACGGCTGCGCCGGCGTTCATAGACTTGGGGAACAACTGGGCGGCTTCAGCAGCAGGTCCTTCATAGATGTCCAGTGGTCCGCGGGCACTGTGGATCTCCTCAATCAAAGCCTCATTCATCCAAGGCTGGATAAGGGACTCTGGCAACTTCGTCGTCGTAATCGTGACTCTGTCATAGCCCTCCACGCGGGCACCCGAGGACAAGAGGTCAAGGCCGCCAACTGCGCCAGCTGTCAGGAACAGCCGTCCCGGCCCTGCGGCGGCGAGCTGCTTAGAGAATTCTCCATCTGCCAGAGCACCAATGGACGTGACCAGCAGATCAACGCCCGCCAGGAGGATAGCCTCGCCATACTCAACCAGCGCTTCCTGCCCTGCACATTCAACCAGTAAGTCGCAGCGTTCCAAGGCTTCGGCCAAGTCCATCCGCTTCGCAGGAGCACCACTGAGGGGGCTGCGGGAAATGATCCCCTCCAGAGCAGCTCCCGGTACCCGTCCAGCTGCAATTTCAGCAACAACGGGCACTCCAATTGCGCCGTAGCCGATTACTCCGACCCGGCAGGTGCGTGATGACTTCATTGTGTCCTTAGAGTCTTGAGAATAAGTAGGTGGTTTCATTCGTCAGGCTGCACCCCGGTCCGCCATCCAGCTCGACGGCGACGCTAGCCAACCGCCGAGCCGGAGGTGCAGCTTGGCTATTTGTCACACGCCCTTTGCGGTGACCGAGCAACGACCTGGCGGGCTTCCGGGATGAAGCCCGCCAGTACCATGGAGTCAGCCAGTTACAGGCTTTCCCCTCTTAGGATTGCTGCCTGCTTTTCTGCATCGGCCTCGTAGACGCGCCGGATTCGAGCGACACCTAGATCGTGCTGGTAGAGGTGTTCATCTTTGTCAGCGTCGCCGGCGAGGGCTTCCAGCACTTCGCGGTCCTGTTCCAGAACAACCCAGTGTTTTTCTTCAAGGACGGTCTTGTACATGAACCGCCAGACATCGCGCTCCCAGTCGGAGACGGTGCGGGTGCGCCAGTGGAAAATAGCCGAGTTTTTTGCGTCAATTGGTGTGGACATCCCAACGATGCCGAATGTCCCGCCAGGTCCCGCAGACTGGGCATAGGGTATTTCCAGGTCAACGTAATCCATCGCTTCGCGGCAGTATTCCACCCAGTCGAAGTTCACGCCACGTTGGTCCGTCTTCTCAAAGAAAAAGCCGCGCTCAGTTTCGCGGATGCGGAAGCGGGCGCTGGTGTCTCCACCAAACATTGAGTGCGAGTCGCGGTGGAGGAAAGCGCCATGCATCGGATCAAGGACGTTGTCCATGTAGAAGCGCCAGGGCCCCTTCCATTCCGCGAAGTTGGAGAACCAGGAAACTTCGGGATTGGCCAGTCGGTCCGGCAGCTTGAACTCCGTTATTTGGGAGTCTGCTGTCAGGGGCATGAACGCGAAGATCGTATCGGCCGCTTCCGCGACTGCCAGGGACGTGGTTACCGTTCGACCTTCGAGGGCACATCCGGGCATTCCGGGTACAGAAATGACGGTGCCGTTTCCGTCGACTTGCACTCCGTGATACTTGCAGGCCACGCGGTCTCCAAGGTGCTGCCCGACTGAGAGCGGGGCGCTGCGGTGGGGGCAGCGGTCCTCGAGCATGCGAATGCGGCCGGTGGCGTCGCGGAACAGTAGCCAGTCCACGCCGAGGCGCTTTACCTTGACCATGTCCCCCGGCTTGACGAAGCGGGAGGGATATATGGGGTACCAACGGTCCCGCAGGCCCATGGCCGCCAATTCTTTAGCATCGACTTCGTGGCGGACCCCGACGACGCTTTTCGTGGTGCTCTTGCCGCCGGTGGAGCGTGCGGTCTGTGTTGTTGTTGTCATTGCCTATTCTCCCAGTCGTCGCATTTCGGCGCGGAAACGGGCTATGTCCCACGCGTTGCCATCCGGAGCATTCAGACCGAGGCCATTCAAACCCGCAACTACTCCAGGTAGATCATGCGTGCCGCCGGCGAAGATCTCACTGAGCGCCCCTGCGAGCTTCTTTTCATACGGGGTTGCAGGCCCTGTACGGGCCTGATTCGGTTCCAGGTACTGTTCAGGCATGGAATTCCTCCTTGGAATCGGCGAAGGTGTGCAGGCCTTCGGCGATGTTCATAAATGATGTTGCCCATTCGTTGAAAGAATCGGACTTTGTCCGGTGTGCGGGGACGGCAGTATCTTCGATGATCACGAAGACGCCATTGTCGATGCCGCCTGCGATGCTTTGCGGCCCGGCGATGTCGCTGTCTGTCCGCGGAGCAGCAGCGACAACAAGCGAAGGGGCCTGAACCAGCTGCAGCGCAAGGGTATATCCGTCGATGGAGGTGTCGACCTCGGGGTCACCTAAAATCATGCTCTTGACCAGTTCGGGATAGCGGCCCGCAAGCACGATCGTGCCGTAGGCCGCAGAGCCGGAAGCCATCAAGTGCACCGGGGCGGACCCGCCGTCCCGCAGCGCTGCCGCCGCAGCTGCGACCCACTCCTTAAGCTGGCCTTCTGACATGGTGGAGCCGGGCAAAGGATCATCACCGTCTTCCCAGGTTTGGGCATCGTAGGCTGCAACCTGCCACGTGTACCACGCGCCGGCTCCGGTGCCCTTATGGAGACAAACAACGCGGTGCCGGAGTTGCTCTGTGGAAGGTTGGGGATTGTCCAATATCAGTGGTTCTTTCGGTGCCATTTTTCCTCCTCGTCCCTAGTGGTTCCTGCTGGGGATATGCACCGGCGGAACAAACGCTCCCGGCGCCGGCTGGAGCGCCGCGACATCAATCTCGATGATCGCCGGTCCCCGGACCGCCAACGCCTCTAGCAGGGCTTGGTCGAACCGCCCTGGGCCGGCGACCCGCCAGAAGGGCAGCTGCAGCGATCCAGCCAACATTTCAAAGTCCGGTGTATAAAGGTTCACGCCGGCTTCGGCGAAGCCGTTGGCTTTCTGCATGTTCCGTAGAACCCCGTAGCCGTTGTCATTAAAGACCAGGACTACGCACCAGGCAGCGGAACCGCCCAGTGAGGCGAGTTCACCGAGATGGACAGCCAGTCCGCCGTCGCCGACGATCACCGCCGTCGGGATCCCGGGACGGGCGCAGGCGGCCCCGATACCCATGGCAAGACCCTGACCGATGCCGCCTCCAAGCGGGAAGATGTTTGTTTCCCGCGAGTAGATTTCCAGCAGCCGGTTGCCCCATTGGCTTGAAGGAATCGTCACGTCGCGGGCAATCACCGATTCACGGTCCAGCCTGCGGCGAAGACTTTCGCAGATCTCGGCGTAACCGCCGATGTAGTCAGTCAGTGCATCACGGACGCTGCGGCGGGTAGCACGGACGCGTTCGGTCCAGCCGGGCTCGACGCTGGAGGCGGTGAGTTGCCCCAGAATCTCCTCGAGCAGGATACGGGAATCCCCCGCCAGCCCTACGTCCGCAGGATAGACACGGCCCAACGCTGCAGGATCAATATCAAGCTGGATGTGGGGCTGCGGCAACGTCATGGAATAGTGCTTTGTTTCGTTGGAGCGGAAATGTGTTCCGACACTAAGCAGCAGGTCCGAGTCCGCAATGAGTGCGGCAGCCTCAGGGGTGGTGGCGAAGTTTCCGAGCACGTGGTCATCGTCCTCCGGCACCGCGCCTCTGCCGGAGTTGCTGGTCAACAGCCCGGCGCCCAGGCGGTGAACCAGCTCCGTCAGGGCTGACCCTGCACCGGCTGCACCGCCACCTGCCCAGATGAGGGGCCTTTTGGCCTGGGAAAGCAGCTTGACCGCTTCGGTCAAAGCATCCTGATCGATGGCAGCACTAGGCTGGCTAGCCATGTCTGCGGGACGCTGATCATCCGGGAGGGCCAGGTACTGCAGATCTATTGGCCATTCGAGGCTGGCCGGCGTGTGCGGGACGGAAAGCAGGTGGGCAATGGCTTCCTCAAGATCCGCTTCGGCATCCTTGGCGTTGAAGATGGTCCGCGCGTAGCCGGAAACTGCATGAAGCATCTGGAGTTGCCTCGGGACTTCATGGATCACGCCGCGATTGCTGCCGAGGTATTCACTGTCAATCTGGCCGGTGATGTGCAAAACCCGGCTACCGGCGGTAAGGGCCTCCACCATTGATCCGGCCGCATTGCCGGCGCCGGTTCCGGTGCTGGTCAAAGCCACCCCAAACCTGCCTGAAGCACGCGCGTAGGCGTCCGCAGCGTTTACTGCGGCGGCCTCATGGCGGACTGCGACAAAGTTCAGTTCCCGGTCCACGGCTTCGATAAGGGGAAGGTTGTGGATGCTGATCACCCCGAACGCGGTGTCAATGCCGTGCCTGCGCATAACCCGGACGAGGATGTCACCACCGGTGGGATTCTGGGGCATATCTGTTCCTGCTTCCGTTGACATGTCTTATCTCTTTCTTAGATCAGGGTGGTGAACGCCGGGCCAGCAAGGCGCCCCCGCAGTAGAAGCAGTCGGATTAGACATAGCGGCCCACTCCGCCGCCAACATCGATGGTGGCTCCCGTTGTATAGCCGCTGAGCGGCGATAAGAGGGTGAGGATGTGGAAAGCGACCTCATCGGCTGTGCCGAAGCGGCCCAGTTTTATCCCCCGGTCTTTGGTGATCGTGGCGCTCCAGTCCGTGAAGTCCAGGTCTGTTCCGGATTGCTCGAACCGCCGGCGCCACTGGCCGGTGTCTATGAGTCCAAGCAACACCGAGTTGATACGGATACCGTCGCCGGCGAGATCCTCGGACAAAGAGTGGCTAAGGTTCAACAACGCCGCACGTGCAGAGGAAGTGGCTGCCAGGCGCAACTCAGGCTGTCGGGACAGGATGGCATTGACGTTCACCACCGAGCCGTGTTCCGACGCCGCAAGTGCTGCACGCGCCGATCGCACGATGTTCAGCACGCCGAATATCTTCAGGTCGAATTCCTCGCGGAACTGCTCATCCGTCGTCTCGTCCAACGTGGCCATGAGGGACCGGCCGGCGTTGCAAACCAGGCCATCAACCGTGCCGAAGTTCTCCAGCGTCCCTGCCACAAACGCATCAGTGGCTTTGCGGTCGGTTACATCACAGGAGGCAAGGTAGATGGAGTTCTTGTCGGCCCAGCCGAACTGTTCGAAAGCCGCCGCCAGGCGTCCGGCGTCGCGGGCGCAGGCGGCTACCCTCGCGCCCTCCGCGAGCAGGTAGCGGGCCGCCGCCAAGCCGACGCCGGAACTCGCCCCCGTCACAACAACGGTGCGGTCCTTGAGCTGCAGGTCCATCTGTAGATCTCCTTGGTTGGTAGCCGGCCGCCCGGCATCGTGGGTAATTCTCGGAAAAGGGAAGCTCAAGCCTGCGAAGTCACCTCAGTGCCCCATGACGAAGCCGCCGTCCACAACGACGTTCTGACCCGTGATAAAGGCCGAGGCGTCCGAGAGCAGGAACTGAACAACGCCGGAAACATCCTCGGGCACCTGGTCCCGCTCAAGCACCCTGTTCTGCTCATAAAGCTGGTAGCGCGAGGACGGAACGGATTCAGTTGCCTCAACCCTGGTCAGGCCCGGAGAGACTGCATTCACGCGGACCCCGGCTGCCCCCGCATCCCGGGCCATGGTCCGGGTCATCGCAAGAACAGCGCCTTTGGAGCCGACGTAGTGGACCAGGCGCGGAGAACCGTAGAGTGCAGCATCCGACGCGACGTTCACGATGGCGCCCGATCCCTTTTGTGCCAACTGGGGATAGAGGTACTTGCTCACCAGCCACGTACCGAAGGCGTTGACGGTCATGACCCTGTGGAAGAAGTCTTCATCAAGGTCCCAGAACGTATCCCCACCGACCCCGTCAGCGAGGGCGGCATTGTTGACCAGCCCATCTGCCCCGCCCATTTCCCCGACGGCCGTCGCCAAGTTTGCGACAGACCCCCTGTCAGCGATGTCGGTAATGATTGCCGTTGCGTCAAATCCGCGCGCCTGCAGCGTTGTGACGGCCTTCTCGGCGAGGTCGGCGTCCTTCTCGGCGATGACAACCCGGTCACCTGCTGCCGCCAGACGCTCAGCGATGTTGAACCCCAATCCGCGGCCGGAGCCAGTGACCACTATCAGCCGGGTCATGAAAGCCCCTTCCAGAACTCGAGAATCGACGAAGCAATGGCTTCTGGTTTTTCCTGTACGGCGGCATGACCTGCACCGGGAATGATTTCAAACAACGCGTCCGTGATGGACTCAGCGAGAATCCTGGCCTCATCGACGCCCGTGACCACATCGTCTTCACCAACCAGGACGAATGACGGGGCCTGCAAGGACGGCAATAGATCTGTGGTGTCGCTGGCTGCCATCATGGCTGCTGCTGCCGAATATCCGGCCCATCGAACCGCGGCCATCCCGGACCTGACGGCTGCAGCCGGTGAAGCATCGGCCGACGGCGAAACCAACCGTGGAGCCCGCCTGTCAGCAAACTCTGCCGGCCCAAGATCAACCAGTTCCGCGACGCGTGCCAGCATCCGTTCGGCCGCATCCGCGCTGACAGCCGAGCCGCGGGTACTATCCGCGAGAACCAAAGAACGGACGGCTTCAGGTGCCTGCGCCGCCGCCTGGGTGGCAATGACGCCGCCCCATGAGGTCCCGATCAGGTGTGCGGGTCCCAAACCGAGAGACGCCAGAATCTGCAGGACGAGCCCTGGATGGTCCACCGGACCATGTGGATCTGCGGATTCGCCGTAGCCCGGTGCATCCCAGCAAAACGTGCGGTAGCCAGACCTGCTGAGAAGTTGCGCCAAGGCTCCACAGGATGAGGCATTGCCCCCAATTCCGTGCATGAGAAAGACGGGATCCCCGTTGCCGCGGACTTCCAGCGATACTCCGTGGAGGGAGATGCGGCTGCCCGGGTTACTGGTGTCAGAAGCTACGTCAGTGGTTGGCAGCATGATTCGCGACACTTGCCGAGGGAACGGTGAAGTAATCGGAGCTGCCGGGAACCACCAGCGAGCGGTAGCCTTCATCGGGGATTCCAGCCATTGCCGTACGAACATTGACGGTTGGCGGCCCCGCAGTCCCCCACTGGTCAGACAACTCAGGGGTCCGCTTCCATGTCCGGCACAGCCAGCTGTCTTCATCAACCTGTGCCACTTCCGAGGTGTACTCGCAAACAAGGCCCGAGGGGTCGGTGAAGTAGGAGAAGGTGTTGTCGCCGGGGCCGTGGCGGCCGGGGCCCCACTGCGGGGCAATCCCGTGGGTCTTGAGGGACCCAATGCCCCGCATGAAATGGTCGATGCTCTGCATTTCGTAGGCCACGTGGTTGACAGCCGTCCACGGGGCCTGATTGAAGGCGATGACGTGGTGCTCTGTATTGCAGCGCAGGAAGGACATCTGATGCTCCGACCAGTCCGAGACCCGCATGCCGAGGACTTGGGTGTAGAACGCTGTAGCCCGGTCAATGTCAACGGTGTTCAGTACGACGTGGGCAATCTTGCGCGGAATTGCACGCCGCCCGCCGGGTTCTTGGCTGACGACGGCATGAACGTCCGCGGAGAGCTCGATGAGCCTGCCCTCCGGGTCCACCAGCTGAAGCCCGTATCCCCCTGCAGCATCATCCAATGGGCCCGGTTCACGGAAGAGGGGAATACCTAAAGCGGCCAGCTTAACCGCGGCTTGGTCCACTTCCTGGGGCGTGGCGAGGGCGAAGGCCACGCCGCCGAGGGCGTTCTGCTGGCCTTTTTCCAATTTCAGGATGTGGTGTTCCGTGCCTGTTCCGCGGAGCCAGAAACGATCGCTGTCCTCTTCGACCGTGGAAAGGCCCCAGACCTCGTGGTAGAAATCTTTGGCTCGCGCCGTTTCGGGTACTTTCAAGGACACCGACCGAAGAGATCGCAACTTACAGACAGGCTCGGCTGCAAAGAAATTCATGAGCTACCTTCTTACATTTCGAGGATTTAGAGATCTAGGATCAGTTCGGCCGAACGGCAGCGCGAGACGCATACAAACATTGATTTGTTGGCCGCCTGCTCGGCCTGGGTGAGGAGAAAATCACGGTGCTCCACGTCGCCGCTGATAACGCGGGTTTCGCAGGTGCCGCAGATTCCTTCCGCGCAGGAGCTGGGAACGTCGATGCCGGCGTTATTGAGGGCATCAAGCACGGACACATCGGGGGCCACCGGTATCCGTTGGCCGGTGCTGCTGCACACCACGTCAAACGCGGACTCGCTCTGCGCCGCGACGACAACTTTTTCCGGCGCCTTGAACCGCTCGATCCGAAGCTGTGTTTCGTCCTTCATGGCGCTGGCAACAGCTTTCAGCAACGGCTCCGGTCCGCAGGCATAGACCAACGCATCCGGGCTCAGGTCTCCTACCGTGGCTGGAAGGTCAGCGTATGCCCCATTGGTTTCGTCGTTGGCGTGGACGCTAATCCGGTCCTGGGGCAGAGTGGCGATTTCAGCCAGAAAGGCCATAGAGGTCCGGGAGCGGCCCGTGTAGAGCAGCGACCAGTCTGCGCCTGCTGCGTGCAGTTGCCGCGCCATTGAAATGATCGGGGTAATGCCGATCCCGCCGGCGACGAGCACGTAGCGTCCGGCGTCTTCGAGCGCGAAGTTATTACGCGGGCCTTCAACCTTAAGGAGGGCTCCCACTGGTAGACCCTCATGGACGTGTTGGCTGCCTCCGCGTGAATCGGACGTCCGGAGCACGGCTACGGTCCAGTTGGTCGAGTCCAGAGGGTCCGAGCACAGCGAGTACTCCCGAATAAGCCCGTTAGGCAGATGAAGGCTCAAGTGTGCTCCGGGCTGCCACTGGGGCAGCTTCGCCCCGGATGGGTCAGCCAAACTAATGCTGGTCACCCCATCCGCTTCCCAGGTCTTCTGCTGGATTCTCAGCATGCGTGCAATAGGTTCCCCTGTTACTACGTTTTCAGTGGCCGAAACCTGCCGGGCCGATTCTTCCGATGCCCGGGAGTTCAAAATGGCGGCAGTCATGATTCACTCCTGGCCTCGGTGGGCGATGGCTTCAATTTCCACCGTGGCACCGTACGGGAGAGCAGAAACCTCCACGAAGGTCCTTGCCGGGCGGGGAGCGCTGAAGAACTGCTCATAGTGACTGTTCGCTTCTTCGCGCAAGGTCAGGTCCGTGACGAAGTACGTGGTCTTGACGATGTCCTGCATAGACATGCCGATGGTCGCCAACCGTTCGGCGAGCCTGGTTGCGGCGGCCTCGATGGCCTCGACTCGACCGGTGACGGGGATATAGTTCTCGTCAACAGACAACGCCCCGGATACAAAGCCGAAGCCTCCGGCCCGATATGCCGGACTATAGGGATGACCGCTCACTGACTTGCCTTTCATCGGAGTTTGTTTGGAAAATGCCGGGGATTTCATGCGCTGGCCCATGGCAACGGTGCGCCGGAAAGATCTACATAGATACTCTTTTGGCGCATGTAGGACCGGATACCGTCCCTACCCTTTTCGGTGCCGAGTCCGCTTTCCTTGATCCCGCTAAACGGGGTAGCAATGCTGAACTGTTTGTACGTGTTGATCCAGATGGTTCCGGCAGCAACGGCACGCGCAACACGCCAGGCCCGCCGGTAGTCCGATGTCCAGATGCCGCAAGCCAGGCCAAAGACGCTGTCGTTGGCTTGCGAGATCAGATCAGCTTCATCCTCAAAGGGAAGGACGACGGCCACTGGGCCGAAGACCTCCTCCTGGCAGATCAGGTCCGAGTTGCTGACACCGGCAATGATGGTGGGCAGGTAGTACGCACCCTGCTGTAGTTCCGGCTCTATCGGCCGTGCACCACCACACAGGATCTGTGCGCCGGCCCTGCGTGCGTCGTCAACCATCTTTTCGACGAAGTCTCTATGGGCGTGGGCAACAAGCGGTGCAACCTGAGTTGCGGCGTCGGTTCCCGGACCCAACCGCAGCGCTTTTGCCCCTTCGACCAGGCGTGCCAGGACTGCGTCATAGATGTCGCGCTGGATAAATACCCGGGATCCGGCGATGCAGCTCTGGCCGCTGGAGGAAAAGATCCCGTACAGCACACCGGCAACGGCTTGATCGAGGTCCGCATCCGAAAAAACGATGGTTGGAGATTTTCCTCCAAGTTCCAGCGTGATCGGCATGATTTTATCGGCCGCGATGCGACCCAACTGCCGGCCCGTCGAGGTGCCACCGGTGAAGGAGACCTTGCCGACATCCCTGTGGCGTGCCAGCGCATCCCCCACAGTCCGTCCCGGGCCCGGGAGCACCGATAGCAGACCCGCAGGCAATCCTGCCTCGTCACAGATCCTCGCCAGCAGCAGTGACACCCACGGAGCCCAGACCGGCGGTTTGATCACGACGGCGTTCCCGGCGGCAAGTGCCGGGGCAACCTTTTGCGCGTCGCTGGCAATCGGTGAATTCCATGGCGTTATCGCAGCCACCACGCCGATAGGTTCGTATGTGGAGATGCTCAGATAGTCACCCCGCGGCGGGGTTAGCGTGTCCTCCATCGTTTCAAGGGCTGACGCGGTGAATCGGAAGGTGGCAGCAGCGCTCATCGCCAAAGCACGTGTTTCCTTCAGGGTCTTACCGGTGTCCTGGGTCTGAAGAGTCGCGATGCGGTCGGCATTGGCTTCGATTGTGGCGCCAATCCTATACAGAACAGCGGCGCGTTCGTGCGGTAGTTTACGTGCCCAGCCAGACTCTTCTATGGCCGCCAGTCCGGCGGCGACCGCCACGTCTACATCCTCAACGGTGGCACCATGCAGTGTCGCGAAGACCTCAGAGGTTGCCGGATTGACTGACTCGATCAGCGCACCAGCGCCTTGGGCCCAGACCCCACCGACACAGATCTCATCGAGCGTGTCCACGCCCACGGCAAAGGCGTGGGAGGAGGCGAAACCCTCGGAATCCGCCCCTACGGGCAGGAGCAAATTGTCCGCATTGGCCTGTGTTGTCATGCTCGCGGTCCACCAATCTTTATAGTCACTCAGGTTGCCGTCGGCGTGACGAGCGGCTTGTCCCGAGGTCGTGGGAGCGACCCGGAATGTGAACTAGGTCATGCCAAAATAATATCAGTACTAAGATACTTGGTGTCAAGGTACTGAGGTCTTGACCTTTAAGTGCTAAGGAGATAGAACTAACGCTGTGCCATGATCTTCACCACATTCAGGCACTCGGTCACCGCCAAACAGCGCGGCCAACGGCGAGCCAGCCCACGACCTGCGTCAACGTCGAAGCAGCATGAACCTCGCCTATGACGCGTGCGCCTCGTCTGAGGTCTGCGCCGGCAACCCGCCGCTGACGGGTGGCGTACCCCCCGTATCAGGACTGAATTCGAAGCCCTCACAACCTAAGGATGTTCGATGGAGACGATGAGTGAACCCAAGAAGCAGGAAGAAACCAGAACGCATTGGTGGGTACTCTGTCTCGCATGTGCCGCTGTAGTTCTCGACGGCTACGACACGGTCGCGTTGGGCGTATCAATACCGGCGATAGCCAAGGATTGGGCTGTTGCACCCTCGAGCTTCACCCCTGCCTTATCACTAACCAGCGCTGGAGTGGCCTTGGGGTATCTCGCGGTCGGGCGCCTTGTGGCCAGGCTGGGAACGCGAAACGTCATTTTCTCCGCGGTGGTGGTGTTCACCGTCGGTTCGCTGTTGACAGCATGGTCGAGTTCGATTGTTGAACTGACGATCCTGCGTTTCGTGACCGGCCTGGGACTGGGTGCCGTGCTGCCAGCCGCCGTGTCGCATGCAACCGCTGTCAATCCTGTTCGTTTGCGTCAGTCGATTGCAGTGGCCGTGATGACGGGCATCTCGCTCGGAGCCCTAATCGCAGGGTTGGCCGGTAGCAGTATCGTGGGCTCCCTCGGATGGGAATGGGTGTTCATTATCGGCGCTATCGCGTCAGCTGTTCTTCTGCCGTTCCTTTGGTTCGGGCTGTCCAACCGCCAAGTCCCGGGAATGCCCATCGACGCTGCTGAGGCCAAGCACCACGCTTCCGTAGCGCGCCTTTTCGATGCGTCCGTACGAAGCAGAACGCTTCTCTTGTGGGCCTTTTCGTTCCTTATCTTTGCCGTCTACTACGTGTTCTCATCATGGTTGCCAACCCTGCTCACCAGCTACGGCTTCAGCACGGGCCTGGCACCGCTGGGGTCCGCGGCACTGGGGATTGGAAGCATCATCGGTGCCTGTCTTCTCATTCTCGGATCGCGTCGATACCGGATGACGTCAGTGCTGGCCGGAACCTCGGCAGCGGCGATCGTGTTCCTTGTTATCTCTGCATTCCTGGGCCCGGACAAAGCACTGCTGCTGCTGGTCTTCGGCGGCGTTGGCCTCGGCCTTCAGGCGGGCATGATCGGCCAAGCCGCGGTGGCAGTGTCGCTGTACCCGGAAGCAACAGTGACTGCCGGCGTCGGCTGGGCGGCTTCACTGGGCCGACTCGGGTCGGTGATCGGACCTATCTTCGGCGGCGTCCTCATCGGACTCGGCGTGGATACGAGCATCATCGTTCTCTCTGTGTGCGTGCCCGTGATCATCGCCTTGGTGTTGGTGCTGGCTCTAGGGCGGATTACAGCTGCAAAATCCCGGACGCAAATGTCAGCACCTTCGACAAAAATGTCTCTCCCCACGCCGCCTCGGACCGAGCGCTAGCTGCCCGGCCACTGCCCCTCTCACCGAGCCAAGGGCAGTGGCCGGCGCCGTCGGAAGGGCTCGCCGACCTTGGACTGCTCAGGTGCAGTCACGTCCTCCATGACCGGGTTCCTTCAGTGTTGCAGGCAGTGTTGTCAGTGTTGCCGGCAGTGTTATTCAAGGACACATGCCGTCCGCACCCAGGACACTCAGCAAGGCAGTCGGCCGAGCGTCCGGTTGCGCTGGGCAGTCCGGTTGCGATTGGTACTCTCCGTCAAGAGTTGGAGCACCCTTGTGTATTGGCTGGTTGGTTTGGCTGAGAGGTAAGCCAGACGCCCGGTTCTTACTTGCGATAATCTCCGCCATGATGGAGACCGCCGTTTCTGCCGAGGTAGCAGCGGAAAGGTCCAAACCGATTGGCGAACGGAGCGGCGCCAGAGTCTCCTCTGTGTGACCCGCAAGGATTAGCCTGGCCCGGCGATCACGTGCCGTTCGGCGGGATCCCATGGCACCGATGTAAGCAAAGCCATGCCTGAGCGCTTCATCTAGGACAGGAACGTCGAACTTGGCATCATGGGTCAGAACGCATATCGCGGAGTCCCGTGCAATCCTTCCCAGTGCAATTTCCTGCCGAAGGTAACGCCCTGGCTGATCAATGACGATTTCGTGGGCAGCAGGGATTCGCTCGGCTGTCGCGAAAACGGCCCGCGCGTCGCAGACAGTGACGCGAAATCCAAGAAATGCCCCAAGCTCCGCCAGCGAAGCGGAGAAATCGATGGCACCGACGATCAGCAACCTGCGCGGCGGGCGGTAGGCATCGATCAGCAAGGACAACGGCAATCCCATACCAACCACCGCGGGGAGAGTGAATGGCATCGTTGTTCCGGAGGCAATAGCGTCCTGGACGGCGACCGCAGCCGCGCTGACTAGATCGGGCGGAAGTTCTCCGACGCCGAACAGCTCTCTGAATTCTTCGCCTTCAAGCACCAGTTCCGAGTTGCCTACAAGCTCAGGAGGTCCGTCGAAGATGGTTACCATGGCGCACGGCAGATTCTCCCGAAGTGCCAGCTGCAGGGCAGCATAATGAGGGAACGAATCCGGCGTGAATGGTTGGATGAAAATCTCGATGGTACCGCCACAAGTCAGTCCTATGGCGAAACTGTCATCATCAGAGATGCCAAAGCGGTGCAGCTCTGGTTTTCCGCTGGCTAGGACATCACGCGCGGCTTCGAGCACGCTTGCCTCTACGCAACCGCCGGAAACGGAGCCGAAGAGTGCTCCATCGTCACTTACCACCATTGACGTTCCAACCACCCGGGGCGCGGAGCCTTCAGTGCGCACCACTGTCGCCAGTGCGACCCTCCGGCCGCGTCGCGACGCCTGTTCCAGTACCTCCATGACCTCGCGCATCCTCGTCAGCCCCACCCCTTGGTCGCTTGCGCATCTCGGATCGCGTTGTAGACGCGTTGCGGGGTCATGGGCAACGAAGTTAACTGAGCCCCGGTGGCGTCGGCAATCGCTTGGGCAATCGCGGGAGCAATCGGCAGCATACCCCCTTCGCCCATCCCCTTGGCTCCGAAAGGACCAGTGCCATGGCCCTGTTCCTGGGTTATGGACCAGAATCGGCGCGGGATGTCTTCCGCCAGGGGCACGCGATAGAGCAGGGCCTCAGCATTGAGCAGTTCGCCGTCGTCATAGCGAAGTTCCTCGAAGAGCGCCTGCGCCAATCCGAAGACTGCGGCTCCCTCATCCTGACCGCGGCAACCGAGCTTATTGACAACCTTGCCAGCATCGCCGCTTACCACCAGCTGAAGCAGTTCCACCTTGCCCGTTTCCGGATCAACGGCCACTTCAGCAGCTGCCCAGCCAATCTCCCAGAAAATACAGGGAGCCTCCAACGGTGCCCTCCGCGACGAACGGGCCTTGAAGAACCCATCGCCGGTGAACTCGAAGCCCGTTCCGCCAAAACCATTCATGATCAGGGGCGCAAGATCATAGGAATTGCCTTCAGAGTCAATCACTTGCCAGTTCGCCAGGATTATCGATTCGCGCTCAAGTTCCAGATGTTCGGCCGCGAAATCCAGTACAGCGGACCTCACACGTTCGGCGGCTTGAAGGACGGCCCGACCCATGACTGCGATGCCTGAGGACGCATTGGTCCCCTGATCAAAAGGGTTGGAGTCAGTGTCAACCCGAGCAAACTTGACCCGTTGCGGGTCACAGGCAAGCACCTCCGCGACAATCTGGCAGAGGGCTGAGTGCCCACCCTGGCCCATTTCGATAAGGGCACAGTTGAGAAAGACATCCCCGTTCGTAGTCACCTTCACGCGGGCCTGGGAGGGCTTATTGACACCGCCACCGTCTTTCAGGCCGACTGCAACACCCATACCCCGGTTACCGGAA
Source organism: Paenarthrobacter sp. YIM B13468 (assembly GCF_042788025.1). Taxonomy (NCBI): domain Bacteria; kingdom Bacillati; phylum Actinomycetota; class Actinomycetes; order Micrococcales; family Micrococcaceae; genus Paenarthrobacter; species Paenarthrobacter sp. YIM B13468. The sequence continues at coordinate 129,029 of NZ_JBHZPI010000003.1, read as the reverse complement.
CGATTACGGTCACGATACCCAATAGCGTCCGCCACAAGGTTCAGCCCGTGTTTTAAGTCCGAATCGATAGGGGTTTCCCCGGGAACGAAGTCCTCGCCAAGGTCCTTCATGTTCTTCAGCCGAAGATCAAAGGGATCCAAACCCAGCCGTTCTGCGATGAGGTCCACCTGACGCTCACTTGCCCAAGTCGCTTGGGTCGCACCGAAGCCGCGGAAGGCGCCGGCTGGCACGGTGTTGGTGATTACGGCCTGGCAGACCGAATCAATGCGTTTCCATCGGTAGGCTCCGGGCATCCGGTATCCGGCCTTTTCGGCAACAAGCGGGCTGGCATCGGCGTAGGCGCCACCATTTAACAGAACCCGTGACTGGCGCGCGACAAACTCCCCATCAGCCTTGAGCCCGGATTTCACTGTGAGAACGGCATCATGCTGGCTCAGTGTCAGGAAAACTTCCTCAGTGGTCATGCAGTAGCGAACCGGCCGGCCGGCCGAAAGCTGTGAGAGTCGGATGGCTATGGTTTCGGTCTTGGGTCCGTTCTTAGCCCCGAAGGCGCCACCCAGAAGCGGGACATTGACCCGGATCCGGTTTTCCGGCAACCCAAAGACGTAGGCCAGTTCTTTGCGCATTGGGAACGGACTTTGCGTGGAAGTCCACACTTCTATTTCGTCCGCCGTTGCCTCGGCGACGGTTACAAACGGCTCAAGATGCATGTGGTTCATGCGGGAAAATGCGAAGGTGTCCTCGAAGACGTGGTCGCATTCGTCCCACGCGTCTTCAGGGCCCGTCTGATATCGGAATTCGTAGCTCACATTGTGCGCGCTCCGGGCATTCCCTGAGGCACCATCCCCGTATTCGGGAAACGCTGCGAAAGGTTCTGCGGGGAAAATCAAGGGAGCGGAGGGGTCCAACGCTGCTTCCGGGTCGAAGACGGCTTCGAGCTGTTCGTATTCGACGGTGATCAAATCCAATGCCGCAAAAGCGGTGTGCTCATCTATGGCCGCCACAGCGGCCACAACGTCACCAACGTAACGGACTAAATCAGTGGCTACGATTGGCTGATCTTTGACGTAAGTGCCATAGCAGTTCAGTCCCTTGATTTCGTCGCGGGTCAGAACAGCGGTGACTCCTTCCAAGCGTCGGGCGGCTTCGGCGTCGATACTTAGGACCCTGGCATGGGCATAGGGACTGCGCAGCACCTTGGCGTGCAGCATTCCGGGCCTGTCGATATCCACGGTGTAAACGGCGCGGCCCGTGACTTTTGCAGTGGCGTCGAGCCGAGGGAGGTTGCGGCCGACGATCGGCGCATCCTGCGCGGCTGTGAAGGGGCTGGGAGTTTTTGTCACTGGAGCTCCCCATTCGTCTGCGGGGTACGCCCCAGTTCGGCAGCTCGTTCCACGGATTCCAGAATCATCTCGTAACCCGTGCAGCGGCACGTGTTCGAACTAATCCATTCCCGGATTTCCTCCCGGTCTGGCTCTGGACTTTCCCGTAGCAAGGCGGTCGTCAACATCAGCATGCCGGACGTACAGAAACCACATTGAAAGCCCCCGCACTCCCTGAACGCCTGCTGCTGGGCGCTCAAGGTACCGTCTTTGGCAGCCAAACCCTCCACCGTTTCAACACGGGTGCCATCGATTTCGAAGGCAAACGTGGAGCAGGCAGCCACGGGAACGTCATCAATGAGCACCGTGCAGGCGCCGCAAACACTGCGCTCACATGAACCGCGGACGCCTCGTTTACCGCAATTGTTTCGAAGCAGGTCCAGGACTGTCGTGCTGGTCGGAACGCTGTGCCTTTCCGGGCTTCCGTTCAGGTCAAATTCAAGATCCACAGTGAGCTTTTCATCCCCGACTGATGGGGAATCTTGTGCGTCGGGAGTCACCCGGTCCTCATTTCTGCTGGTAGCCGGCGGCGCGGGCAAGAAGTCGGCTGGAGAGTACGCCCACCAGATGGCGGCGATATTCGGCTGTTCCGGTGAAGTCGCCAGCTGCGTCCGGAAGCTGCGAGGCCAGGACGGCGCCCACTGCCACCGGGTCCAAATCGCTGATGGCAGTCGCGGCCGCAGTGTGTGAAAGAATGAAAGGTTGTCGGTATTCGCTGCCGCAGACGGCTGTAACGGTAATCCCGGCACCTGCCTGCCTGCGCACAGCGAGGGCCACAGTACTCACGGGGCGCATGGAACGCTCGTAGCCGTACCACAGCAAAGAGCCGGTCTCGACAGTCACCCCGGTGAGAATGCCTGGACTCCTGGCGTCCCGGTCCCAAAGGGAAGACACGGGGAGGGTGGTGACGTCGCTGGCCTGAAAATGCATTTGCCCATTCAGGGCTGAGAGGATGACCGGAAGTTCGTACCGGAATCGCCGCGCCATAAGGTTGCCGCCCAGCGTACCGCGATAGCGGATTCGTACGGTCGCAATCGATCCCCAGGCCGTAGCCAGAGCGGGCATGAACGCACGAATGTCGGGACTGGTGCTGCCGGCATGGTGAGTCACCATGGAGCCAATACCTAAGACTCCGTCTTCGTGGGTAATGGAGCGCAATTCATTGACGTGTTGTAAGGAAATCACAACCTCGGGCTCGCATCCCTCGCGAATTTGCGCTACAAGGTCTGAACAACCCGCGGCCATCACGGCCTCCGGATGCTGTTCATTGAGGTCCACGGCCTCGGGCAGCGATGTTGGACGGTACAGGATGAACGGCGGCAGGGCTGACTGGTTCTGGGCTATCAGCCCTGCCCCTAAATTTTGGCCACGCAATGGTCGGACTTCCTTCGCTTTGGCTGGAGAGGGCTGTCCGCGACACGGCGGCCCATGCCAGCCACTCTTCCCTACTGAAATGTGCAGTTTAGATCAAGACCAATTGTCTGAATACTCAGTTTCGTGGATATTCAGCAACAGCTGGCTCCCACCTGAACGTGCTATGACGTTATGGAACACCGGAAAGACGCTGGGCGGCCCTCAAACCGTGGCCGCCCAGCATCGAAGGCACTAGGCCGGGCGATCTCCCTTGAGAGTTACCCGGTGCATTAGCCTGTAGTGCGGGTGGTAGTCACCAACCGCGTAGTGCTGTGTAGACCGGTTGTCCCAAATGACAACGGAGTTTGGCTCCCAGCGGAATCGGACCTGGTATTCCGGGGTCTTGGCCAGGCCGGTGAGCATGGTTCGAAGCGAGTCGCCCAGTTGAGTGGGAACCCCCGAAATGCGGGTGGTGAACAATTCGTTCACGTAGACAAGCTTGCGGCCGGTTTCTGGATGCTTACGCACCAGAGGGTGGGTCATTGGCGGATATTTCCGCCGGGTTTCTTCATAACGGGCTTCACCATTCTCGCCCTGGCGGACAACACCCGTCAGCTCCTTTTCCCAGTCATGCACTGCTTCGAGGCCGTCGATGAGCTCCTTCATTGTTTCAGGCAGGGCATCATATGCTGCAGTCATGCTGGCCCAGAGAGTATCGCCGCCACAGGGTGGGATTTGCTGAGCATGGAGGCAGGTAGCGGAATTAGGATTCCCCTGCCAGGTCAAGTCCGAATGCCAGACGTCGGTTCCGGCGGCGCGCCCGCGAGACTCGAGGACCTCTATGAAGGGGTTGCCAGGGAGCGAGGGAAAGAAGGCACTGACTTCCTGTGGGTCACCGAAAATCTTCGCGAACCTAATCTGATCGTCAGGGCCTATCTGCTGATCGCGTAGAAACAGTACCTCGTGCTTGAGGAAAGCGCTGCGCAGTTCGTCCTGGCATTCCGCGCTGATCTCCTCGCGTAGATCCAGTCCGTGGATAAAGGCGCCAATGGTAGGTGTTGCCCGTTCCAGGGTGAATGTCTTGAACTCAGGTTCGTTAGTCATGGTAATTCCTTTCTTGTAAGCGAGAAATTTGGAGCTTGTTCGTCAGGATTGGCTTCGTTCGACGCAGAAGCGGAGAACTCTGTGGTCTTGGAGATGTCCGGGTCAGGACCAGCCTTCAACTCGATGACTCTGCATCGATACCGGCACTCGCAGCCGCACATCACTCTGAAAAGGTTGGAGTAGGGAGACCGTCAACCCCGGCCGATTCGTTCCTGATACCGCCCGCCTGCGCTTTCCTCCGATTCGACCGCCCGAGCACAATGGCGCACGCGAACGATATGGCTCCGGCGACGAAAACATACAGCGAAGTGGAGAGAGAGGAGTTCGTTGCGCTGAGTAATGTTCCAGCGACGAGGGGGGCGATGGCGCTGCCGAAGAGGTTGCCCAGCGTGGTGGCCAGGGAAAGACCGCTATAGCGGACTCTCGCATCAAAGGCATCGGAGAAGTATGCGGGCTGAAGTGCCCACGGGGTGTATACGGCTACTGTTGCAGCGACATATCCCACGGCTATAAAGCCGTACATGCCCGCGTCCAGCGCCCAGTAAAGCGGGAAGGCCACAACACTAATGAGCGCAAGCCCCAGAAGGTAGATCCGTTGGCGACCGAATTTGTCGGACAGTGCGCCCGCCATCGGAGTCACCACGAATCCAACCGCTGAAGTGGCAATGACCAAAATCAGCATGGAGCTTTCGCTCAAGCCCCCGGAGTTTTGGGTGTACACAAAGTTGTAGACGGTGATCAGGTAGAAGAAGATGCCCGGCGAGAGACTAGCCCCTGCGACCAGCAGCACCTGCTTCGGATGCGTGCGAAGAACCTCGATGATGGGAAGGCGCACCACAGCGTGCGCTTCCTTGACACGATCGAACTCCGGACTCTCGGCGACCCGCTTTCGAATGACCAATCCAGTGATGACAAGCACCAAGCTGAGCAGGAACGGAAGACGCCATCCCCAGGCCATGAATTCGTCCGTTGCCATTGCATCCAGGGGCAGGTAGACAGTCATAGCCAGGATCAGGCCAATAGCCACCCCAGCCTGCGGCCAGCTACTGAAGAATCCCCGCCGCCCCTCTGGCGAATGTTCCGTTGCCATGAGTACGGCACCGCCCCATTCCCCGCCAAGTGCGAATCCCTGCGTCAATCGCAGGATCACCAGCAGAACAGGTGCAAGGGCGCCGATCGCGGCATACGTCGGCAATAGCCCAACAGATACAGTGGCGACGCCCATGATCAGGATCGTGATGACCATCATTGGCTTTCGTCCCAATCTGTCCCCGAAGTGACCGAACACGATTGCCCCGATGGGACGGGCGACGAAGCCTGCGGCGAAGGTGGAGAAGGCAAGCAAGGTGCCGGTAGCGGGGTCGAAACCGGGGAAGAAATGATGATTGAAGACAAGCACAGCGGCGGTGCTGTAAATGAAGAAGTCGTACCATTCGATGGTTGTGCCGATCATGCTCGCAATAGCGACCTTTTTCGGCGAACCAGCGCCCGCTTGTTGGGCGACCGGAACTTTCATATTGTGCCTCCCGGCAATTGGCAAACAAGGGCCACGCGGTGCGCGACCTTGGCGAAGCGGGTGCTCTTGGAACACGCCGCTTTCTGGGAAAGTGCTGCAATCTGGAGGTCTGAAGTACTTCAGTCGTCATTATCTTACGACTGAGATGTTATGTGTGCAAGATCTCATTTATAGATTTACGGAACTTGGTTGAACCCCCAGCACCAAGCCCTTCCCAGGGCATGGACCCAGCTGTCCTTGGAGTCTGAATGGGATTTGGGACAGTCACCGACGGCCCGACTTTTCACTTCGCGGGAGGCTCACCCGAAGGAGGCGGCCGAAGAGGAAACAGACTTCACCCGTGGGCACGCCTTGCCTATAAATTCCCGGGACATGGCGATACCCACGCGCAGCTATCGTCCGGTCATCATGCTCGCGACAGTTGCCGTAGGTCCCGTGCTGACCGGCTGTATGATGATCGACCCAGGCATGGGTCAGCGCGACTCAACAGCTCAGACCGGTCATCAAAGCTTTGGCGCGGCGGTGCACCTGAAAGAGGAGTCCTCGACTTTACGACTGATTTGTCGGCTCCGAGCCCTTTCCTTCCGCCCTCTCAGAACAAAGCTTGAAGGCGACGTCTGCCGCCCTGTTGGTCGCCACGGCAGGTGAAACGTCCGAACCCTGGCTTCCTTTCCCGGCTTCAAGGCCGGCGGCATAGCCGACCATGAAAGCCGTCACCGGCGCTGCTGCATGGATCACGGAGTCCGCAGATTTCCTGGCCAGATCAAGGACCAGTTCCTGGTCCACATCGAGATCCAGGATTTGCAGCGCCCTCGCCAGTTCCTCACTCCATTGGGACAGAACCTGTGCTTCGTCGTCGCTGGGCATGATTTCTCCTTGCCGAAACTCTCGAGTGGTCGGAGGTGGTGCCACGAGAATACAAGGCATTCCCCCACAAGTCAGTGGGTTAACGGCAAATTGGCTGGCCCTGGTCATTCCGACGAGCCGTTTCTGGAACGGGGCCTAATCGCTGTCCACGGACAGCAGGCGTGACAGACTGGTGCCATGCTGCTCGATGAGCTCGTGAAGACCTCGGAAGCCGTCGCGGCAACCCGCTCGCGGGTCGCCAAGATCAACGAACTGGCAGGCCTGCTGCTCCGGCTCGACCCCGCGGACATCCCGACGGCGATCGGCTTGCTCACCGCCAAGCCTCGCCAGGGCCGAGTCGGCATTGGCTGGAGCGGCATGAGGGCGGCCAAGGGCGAGCCCGCTCCGGAGCCAAATCTCACTATCGCCCACATCGACGCAGCGTTGGACCGGCTGCTGGCAGCCGGCGGCGCTGGCTCGAGCGTGGATCGCGCCGCCACCCTTCGGTCGGTGATGACCGAAGCCACCGAACGAGAGCAGGCCTTCATCGCCGGCGTACTGCTCGGCGAACTTCGTACCGGTGCTCTTGAGGGCGTACTGACGGATGCGGTAGCTCGAGCTGCCGGTCGGCCGGTCGAGGCCGTACGCCGCGCAGCGATGCTCTCCGGCGATCTGGGCGCGACCGCCCTGCTGGCGATCACGGGCACCGCAGCCCAGCTTGACGCAGTCGGCCTCGTCGTCGGACGTCCCGTGCAGCCCATGCTCGCGGCAACCGCGGCCAGTACTGGCGAGGCGCTGGAAGCGACAGGGGAAGCGTCGGTGGAATACAAGCTCGACGGCGCTCGCATCCAGGTGCACCGTGCCGCCGACGACGTGCACATCTACACCCGCACCCTGGCCGAAGTGACCCATCGGCTGCCCGAGGTGGTGGAGGTGGTGCGCGCACTCCCCGTGCGCGATGTGATTCTCGACGGCGAGACCCTGGCCCTCGACGAGGACGGCGGGCCCCGGCCGTTCCAAGGGACCATGTCCCGGTTCGGGGCGAACGCCGCGCGCACCACGCTGCTGCATCCATGGTTTTTCGACGTGCTGCACGTCGACGGGCGCGACCTCCTCGATGAACCGCTGGCCACACGCATCGGCGTGCTCGAACGGATCGCCCCCGGTCACCGCATCCCTGGGAAAATCACTGCGGATGCGGCTGTTGCCGAGAGTGTGTCCCGCGATGCGCTGGATGCCGGCCATGAGGGTGTAGTGGTGAAGGCGCTGGGCTCGGCCTACGCCGCTGGGCGGCGGGGTTCGAACTGGATCAAGGTGAAGCCGGTGCTCACCTATGACCTGGTGGTGCTCGCATGCGAATGGGGGTCAGGACGGAGGGCCGGGCTGTTGTCGAACCTGCATCTCGGAGCCCTGGACCCTGTTGGCGAGTTCGGCGAACCCGGCGGTTACGTGATGGTCGGCAAGACCTTCAAAGGCCTCACCGACGCTCTGCTGCGGTGGCAGACTGAAAAGTTCCAGGAGTTGGAGGTGCGGCGTACGGCGGGCACGGTGTGGACTGAACCGGTGACCGTCGTCGAGATCGCCATCGACGGCGTTCAGCAATCCCCTCGCTATCCGGGCGGAATCGCCCTTCGGTTCGCACGCGTCAAACGCTACCGTGATGACAAGACTGCCGCGGAGGTTGACACCATCCAGACGCTGCGCGCTCTGCTCCGTCCATCAGGCAGGACAAAGGTATAGCCCCAGCCGGCGGAGCCGGATTCGGAATGACTAGGATGTTGGTTTTCATGGAGGGACGCCGGTGAACAAGAACCGTCTGGAAGCGTTCAGTGATGGTGTGCTTGCCATCATCATCACAATCATGGTGCTGGAACTCCGTGTGCCGGACGAACCGACCTGGCTTGGCTTGAGGTCCGTCCTACCTACGGTCCTCAGCTACCTGCTCAGCTTCGTCTACGTTGGAATTTACTGGAACAATCACCACCATATGATCCATCTGGCAAGCAGGGTTAACGGCGCGATCCTCTGGGCCAACCTGCACTTGTTGTTCTGGCTTTCACTGGTCCCGTTCACCACGCGCTGGATGGATGAGTCCGGCTTCGTGCAGATCCCGGTCCTGACGTACGGGATCAACTTGCTGTGCGCCGCGATCGCCTACTTCATCCTGGAACGGGCGCTGATCCGCCAACAGGGCCGGGATGGCCCCCTGGCGCAGGCAATCGGCTGGGACTGGAAAGGCAAAACGTCGCCGCTGATTTACATAGCTGGCCTTGGACTCACCGCCATACAGCCACTGCTTGGAGTTGCGGCCTACACCATCGTGGCCCTGATCTGGCTAATTCCTGACCGCCGCGTTGAGCACTTCGTCACACGGGCTCACCAGAACTGACCGCCCAGGACTGCCTATAGTCATCGGCTCCCATCTCGAACCGTCAACGTGCCGGACAGGTCCACGTCGCTCCCCGATCCCATAGCACCGGCCTGCGACAGGAGGCTGGCTCCGAAGGCTGCGCTCCAGAACGTCCTGGTTTCCACCGGCATGGGACGTTGCACTTCCCAGCACCGTTGCTTCAAAAGACGGGCAAGATAGCGTTCGGACTGGCGGAACAGCAGATTCAGATGTTGATCCACCACGGCGGCGAGGGCGGGCCGGGATGTTCCCACTGCCAAGGCGCGCACCACCAACGGCATGGACGGGAGCATCAGTACCGTGCGGGCCATGTTCCTTCGAAACGACTCGGGACTCGCTGCACTGTCGCCGATCGCCTCAACGCGTTCCGCATCGTGGAGCAATGCCAGAAAAGCAGCATGGATGAAGAGCGAGTCTTTGGAACCGAAGTAGTAGGTCACCTGGTTGGGAAACACGGCGGCATCGGCAGCGATCGCTGCCACGCTCACCTCACCCGAGGTGTTCGCCAGGTAAAGTTTCACCGCGCTGTCCAGGATTCGGCCCCTGGTCGAGTGACCACGAGCCTGCGAGGGACCCCCCGGTAGACGTTTCCCCTTGCGTTGTGTGCCCATGCAGAAAATTGTACTTCATACAATTATCCGTATATCTTGTATGTCATACAAGAAAAGGAGTTGCCATGAGGGCACGAGATGTTGCTGTGACAGGAATAGGCGCCACAACGCCTTTGGGTGGCACGGTCGAAAGGACCTGGGCCAGCCTCCTTGAGGGCTGTTCAGGTGTGCGGGATGTCGGGCCGGATATGTTGCAGGGCAGCGGACTGTCCGTAACCATCGCCGCATCCATGGCCACCGACCCAGCTACCAGACTTGACGCCGTCGAAGCCAAAAGACTGGACCGGGGTCAGCAAGCCGCCCTGGTTGCCGCGGCAGAAGCTTGGGCAGATGCCGGTTCGCCCCAGGTTGACGGCACCCGCCTGGCTGTGGCGGCGGGAACAGGCGTGGGCGGAATCGGCACGCTCCTCCGGGAAGACGACACCTTGGAGAACCGCGGCCAGCGCCGTATCTCCCCCCGGGCAGTACCAATGCTCATGGCCAACGGACCCGCCGCGGCTGTCAGCATCCGCTACGGTGCCAAGGCGGGTTCATACACTCCCGTCTCGGCGTGCTCGTCGGGAGCCGAAGCGATTGTGATGGCCGCCAGATTGATCCGTTCCGGCGAAGCTGACGTAGTCATTGCCGGCGGTGCCGAAGCCGCGATAACCCCCTTCACCGTCGCTGCCTTCTTGCAAACGAGGGCTCTCTCAACACTTATAGCGGACCCCGCCTCCGCGTCGCGCCCCTTTGCCTCAGACCGCGACGGCTTCGTCCTAGGCGAAGGCGCAGGCATCTTGGTGCTGGAAAGTCCCGAGCACGCCATGACCCGCGGCGCAACCGTCCACGCAGTCCTGCGCGGCGTGGGCATTGCCTCCGATGCCTTCCACATGACGGCACCAGCGGACGACGGCCAAGGCCAGATCACCGCCATCACCAAAGCCCTCAACGACGCCGGCATGAGCCCAGCGGAGGTGGGCCACGTCAACGCCCACGCGACCGGCACCTCCTTGGGGGACCTGGCGGAAGCAAAAGCCATCAAGGCCATCTTCGGCGACACCATTCCGGTGACGGCACCCAAGGCCTCCCTGGGACATCTCTTCGGGGCCGCCGGCGCAGTTGAAGCCATCAACGCAGTCCGGAGCGTCGCACAGGAAGTCATCCCTCCCACCCGCAATCTTCACCAAGGAAACGTGGACCCGGAACTCGGGCTGGACATTGTCACCGCAAAACGCCGCGGAACATCTCCCGCAGCACTCTCCAATTCGTTCGGATTTGGCGGCCAGAACGTCAGCCTGATTTTCAGCAAGGGCTAAACAGCAATATCAGCCGTCCTGGGCCCGCGCTGCCCTCTTCAGCTCAGCGATCCTTAGCCGTAAGAAGATGACGACCAGGACCAGGGCGTATACGGCCAGGACGGCCACCGCGATCATGAAGACCGCGTAAAGGATCCCGATAATTCCGAAGGCTGGACTTGAATTCATTGCTACCCCCAATAGACGTTGAGCCCCCATGCTACGCAAACCACCAGCGATTCCCCGGGACGGGCGAAGGCGCGCCCCGTTTCGCTGACGAGTGTTCCACCCGGTGAAGGATGCACCCGAGGCCAGCCCTTCAAGGATCCTCGATCGTGCCGTTCTCAGTCCTCGACGACTGACATCGGCAGCGCGCCGCCGTGCTCGGACGGGGCGATGCTATCTAGCTGCCAAGTGCCCGCGGACGCCCGGAATAGAGCGGTCTGCGGGAGCGAGTAGACCGTGGGGACGCTGCTCGGCCCGTTCGCAGCCGAGCTTTGGTACTCCTCAGTCAATTCCTTGAAGTGGACACTCACCTCCGCACCGCTCACTTCGAGCGACTGCACCGTCACCGTCGTCGAAAAGGACGTATACCAAAATCCGCTCGACTTGAACGCTGCCTTCGACCGGGCCACCACCGAGAGGTCCCGCTCGCGCTTCGCCCGGTAGGCCGCCGTCGTCTGCCCGTTGTCGAGGCGTTCGGCCGGTGGAACATCGAGGGCTGTGCCGTTGCGATCCTCGATAGCCGTCTGGACGATAGCCGCCAGTTCGGACGACGACGGGCTTGGCACCGATGCGGAGGATGCCACCGTTTCCGGCCTGACCGCTGGCTGGCATCCGGTAAGGGCAAGCACGAGCAGTGCCGCAACAGTCGCCGCGTTGCGTGAGTATTTCATCATGGTCCCCCTGGCCTGAATGTCTTCACAGCCTGCCTTGCAGGTCATGGCCGGTCAACAGGCTTGCTGATGCGGGTTAAAGTCCCTGCCGTGTATCCAGTTGTCGAGTTCAGCTCTGGCGGTTCGACTAACGGGATGGGTACCTCGTGCCTCTGCCGGATCAGCGGAATCGCGGAATGCTGGACCGGCCGTTGACCCTACGCCACTGATTCGTGAACCGTGGAGGCGGGCGGACAGTTCGAATTGGCCGCCCGCCTTGCTGATCTTGTCCGTGTGTCAGGCGTGACTGACCCCCAAGGGCCTGCATGCGCCGAGCATGCCTGTTGTGACATGGCAATTGTTGTACTCGTAGTATTGCTGCTCGCGTGAGACTATCGCGACTTCATGGCTGAGGCGAAGCCTGGCGCCCGCGTTTGCCTGCAGGAATTTCATGGCGGCCATGAAGATGGCGACGTGGGTGGGGTGGGACTCCGCCCATCTCTCCATGTCCTCCAGGCTGTGCCAGAAGCTCAGGCCGAAGCTCTGTTCAAGGGCAGAACCGTCGCCGTCGCTGCTGGTCATGTACCTGTTCGCGTAACAGCCGATCGATGCGCCGTCCAACGTCAGGAAGTCCATCCCTGCTTTCAATTGGGGTTCCACGTCGCCGAAATAGGAGGCACGTTCTGCATCTTCACAGAGGCTCCAGTCTTGGCCGGAACGGATAATTGCCAGGTTATCGTGGGGCTCCACCCGGACGATGCCGGAGTTCTCGGCGGCGTACGGGCGTCCGGCAGGCACCAGGGCCTCTGTTTGTGCAATCGGGAGACGGTCACGCATGCTCCCCCAGTACCCGTGTTCCTGGATTTCCCCGCTGTATCCTCCCGTGGCAACCCTTGCAGCCCCTTTCGGGAAGGTGTTGGACGAGTACAGGGTCTCGAAGCCACGTGCTTCCGGACTGAACGCTTCGATCCAGCGGCCGTGATCTGCAAGTTCCAGTCCAGCGCCAATCAATGCTTTCCTGTGCTTTTGAAACCAGCGCCCATAAGCGTCCGCGTCGTCCCAGTAGGCGATTATGACCTGGTTATCGAAGCCTTGTTCGTCCATGTGGACGGCGTACTCACGGGACATCGGTCCGTCTTCTTGTGCGCATAGTTCCCACATTCCAGCAGAAGCTACCTTGGCCTCGCTGGAGAGCGGGTGCTTGCTTTGGACGCCGAAGAAGGCGCAGACAAGCTGGCTGACGCCTTCCGCGAAGCGCACGGAGTATGACGGGTAGGGCGGGGCATAGTTGTCCCCCACACGTTTGGACCGCGTCCGTTCGACCCGGAGGTGCGCCGCGATTGAGGATTCCATTGCTGGTTCCTGCTCGTCGCTGCCCCGTGCCATCTAGAGTTCGGCCATTGCTGGAAGGGCCGGCTCGTCCGCGCCGTGTGTCCTTTCAACGGCTGGCGCGGGGTCCGAAGGCGGAGCGGTATCGACCACGGCACGTCGAGGAGCCTTGTTGTGGATTAGCTGTGTGACATCGGGGCGGGAGTAATGGCCTGCGGGGTCCCCCACGGCCTTCGACACTGAAATCAGGCCCAGATCGATCTCAGCGTAGATGAGACCTTCCTCGCCTGCCGGAAGGGACTCGTGAAGTTGCTGACCGTCGGGCCCGAAGATGCGGGCGTATCCGCCGCCGGTCTTGAGAAGTGCCTTTTGCAAGTCCGTGGTGCACATTTCGTCCACCATCTCCTGGGATACGGTGGCACACGGAGCCAGGACGAAACACTGGCCCTCCACCGCATAGATCCGCGAAGCGGAGGTGTTGACTTCGGGGCCAAGGGCGTAAGCGCCAGCCTCATAGAGGGAAAAGCTCGGCCATGCAGCAACGTGTACCTGCTCGTTCTGGGCGTACATTGCGTATTTTGACAGCGGCTGCAGGTGCTCCCAGCAGCACAGTCCGCCGACTCGGCCCAGCCTGGTGTCCCAGACAGCGAGATCGCTTCCGTCGCCTTCGCCAAAAATTGTGCGCTCCACGTGGGTCGGCTTCAGCTTTCGGCGCTGGGCGATGGTCTGCCCATCGCGGTCGATGAACCATTGAGAGATATACAGGCTGCCCCCGTTTCGTTCACTGAGGCCCATGCTCACGACAATGTTGTTGTCCTTGGCGGCCTTCGAGATCCGTTCGGCCTGGGGCGTGCCGTATTCCAGCGAATTATCGAAGTAGCGCTGGGTGTACTGCGGAAGCCACATCGCCGGGGCATCAAGCCAGGCGTACCACGGGTATCCCGGGAGCCAGGTTTCAGGGAAGGCAATCAGCTCCGCACCGTTCCGGGCCGCGTCCTCCATCAGGGCGATCGTTTTATCGATGGTCTTGTCCAAGTCAAGGAATACAGGTGCTGCCTGAACGGCCGCTGCTTTGAATTTGGGGTGATTCATTGCGATCTCCTAAGGGATGTGACGCTACTCACAAGAGTGGATGTGTGTCCACGCTACGCCCCAATGTCGAGGGATTCTTGATCGAGAATCGCAGGAGCATTGACTGCGAATGTCACGTTTGCACGCACCACGGTCTGCCTAGCGAACCAGCCGACGGGTGGGCGCAGCGTGGCAGTAAGATTAGGCATGGCCAAGGTTGTGAGCACAGCGGCGGTGCCTCCCCGAAACAGGGTTTCGTTCTGGACGGAGACCGTTTCTGATACTTTCGTTGAGCTCGACTGCAGGGCCGGCAATGGCCGCGAGTCCATAGACGGTGAAATATCTGTCGAGTCTTTGGCGTCCCTTGACTTAGCCCGAGTTCGCGCCTCTGCGCAATCCGTCCACCGCACGCCAGCTGCCATCGATGCTTCCTCCGACGACTATTATCTGGTGGGCATGCAAACCGAAGGCTCATGCTTGGTGACCCAGGATGGGCGCGCGGCCGCCATCCACAACGGCGGGTTCGCCCTCTATGACACCACCCGACCGTATTCACTCCTGCTGACCGATCACTTTGAGCAACTCGTGATCCGGCTTCCGAGAACTGCTTTGGAGCGACACCTGCCCGAAGCCGCAAGACTCACTGCACTGGCAGTGAACGCCGATCCGGGGGCTGCGCGTCTGCTGGTCAATACAGTGCAGTTCCTAGCCAACGATATTGGCGCCCTCTCGCCGGATGTCGCCTTATCGGTCTCCCAGGGCGTGGAACATCTGATTGTTGCTGGCCTGGGCGGCCTGACCCGGGGTGTCCCGGACGCGGACCGCTTCTCGCGCCGCAAGCTCGTGCAAACCCATATCCTCGAAAACCTGGGCGACGAGTCCCTGAGTATCAAATCCATCGCAAGAGAGCTTCACTTGTCTCCGAGCAGCGTCCACCGCGCCTTCGCAGCGGACGGTGAAACAGTGATGGGCTGGGTCTGGCAGCAACGTCTGCACCGGATCCGGGAGACCTTGTTGACCGGAAAATATGGCGGCACACTGACTGACTTGTTCCTAACGTGGGGCTTCTCAGACCCTGCGCACTTCAGCCGTGCCTTCCGCCAGCGGTACGGACATGCGCCCTCGGAATTGCTGCGGCCAACAACAGAAGCGCCTTCAACCCACTAAGACCGCTCGCTCGGAGCACGTCATCTGCTAGCTCCCAAAACTTCTCGCTGCAGGCAACACACGGTGTTGAAACCTGGGCCGACGTCCGACGGCGCGCACTCAGTACCGCTGAAACCGGTTGATCCGGGATGCTCCCGTGGGAACTACGCAGCCGTCCTGGTGGGCTCCGGTGAGATTCACATACCCGCCGTTGGCTTCACCAGCAACAGCCTGATCGTTTGAACGCAGATGGCCACATTCAGGAACACCATGAAGAGACTCGGGATCCTGCCGCTGGTTGTCGCAAAGTCAAGCACGTTGATAACCGTGAACGTCAGCGCGAGGCACGACAAAACAAGTGCGGCAATGGGCGGCAGCTTGGATGTGCTGCGCCGGGCAGCGATGTTCCAAATACCAACCACCACCAACGCCAGGAAGTAGAAGATGTTGAGTGTAACGAAGACCGCTTGTTCTGATCTGTCGCTATCACTGAGGGTGGCCAGCCCTGCCCCGTACAGCGAATAAAGCCAAATCATTGCCGCCGCGCTGATCACGGCGACAGTAATGAGGCCGATGCCAATGGAAGTACGGGCCTTGCGGTTCTTCTTCGGGTCGTCGTCAGCTGTCGCTACGGGAATATCGCCAGGGCGCGGAATCTGAATGCTCATACGGGAACTCCTCGGACGTGCAGGAAGCACCCTATGCACCCCCATCGGAAACAATGTAGCAGTGAGCGCAGCCACACGTAGAGGCATGCCAACAAACGCTTCCTTGAGCCTGGTACGCCGCCGGGTCCTCCCACCTTGGACGGTTTGGCGAGAATCCAAGGCCTGACTACTCGCCAAACTCCTCCCGGCCCATATCCACTTCCGTGCCCGTTGGGCTTGGCCTGAGCAGGAGGGCCCTGAGTTCTTCCAGCAGTTCCAGTTGCTGGTTGTTTACCGCCATGAGCCGATCGATTTCTGCCTTTGCCTGCACATCTGTTTCGAAGTCATGCAGAGCCATGGCGGCAGCTATGGCATCCTGCCGTTTCGCGGCAATGAGCAGAATGGCGCCTTGGAGGCCCGCCAGCATGGATAGGAAGAGGTTCAGCAGGATGAATGGATAAGGGTCCCAAGCCTGCGTAGCAAATAGATAGGTATTGATGGCGGCCCAGGCAGCCATGAACGCGACGAAGGCCCCAACGAAAGTCCAGCTGCCCATGCCATTCCGCAAGACATCGGCTGCGCGCTCACCACGGCTCAACCCAGCCTTGTGCTGTCCATGCCACGTTCTCACTCGCTCACTCATGAGCACAGCGTAGGGCCTGGGAGGCAGCATAGGGACTTTCAGCACTTGTTGAGCGTTGCGAGGCCGCCGCACGCTGTTGATGAAGAGATTGTGCGTCCCTCCCCGGACTGAAGAAAAGGAGAACCCGATGCCCGAATGGCAGGAAGTTGTCACACCCGCCCGCTTCGACGGCCAGACGGTGATTGTCACCGGCGCTGCGTCCGGCATTGGCCGGGCAACGGCGTTGCGCGTCGCGCGCGAGGGCGGTCGTGTCATTGCCAGTGACCTCAGCCTGGACGGTCTGGACCGGTTTGTTGCCGAGCATCCGGAGCTTAGCCTAGTGCCGGTGGCTGGTGACATCAGCACGGAAGATGCCGTGCGTCGCGTTGTCGCCGCTGCGAATGGACGGGTGGACGCATTGGCGAACGTTGCCGGCATCATGGACAGTTTCCAGCCGGTTCATGAGCTGGACGATGAGACGTGGAACCGGGTGCTGGACGTCAACCTTACATCGATGATGCGGCTTATGCGCGCGGTAGTCCCCCTCATGCTTGATGCCGGATCCGGATCAATAGTAAATGTCTCGTCAGAGGCAGGGCTTCGTGGCTCGGCGGCGGGTGCGGCGTACACCGTATCGAAGCATGCAGTCATCGGACTTACCCGCAGTTCGGCGGTAATGTACGGGCGCAGGGGTATCCGTGTGAATGCTGTCTGCCCTGGCGGCACGCGGACCAACATCCACGCCGAGTTCAAGTCCCAACTTGCGGTGGAAGTTCTTGGGCCCTTAATGCAAGCCAATGTGCCACCAATTGCCGAGGCCGATGAACTCGCCGCATCGATCTCATTCCTGCTGAGCCGGGACGGTTCAAACATCAATGGGTGCGTGCTCCCTTCCGACAACGGTTGGTCCGCCACCTAAGGCCCAATATGCGCGCCGACCGCGGCGTCAGCTAGTTCGAATTAACGATTCCCTGTAGGAAGGGGTGCTTGTCATGATGTGGGGATATGGGATGGGCAACGGCTGGATGTGGCTGTGGGGGCTGCTCATGCTCATCGGGCTGGCAATACTCGTGCTTCTGGTGGTGAGGATGTTTGGCGGCTTGAATGGACCAGGACCACGCCACTTCACCAACGGAACACCCCAAGGAAGAAGTACGGCCCGCCGGATCCTGGATGAGCGTCTGGCGAGGGGAGAACTGACCGCGGAAGAGTACCGCGACCGGGTCAAGGTCCTCGGCGAGGACCTGTGATGCGGCCGCTCAGCCGGCGCTCGGCGCTGCTGCTGGGCGGCTTGGGTTTGGCGGGTACGGTGACCGGCGGAACCGGCCTTGCCCTGACGCTGGCATCACAACGCTCCGTTCCCACTGCGGGGGCGGACTTGCAATATCCGTCTGTTCTTCAGAGTTCGGATGGCTCGCTGAACGTCCAGCTTGAGGCCGGTGGTACCACCCTGCTATTAGCTGGACGCCAGGCATCAGCCCTTGCATACAACAAAGAAATACCTGGACCTACACTTCGTATCCGGCCAGGAGACGTTCTGAAAATTCGTCTCATCAACAACTTGAGTGAACCGACCAACCTGCACATGCATGGGCTGCATGTTTCGCCCCAAGGCAACGGTGACAATCCTTTCATCAGAGTTGATCCGGGCACCGCCTTCGATTATGAATACCGTCTCCCGAGGGATCATCCGCCGGGCGTCTACTGGTACCACCCCCATCATCATGGCGGTGTGGCTGACCAGGTCTTTGCCGGCCTCTACGGCGCAATCATCGTAGAGGACCCTGAGGCCACGAAAGCAGGCCTGGAACGTATCCTGCTGGTTTCCGACACGACCCTGGATCCTCTTGGCGATATCCATCCGGCGTCCCCGATGGAACGGATGTTGGGCCGGGAAGGCGAACTGCTTCTCGTCAACGGCCAGCTCAATCCCCAACTGACGGCACCCCCAGGGGATACCGAACGGTGGCGAGTCATTAATGCGTGCGCTTCCCGGCACCTTCGCCTTAGGCTTGACGGCCAGCACGTCCGCCTGATTGGGACCGACTCAGGACGTCTCCCGCTGCCCGTTGATACAGACGAACTGTTTCTGGCTCCCGGCAACCGGGCAGACATACTGGTTGAGACGGTAACTGGCGAATCAGTCCTGCTGGCCGCCCCTTACGATCGGGGCAGTGTGCGGGGAATGGCCGGTCCTGGTGGAGCCGCCGGCGTGCCTCCAGCGGCTGCTACGCCTGTGGCTCTCCTGCGAGTATCGGGCGCGCGGAAAACGTCTGGAACGGCAGTACCCGCGGCCAGCGAGGCACTCGATCTAAGGCTCTCCGGGGTTGCCGCCCATCGCCAGCTGACATTCGGGACCCAAATGGGTATGGGAATGATGGGATTCACCTTGAACGGCAAGCGTTTCGACCCCACTAGAACGGATATCACAGCCTCCGCGGACACAGTGGAAGAGTGGACGTTGCTCAATGACAGCCCGATGGAACACCCCTTCCACCTTCACATCTGGCCCATGCAGGTCACCGAGGTGAATGACCGGATGGTGAAGGGAGTGCGGCTCCAGGACGTGGTGAACGTCCCGGCGAACGGTCGAGTGAAGGTGCGGGTGTCTTTCGCTGACTTCACGGGCCGTTCCGTTTACCACTGCCATATCCTTGACCACGAGGACCTAGGCATGATGGGCGTGATCGAAGTCCGCTAGGAACCTGGCTCCGTCCACACCCAGTCTCTGACCTCCGGCAAGTCTTCAAAGTGCTCCCTGATGTAGGAGGCGTGTGCCTCAAGCTGGCCCTGGCAGTGCCTCACAAGTTCTTCCGAACCTGAGAAGTGCCCGCGGGTCCGGTGAAGCGCCTCCATGGCTAGGTGATAGCGACTGACCTTGTTCAACACCACCATGTCGAACGGTGTTGTGGTGGTCCCTTGCTCGTTGTAGCCACGCACATGGAATCTTTCCGGACGGGGGCGGCCATGCAGCAATTGATGCAGAGCCCGCGCATACCCATGCCAGGCCACCACCACATCGACGTCAGCCGTGAAGAGTTCCTCGAACTTTTCATGCGGAAGTCCGTGGGGATGCGTCCCGGGAGGCGGCAGGACCATGGCATCCATGACGTTAACGACCCTGACGGCGAGCCCTGGGATATAGCGCTGGAGAAGCCAGGACGCGGCCAGGGTTTCCTGGGTTGGAACGTCCCCCGCACATGCCAGGATAATATCCGGACGATCGGATATGCTTGGCCTTTCGTTTCCTGCCCAACCCCATGTAGAAGCTCCTACTGCTGCGTGCTTCCGGGCTTCGTCAAGCGTCAGGTACTGGGGGTGCTCCTGCTTGTCGATGACGGCAAGGTTCACATAGTCCTTGCTGCTGAGCATGTGTTCGGCGGTGACCAACAGAGTATTGGCGTCCGGTGGAAGATAAACCCGAATGACGTTGCCGGACAGCGACAAGACGGTGTCGATGAGACCCGGACCCTGATGGCTGAAGCCGTTATGGTCGTTCCGCCAACAGGTAGACGTCAACAGGATGTTCAAGCTCGGGACAGGCGGCCGCCAATCCAGCTCGCGGGAATGTTGCAGCCATTTGGCGTGCTGGATAGTCATCGAGGCACTCACCATCGCGAACGCCTCGTAGCTTGCGAACAACCCGTGCCTGCCCGTCAGCACGTATCCCTCCAACCATCCTTGGCACAGGTGCTCCGAGAGGACTTCCATCACGCGCCCGTTGGCGGAAACATGATCATCGGCAGCGGCCGGGTTCGCGGGCGGCTCCAGCAAGCACCTGTCTGTGGCCTCAAAGACCGCGCTGAGCCTGTTGCTGTTGGTCTCGTCCGGACAGAACAAGCGAAACCTCGGGTCATCGGCAGTATCAAGGTAGATGTCCCGGAGCATCTCCCCCAGCGGTTTGGTGCTCTGATGCATTACTTGCCCCCGGGGCAGGGTTTCGACGGCGTACCGGGCAAGGTCCGGAATCAGCAGGCCCTTGCCACCGACGCCCCGTCCCGCAGCCGACGCTCCCATGCGAAGACCGCCGTCGGGAGCAAGCCCGGCAAGTTCGGCGATCAGCCGCCCCTCGGCGTCGAAAAGTTCCTCCGGCCGGTAGGACCGCATCCAGGCCTCCAACTGTGCCAGGTGTTCGGGCTTCTCCCGCACTCCAGACAAGGGAACTTGATGCGACCGGCTGGTTCCCTCGACTGGTAGACCATCCACCACTTGTGGTCCCGTCCAGCCTTTGGGCGTGCGCAGGATGATGGCGGGCCACCGGGAGGGACGGTCGACGCCTTGGTGACGCGCGTGTGACTGGATGGCACGAATGGAGGCGTACGCCGAATCCATGGCGGACGCCAGCGCCGGATGAACAATTCCCGGATCCTTGCCGGACACGACCACTGGATCCCAGCCATGCGCTTCGAGCAGCGCGGCCACGTCCAAGTCCGACTGCCTGCCAAGCACAGTAGGGCCGGAAATCTTATGCCCGTTGAGATGGAGAATCGGAAGGACGGCCCCATCCCTGAGCGGATTGATAAAAGACGGCGCCTTCCACGAGCCTTCCAACGGCCCTGTCTCCGCCTCCCCGTCGCCAACAACGCAGGCAACGATGAGATCAGGATTGTCCATGGCCGCGCCGGTGGCATGCATCAATGAATACCCCAGTTCACCGCCTTCGTGGATGGAACCAGGTGTGGCAGGGCCGACATGGCTGCCTATACCACCCGGCGTCGAGAACTGCCGGACCAGGCGTCGGAGTCCCTCCAAATCCCGCCCCACCGCCGGGTAAACCTCCGAATAACTGCCTTCCAGATACGTATTCGCAACGATGGCCGGTCCCCCGTGACCAGGGCCCGTCACCAAAAGGACCTCCGCCCCCGTGCGACGGATAAGGCGGTTGAGATGGGCATAGATCAACGAAAGTCCCGGGCTGGTCCCCCAATGGCCCAGAAGCCGCGGTTTGATGTGCTGAGGTTGCAAAGGCTCGCGCAGGAGAGGGTTCTCCTGCAGGTATATCTGTGCCACCGTAAGGTAATTCGCAGCGGCCCAATACCGGTTGAGGAGTTCGAAATCTTCGGACTCACGGTGGGAACCAGAGGTGTTGCTTTCCATACCAGAACTCATCTTCGCCGCCCCCTTCTATCCTTGGTGTCTTCCCCGAGCAGCGAAGCAGTTGCTTCCGCTATGGCCCGTTCCTCGTCGCTGGGAACCACGAGGACGGGAAATGACGAACCATCTGCACTCACCACCCGGATGCCTTCACGCGGCGACAGGTTCCTGTCCTGGTCCATTGCAAGCCCCAAGGGCATAAGCCACGAAAGGACCTTCGTTCTGAAGGCCACCGAATTCTCGCCCACGCCACCTGTGAAGAGGAGGGCATCAGGCCGGCCAACCACCATTGAGTAGGCAGCAATGTACTTGGCAAGACGATAGGCGTAGATATCGAGGGCCAGGCTTGCCTTGGGCTCGCCGCGTTCGACGGCCGCACCAACGTCCCGCATGTCCGCCGTACCTGCCAAGGCCAGCATGCCCGAGCGGTGATTAAGAATCTCATCAACCTCGTCCGGCGTTGCCCCCTCTCGCTGCATCAAAAGGACAATCGAGGGGTCGATATCCCCGGAGCGCGTGCCCATCACAAGGCCTTCCAGCGGTGTCATTCCCATGGACGTATCCACGCTCATACCACCCCTGACGGCTGTAACCGAGGCCCCGTTGCCCACGTGGGCAACAACAGCGTTGAGCGAGGAACCTGGTACCCCCAAAAAACCAGCTGCGTCACGGCAAGCCATCTCCACTGAGATCCCATGGAACCCATAGCGCCTGACTCTATGGGCTTTGTAGACGTCTTCGGGGATGGCGTAACGTGCCGCATACTCCGGTATCGAGGCATGGAAAGCAGTATCAAATACGGCAACTTGGGGAACGTCCGGCCACCGGATGCCCGCAGTCCGCATGCAGGCCGCGCTCGCGGGGTTATGCAGTGGCGCCAAAGCACCAAGTCTTTCCACGGCCGCAGCCACATCCGCTGTGACCCGTGTCGGCCTTCTGAACTGGTCGCCACCGTGCACCACGCGATGGCCGATTGCCTCAATATGGCCCGCTTCGGTGCTTTTGGCCAAACCGGCATTTATCACGTTGAAAACTTCGTCCAGACGGGATGGGTCTGAGCGAACCTGAGGCGCCCAGTTCACTTGCCCGGAGGCCTGCACGCTTGCTTCAGCTTCAGGTACCGAGGTGTCCCGCACGTGGTACTTGAGCGATGAAGAACCGGGATTCAGCACGAGAACATGCACGCGATTTCCTCCCCGGCGAGGTCGATGAAAAGGTGATTCCTTCTCTCTCGAGGACCCTAACGCACTCAGGCAGCTGGCGGAAAGGCCTTCCGGCCCTTGCGGTGGCAACCTCTCCCGCAGATAGTGGAAACGATCACTGTTGGGATATGCGAGGGGACGCCGTTACGTGAAGAAGCAGATCGTGGCAGCCCTTGATGGTTCCAAGGCTGGCCGGAACGTCGCAGACTGGGCAGCCGCACATGCTGATGCCTTTGGCTTGGCGCTCAACCTTGTGCACGTGGTGCCGCCGGACTGGGCGTTTCCCGCGCGCAGCGAACGCAAATTAGCCATCGAACGGGCAGAGGACCTGCTGGGGAGCGAATCCGGGCGGATTGCGCAGGCCTATCCCGGTTTGGAAGTCTCATCCACGCAACTGTCAGGAGAACCCGCGGAAACTCTCGCCGGCCTGTCCTCGGAAGCGGACATGCTCGTGGCTGGAACCGACCGCGGGCCGGGGACGGAGGGCCAGGGATACGGTTCCGTCAGTTTCCAGATCGCAGTGACAAGCAACTGCCCGGTTGCTGTGGTTCCGGAGATGGCATCCGGAGTTCGCAAAGGCGTGGTGGTCGGAGTCGACGGATCCTCCGACTCGCTAGTTGCCTTGGACCTTGCAGCGAGTGAGGCACAGCGCATGGATGAAGACCTGGTCATCGTTCATGCTTCGGGTCCGGATCCCCGCCCTTCCAGCGTTTCCGGCGATAGCGATGTTCTGGCTGACGCCGTCCGTAACGTGAAAGAACGCCACCCCGGAGTATCCGTGCGGGAAAGGCTGGACACCAGCCGCGGCCCCGGAGAGGCGCTGGTGGCTGCTGCCAGGGATGCCCGGCTGCTGGTCATGGGTTGTCGGGGGCGGGGCGGCCTTCGGGTGCTGCTAGGCTCCGTGGCGCAGCACGTGCTCCTGAATGTCCAGTGCCCCACCATCCTGACGCGGCCCTCCTGAGACCGGGCCGCAAAACAAACCGGCCACAGGACAAAGCCGGGCCATGCCACCTACTGGTTTCCGGCGTCGTCCCCTTCCGCTGCCACGTCGTCGTCAGACGCGGCAGGGTCCAAGGGCGGCCACCACTTCGAGGGCGGCGTGATGACAAACCGCCGGCCGCTGATATGCGTTGGCGTCACCCGCACCAGAATGTCCTTGGGTCCGGGTTGCCACGGGGACAACCCTGCATCCACCGCTTCCTGGATTTCTTCGGGATGGGTCACGAACTCGGGACGTCCTTTGATGATGACGCTCCAGGCGATGGTCCCGTAGCGGTTGAACCCGTCGGCTTCCATTGCTATCACTGCCCCTTCGCGGAGGGCCTTGTGTTTGGTTCCCTGCCCTGTCCTGAACAGCAGGGTTCCAAAATTGGGGATGTAGTTGACCGGGAAGATTTCCGGAACGTCTCCGTTGATGAGTGCCACCCTGCACGTGGATGTGGACTGCAGATACTTCCAACAGTCGTGGACACTAAGCTCTTTGGTTTCCTGGTCCGGTGATGTGGTCTGGTCCCGTGATGTGTTCTCCATGGCGCCGAGCCTAACGCCTGGGGCGAGGCCCGTGTAGGGCAGAAGGTCCTTTCCCAACCGTGCCCTTTGGCCCTAGACGGGCACCGGTCACACGTGGAGCCTTACATCGAACAGGCGTCCCGCTTTTGGAGAAATAATGTCCCTTGGGAACAAACCCCCTGCACCGCCGCCTGCGGTCACCGGAACCGACGGCCTGAGTTCCCGCATGGCTGCGCAGTTGTTGGCAGAAGCGGGACCCAACATATTGCCGCAAGCCAAGAGGGTGCCTCAGTGGCGAAAGCTACTGGGCGAGTTGACACACTTCTTCGCGTTGATGTTGTGGGTCGCAGCGGTATTGGCATACGTCGGTGGCATGCCGCAGCTGTGCGTGGCAATCATCGTTGTTGTCATCGTCAACGGGGTCTTCGCCCACATCCAGCAAGAACGTGCCCAGCACGCAGCCGAACGGCTTCAGGGCCTCCTCCCGGCCGAAGTAAATGTGCGGCGTGATGGCAGGATCCAAAGCGTCCATGCCAGTGAGCTGGTCCCCGGAGACCTCGTCATTATGGCAGCCGGGGACAGGCTTCCCGCCGACATCGTTTTTGTCTCGGCATCAAACTGCACGGCAGATGAATCCATGCTGACGGGTGAGAGCGCAGCAGTGCCGAAAAGAACCAATGACCCGGCGTGGGGCGGAACGTTCCTTGTCAACGGCGAAGCAGAAGGCATTGTCACCGCCACAGGCAGCAACACCAAGCTTGCCGCGATTGCCGCCCTCACGAGCGGCACCAAACCGCCACCCACTCCCTTGACCATGGAACTCCGAAGGATCGTCCGGCTCGTAGCATTCGTCGCCTTGAGCGTGGCAGGGGTCTTCTTCGTCGTTTCCCTCTTGGTTGGAATCGTCTGGCGCGACTCGTTTCTGTTTGCCATCGGTGTGGCCGTTGCGCTGATTCCGGAGGGTCTGTTGCCCACCGTCACTTTGTCACTGGCTATGGGAGCTCAGCGCATGGCTGAACGACAGGCGCTGGTCCGCAACCTGGAGGCAGTAGAAACACTTGGTTCCACAACCTTTATCTGCACGGACAAAACGGGAACCTTGACGCAAAACCGGATGAACGCCGTCGAGGTCTTCACTGCCGACGGTCCGGTGAAGATCGTGGGCGAGGGCTACGGGCCTGAAGCACGGATCGAAGGGCAGGCACGAAGCATGGCTTTGCTGGCCGCCTTGGGCGCACGGGTAGCGTCGCAGGGACGGGCGGTGCACCACGAAGGCGGCTGGACGGCCAGCGGCGACCCCATGGAAGCGGCGATTGATTCCCTTGCGCGTCGGCTGTTGGGACGTGAGCCTGAAACGGTCAAAATCATCCGACGCTTTGCCTTTGACGCCGACAGGCGCCGGGAGTCCGTGATTGCCGGGACCACACTGTACGTCAAGGGGGCACCGGAATCCGTTTTGCCACTGTGCACGGACACCTCAAGCGTTTTGGCTGGTGCCGTAGAGGCGATGGCTTCCCGCGGGTTGCGTGTGATAGCAGTGGCAAGCAGGGAATTGCCAGGAACGGCTTCGGACTGGCTGGACCGATCGGCAGAGGACGCCGAACGCAACCTTGCACCTCTGGGGCTCATCGGACTTCATGATCCGCCAAGGCCGGACGTGGGTGACGTGATCAAGGCAGCAAGAGGGGCCGGAATCCGGATAGCAATGATCACTGGCGACCACCCATCAACGGCCGGGGCAATCGCCAGGGAGATTGGCCTGATGGGTCCCGACAACCTCGTTGTCCAAGGCGCGGACCTCCCCGGAGATGAGCAAATCCTAGGTGCCCTCCTGGACCGCGATGGAGTGGTGGTCAGCAGAGTCTCCCCGGAGCAAAAGCTCCGAGTGGCGAAGGCGCTGCAGGCACGGGGCCATGTGGTAGCGATGACGGGAGACGGCGTCAACGACGGTCCCGCGCTTCGCCAGGCCGATATCGGAGTAGCCATGGGCCTCAGCGGCACGGATGTTGCCCGCGAAGCTTCGGACCTGGTTCTCCTGGACGATCATTTCGCCACGATCGTGGCCGCAATCGAGCAAGGGCGGGCAACGTACTCGAACATTCACCGCTTCCTCACTTACCACCTCACCGACAACGTAGCGGAATTGGCACCTTTCGTTATCTGGGCCCTGTCAGGCGGCCAGTTTCCCCTTGCGCTTGGTGTCCTTCAGATTTTGGCGCTGGACATTGGAACAGATCTGCTGCCTGCCTTGGCTCTCGGGGCCGAGGCTCCGGGAAAGCGGGTATTGAAGAGGCCCCCCGAAAAACGGCACCTCCTGGACCGTCACCTCATGCTGCGGGTGTTTGCCGTGATGGGGCCCACGGAAGCCTTGATCGCAATGGCGGCGTTTTCAACGGTCCTGTTCGGCAGCGGCTGGGTTCGGGGTCAATCATGGGATCCCGGTGTACTGATGTCAGCGTCCGGGGCTGCGTTTGCCGCCGTCGTGCTGGGCCAACTGGCTACCGCTTTCGCCTGCAGGAGCGCAACGGCTCCCCCGTGGAAGCAGGGTTGGTTTACCAACCGCCTCCTGCTGTGGGCGGTATCCGCTGAATTGGCGGCGCTGGCCGTGTTCCTGTTCGTTCCACCTCTTGCCGGAATCCTTGGACAAGCGCCGCCTACCGCTGCGGGCTGGACTGTAGCTGTCCTTGCTATTCCTGGCGTTCTCGGCGTCGATTGGCTCTACAAACGGCTACGTCACAGGCACAGCGAAACCTCTTCGCCTGCCTGAAAAACATGTCCTTCGGCCCTATCGTTGCATCATGCCCAGCGTCAAGCTGGTCCCATGAACTCACAATCACGGCCGAATCGAATCGTCGTCGGCGTCGATGGCTCCGAATACTCCTCGAAGACCCTCGAAATGGCAGGCCGGATGGCATCCACACTGGGTGGGCAGATCGACGTCATCACGTGCATCGGAATGTCGGATTTCTACATGGCATCCCGCTTCGAACATGAGCTGACCCGCTTCACGTCACAGCTTGAGGACACGGCCAGGCGACTGGTGGATGAGGCACTTGAGCGTGCTTTCGGCGAATCCCGCCCCGAGGGCCTGACCGTCACCGTGAAATTTGGCGAACCTGCGAAGGTATTGGTCGAGGAAAGCCGCGGATCCCAACTGCTCATTGTAGGCAGGCACGGCGCGGGGGGCTTCCTTAACCAGCCCATTGGCTCGGTCAGCAAGGCCTGCGCAGCCCATGCCCACTGCCCGGTTCTTGTGGTGGCTACGGAGGAAGAAGCCTAGCTTGGCTCCTGTGCCTGGACGGCAGTGATGGCAACCGTGTTGATGATGTCCTCCACGGTTGAGCCCCTGGACAGATCGTTGATGGGCTTACGAAGTCCTTGAAGGATAGGCCCGACGGCGACAGCACCGGAGGACTGCTCCACCGCCTTATAGGTGTTGTTGCCGGTGTTGAGGTCGGGAAAGATGAAAACAGTGGCCTTTCCTGCCACTGCGGACGACGGCAACTTGGAGCTCGCGATGGTTGCATCCACCGCCGCGTCGTACTGGATAGGCCCGTCCACCGGAAGCCCAGGACGCGCCGCCCTGACCAGTTCCGTGGCCCGGCGCACCTTGTCTACGGCAGTTCCTGATCCAGAGCCTCCTGTCGAGTAGGAAAGCATGGCCACCCTCGGCTCCACACCGAAACGGGAAGCAGTGTCAGCCGAGGCGATGGCGATTTCCGCGAGTTGATCGGCATTCGGTTCAGGAACCACGGCGCAGTCTCCATAAACAAACACCCGGTCCGGAAACAACATGAAGAAGACAGAGGACACCAAGCCCTCCCCCTTCCGGCCTTTCACGAACTCCAAGGCCGGCCGAATGGTATTGGCGGTAGTGTGGGCGGCGCCGGAAACCATGCCGTCCGCTTCACCGAGTTGGACCATCATGGTGCCGAAGTATGCCCCATCAAGCATGATTTCCCGGGCACGCTCCATGATCATTCCTTTGTGCGCCCTCAAGCGGCAATACTCGGCAGCAAAGCGCTCCCTGAGGGGTGAGCTGGCCGGATCAAGGATCTGGAGGCCACTTACGTCGATGCCATGGGCTTCAGCGAGCTCCCTGACCCCAGCTACGTTGCCCAGCACCGTCACCTTGCAAACGTCCCGGCGTCGAAGGATCTCCGCCGCACGCAGAACGCGCAGTTCTTCGCCCTCGGCGAGGACAATCCTTCGCTCCTGCTTCCGGGCCTTTTCGATCAGCTCATTGAGGAAGCGGAGCGGCGTCATCGTCGCAGGATGGGGCAGGGCCAAACGATCGAGCATTTCGGTTTCGTCGATGGAGCGGGACCAAACGCCCAGAGCCGCCGCCAGCTTGCGGTTCTCCCCAGTGTGGATTTCACTGCGCACTCCTGCCACCTCTTGTGCCGTGGCATACGTATCCTTCGAGTCCACGAAGACGGGGAACGGTGCACGGTCCAACAAGGGCAATACCTGAGCACCTGGCAGCAAACCGTCCGCCAGGATAATGCCCGCGGGCGTAGGGAGATCGGGCGCCAAAGCAGAGGCCAGGCAAGCCATCATGACGTCGGATCGGTCGCCGGCAGCGATGACCAGGTCGCCTGCACGAAAGGTCCGAAGAAAGTTGTCCACGTTCATCCCCGCCACCTTGATCTTGCCCACGTCGCGGTCCAGTTCCGTGCTGCCCGATAGACGGGTGAGGCCCAGGGAAGATACGACGTCGGCCACAGTCGGGGTGGAAATCCCGGGCACTTCCGGTATCACATAGGAAGGGACCTCCCCTACAGAAGCCCTGACGGCTTTGTAGACCTCGTCCATCACGCCGGGATCGACACGGTTCACCACCAACGCCAGAACCGGGCAATGCGCCGCCTTGAACTGCCTGATGCCTGCCTCCGCGGCGCCAACTGTCTGTTCCGCCGGGAGCCCCTGTGCGCCAACCACAGCCAGGACGGGCAGACCAAGGTTGTTCGCCAGCCGAATGTTGAGGTCCAATTCCTTGTCGGAGTCGCTTCCGCGGAGGTCCGAGCCATCAACCACCACCGCATCGCACCCGTGCGCGATCTCCGTGTATTCCCTGAGCATCAACGACAACAGTTCGTCCTGAAGGCCTGCGGCGACGTCGGCCCTTGCTGCAGTCAAGGGCATACCGCTCCGGCAACGTGACGGTCCCAGTTCGTAGAGTCGCCGAAGCATCAAGATGACCGGGTCCTGTTGAGCTTCGGCTTGGTTGACGAACGGCCGGAAGAATCCCAGACGACCCGTCCTGCGATGCAGGGCATCGGCCAGCCCCAAAGCCACCAGCGACTTGCCGGAGCCCGGGGCAACGGAAGCGACATAAACGCCCTGGACCATGCATCTCCCTCCAGACCTGAACCGGCTGCTTCATAGCTTCTCCCGAACAGGGCCTGGACGCCAGAGACTTAGGTCATGGTGCCCCGCCGGCCAACAGGACCTTTGACCCTGTTGTGGTCAACGCAGCCAGCCGTAGGATCGCGGACATCAGCTGTCAGAGGCCATCCAGCCCTGCGGCCCCTACGTCAGGTGCAGGAGAAAGACCGTGGAAAATGACGAGCGACCAGGCACTGTCCTGTCGGAAGCCGACTCATGGAAAGTCCTCGAACGGAACCAGCATGGTCGTTTGGCCGTCAGCGTCCTGGGCGAACCGGACATCTACCCCTTGAACTTCATCGCCCACGAGCGGCGCTTGCTCCTCAGGACGAATCCGGGAACCAAACTGGCCGAGTTGACCGTCAACGAGAAGGTTGCCTTCGAAGTGGAGGAGATCGTTGACGCGGAAGCCTGGAGCGTGGTCCTCAAAGGCACGGCACGCGTGATCGAGTCGCAGTCGGAAATCGACGAGGCAGATAAGTTGCCTCTCAAACCATGGATCCCAACCCGCAAATACACTTACGTGGAGATCACTCCAACGCGGGTCCAGGGCCGTCACTTTGAACTTGGGGACGAACCCGAGCGCTACTGACTGCTGGGGCCTGGGCCGTGGGGCGCCTGTTTCCCGGCCGCCGGCCGAGCGCCCTGAGCGCATTCAGGATGGTCGCCAGATCCACGAATTCCTGAAGCAGCGCACCGGCCACAGCGGGGATCACGCCCAACGTTGCCACGGCCATCAGGCCAAAGCTCAGGAGGATTCCTGTCCAGATACTCAAGCGGGCGATGCGCATGGTGTATTGGCCGATGTCAACCGCAAGCGCGGCTCTTGAGAGGTCGTCGAGCATGATGACCACGTCCGCCGATTCGCTCGCTGCAGTGGCGCCTTTGGCGCCCATGGCGATGCCGACGTCGGCCGCAGCCAAGACGGGGGCATCGTTAACGCCGTCACCAACCATCATGACCGGTCGCACAGGGATGGCCGCAACGGCGGCGACCTTGTCGGAAGGCAGACATTCTGCCTGGACATTACCGATCCCCGCGGAGTCAGCAATGTGCTGGGCGGTGGACGAGGTATCGCCGGTCAGGAGCATGGTTTGCGTGACCCCGAGCCTGCGGAGTTCCGCGAGTGTCTCCACAGCATTGGCCCGTAAAGGGTCACTCATGATGAGCGTGCCGGCAAACTTTTCCCCAACACCCACGTAGACCGCAAGTTGCCCTCCTTCCAAGGGCGTTCTTTCAAAGCCTGTCGTATTTTCTTTGATAAACCCCGGCTTTCCCACCAAGACTCTCCGCGATCCGACATGAGCGCCTACACCATTGGTGGCGTGTTCGCTGGCGCCCGTCGCCGGCAGCAACGGTAAGCCCCGCTCGCGGGCTGCCGCAATGACCGACGCCGCGAAGATGTGGGACGAGTACTGCTCAGCCGATGCTGCAAGCTGTAACAGATCGTCCTGTGACAGCACTGCCCCGGCAGCGAGGCGAATTCCGGTCAGGACAGGTCTGCCCTGGGTGAGCGTGCCTGTCTTATCGAACACAGCAGTCTTCACGCGGCTGAGCTGCTCCAACGTGCCTGCATCCTTGATAATGACTCCGGCTTTGGCAGCGCGGCTGGTGCCAG
This sequence comes from Paenarthrobacter sp. YIM B13468, assembly GCF_042788025.1. Lineage (NCBI taxonomy): Bacteria > Bacillati > Actinomycetota > Actinomycetes > Micrococcales > Micrococcaceae > Paenarthrobacter > Paenarthrobacter sp. YIM B13468. The sequence continues at coordinate 98,032 of NZ_JBHZPI010000003.1, read as the reverse complement.
CGAGGAAGGCGACGGGCGCGGCAATCAGCAAGGGGCATGGTGTTGCAACCACGAGCACCTGCACAAACCGGACCGGATCCTGGCTGAGCCACCACGCCGCCCCGGCAAGGACAAAGGCAATCAGGGTGAACGGCACGGCGTATCTGTCAGCCAGTCGCACCGTGGGAGCACGACTCGCTGCGGCCTCCCTCACCAGGGCAACAACCTGGCTGTACTGGGAGTCACTGGCAGAGGATGTGGCCACCATCCGGATGGCGTCGGCGCCGTTCACGGAGCCACTGAGCAGCAAGTCACCCGCCAGTCTCTCGGCAGGGAGGCTTTCCCCTGTCAACGCGGACTCGTCAAAGGTCCCGGCGTCCGACAACAGCCTGCCGTCCACGGGGACCGTTTCAGCCGGTTTCACCAAGAGGATGTCACCGGGACCAACGATGTCGACTCCGACCTCTTCCACAACTCCACCGGCCTCCTCCCGGTGGGCGATACGCGGCGTGCGCTCCAGCAGGGATCGGAGCTCCCTGGTGGCGCGGCCGTGGGCAAAATCCTCCAACGCTTCGCCACCGGTCAGCATGAGAACAATAACCAAGGACGCGATGTACTCCCCCACAACCGCCGTGGAACAAATAGCCGTTACGGCCAGAAGGTCAATGCCCCACCGCCCTTGAAAGAGGCCCTTGACCATGCTCCCGGCGCGGTAGAGCGCGACCGAGAGCGCGTAAATGGTGGCCGTCCCCTGCGCGGCAGCATTATTGCCGCTGATAGCCAGCGCTGCCACGCCGAGCATAGCCAACACCGTGCAGGCCACCAGCGGGAAACGCACAGCCAGCGACACCAGGCGATTTCTCACGGCGAACGTTCAGTCATGGGGATTCCTACTGAGCACCACTTTCAGTGCCTCCGTTTCGGCGGCCCGTGAAAAGGTGTCGTAGGCATCCATGATCCGGTCGAGGGGAAAGTGATGCGTGGCGAACTTTTCAGCGGACAGCTTGTGCTGGGCAACCAGGCGCAGCAGCATCGGGGTAGTGTTCGTATTGACCAGGCCCATGCTGATATTGATGTTGCGGATCCACAAGTCTTGCAGGGGCAGTTCCACAGGCTTCCCGTGAACGCCGATGTTGGCCACGTTGCCTCCTGGACGCACCAGCCGCAATGCCATCTCGAAAGTCTCCGGAAGCCCTACCGCTTCCATGGCAACGTCCACGCCGGCACCGTCTGTGAGGGCCAGGACGTCGCTGATCCAATCCGGGCTCTCCGGATTGACGGTGTGCGTAGCCCCGAAATCGGAAGCCCTTTCAAGGCGGCTTTCGTTGGGGTCGATGGCGATAATCGTCGACGCTCCGCAGAGTCCCGCCGTCGACATGACCGCCAAGCCAATGGGTCCGGCACCCACGACGGCGATTATGTCGCCTGGGGCTACGCGGCCGTCCAGCACGCCGATTTCGAAGGCCGTGGGAAGGATATCCGACAGCATGACGGCCTGATCGTCGCTGACGCCGTGCGGGATCTTGTGGAGTGAGTTGTCCGCATAGGGAACGCGAACGAACTCCGCCTGGGTGCCGTCAATGAGATGACCAAAGATCCAGCCCGTACCCACTTGCCCTTCGTCTCCGAGGCAATGCGAAAACAGCCCCTTGCGGCAATTTACGCAGTGTCCACAGGACTTGATGCAAGAAATGATCACACGGTCTCCTGCCCTGATGCCGCTGACGGAACTGCCAACCTCAGTGACCGTACCCACGCCTTCATGGCCAAGGATCCGTCCAGGCTCCACCGCTGGTACGTCACCCTTGAGGATGTGCAGATCAGTGCCGCAGATCGTGGTCGTATCGATGCGCACAACCGCATCAGTGGGTTCGACGATGCCCGGATCCGGAACGTCCTTCCATGCTTTGGTGCCTGGACCGCCGTAAACGAGGGCTTTCATAGTGTTGGTCCGTTCTTTGTATGGCCTCTGTATAGCCTCAGAGGCGTGTCATCCGGCGAGCGCGCAGGGCAGTTTGGAAGTGGGTTAGTGGAAAGTAGCGGTACGGGCGTCGTTCAGGGGGGTTCCCCAAAGGTCCGGTCGTTTGGTCGTGAAGCGGCGGCCAGTGACGGCTTCCGGAATCAGGCGCAGGTAAAAGTCCTTGCTGCCTGGTTGCCAAGGATCCAGTCCCAGCGCGTCTACGCCGGCTCTTTCCTGATGGTCCAGGATCAGGTTCGTCCGGCCTCGAACCACCACACTCCAGGCCTTTCCGCTGTCAGCCCGGTAGCCGTCGATTTCCACGGCGCAAGGCGTGGTCATTGTGCTCCAGAATTTCGTACCCACTCCCGTACGGAAGACGATGCTGTCTCTGTCCAGGACGTAGTTCACTGGAAAGATGTCAGGGTGTCCATCCACCAAGACCGCCAGGCGGCCAACGTTGGTCTGCTCCAACAGGGTCCAGCATTCGTCTGGAGCAAGGCGTTCTACGACGGGATCAGGTTTGGCGTTCATGCCCTCGACGCTAACGCCGGCAGGTCGCCGTCGTTAGGGCCGTTGGTCCCGGGCCATAGGGGTACCGGACGCTGCGGTACCCGAAACTATTCCAAACCTGCGCGGGTTGCATCGTCCAAGGGGCTCCACCACGTCAGGGGCGGCGTCACTTTGAAGCGCCGCCCGGTCATGGAAGTTGGGACGATACGGACAAAATGGTCCTTGCGTCCAGCCTGCCAAGGGAAGAGCAGCAGGCCCACGGTGTCCAGCACATCCTGAGTCAGCTTGATGCTCTCCGTTGTCCCCTTGACCACAACGCTCCACGCAACACCGGATCCGGAGTCCACACCGTCCGCCTCCACCGCTACGGGCGTTGCCCCCAGGGCGGCCTGGAGCTTTGTGCCCTCGCCCGTGCGGAAGACCAAGGTTCCGTGGTCAACTTTGTAATTAATGGGGAAGATGTCGGGGTGATCGTCCGCCCAGACGGCCAGGCGCCCCACCGACACACTGCGGAGGAGTTCCCAGCATTGTTTGATGTCCAGGTTCTCTGGCTCGGGGATTGCTGGTTTGTTCGTCATGCGACGACACTAAACCGGCCCACGGCATTGGGACAGGGCACAAAGCCCCTGACCGAGCCGACCGGTGGATGGCTGAATTCCCCCGGAGTAGGCTGGCACCGTAGACGGCTGCGACGCCTTCAGGTGTTGCCGGTCCTGGTCGAAAGGTGACAATGAACGGCTCTCCGGACTTACCACGCAACGAGCCCACGAGCGCTCCTGCGGCCCAGTTGGAGGATCCCCTAAAAGACTTCATGGCCCGCGCTGGAGAACTTCTCCAAGCACAGGAGCGAACTCGGGGGCTCCTGGAAGCTGTGGTGGGCGTGGCCGAGGACCTGAGCCTGGAATCGGTGCTGGAGCGGGTTGTCAGATCCGCCTGCGATCTTCTGCGGGCGCGGTATGGCGCCTTGGGTGTAATAGGCGAGGACAACGCGCTCAGTCACTTCATCACTGTCGGCATTGACGATGACTTGGCCGCCCGGATCGGGCCGCTTCCCACAGGGCACGGGGTCCTGGGTCTTCTGATCACAGAGCCTTCACCGCTGCGGCTCCATGATCTGAGGCAGCATCCCAAAGCGTATGGTTTCCCCCGGCATCATCCCCCTATGAAGTCCTTCCTAGGTGTCCCGGTCCGGGTCCGGGACACGGTCTTCGGGAACCTCTATTTGACGGAAAAGCACGGGGGTGAGGACTTCACGCCGGAAGATGAGGATCTTGCGGTTGCTTTGGCAGCCGCAGCCGGAGTGGCCATTGAGAATGCCCGCCTTTACGAGGACGCCCGACGCCGGACTTCGTGGCTTGAAGCCTGTATGGACGTTACCGGAAGGATGCTTGAGGACGGCCAGCCAGAACGCACCTCCCTGGACCTCATTGCGGGAAGGGCCTTGCTGGAATCCGAGGCCCGGCTGGCATTGGTCCTGATACCTTCGCCCGAGCAGGATGGCGACTACACCGTGGAAGGCTCCGCCGGCGCGCACGGTGAGACGCTTAGGGGCCGTGTGCTCGCGATGGGGTCCATCGATAACCGCGCCGGCATCTTCGATGGAGCTGCGTCCACTCTCGAGGATCCCTGGCGCCTCGTGGACGGCACTGGTGAGGGCCCGCCGGGTAAATTGCTCATGGTGGACCTCAACGCCCAGGACAGTCACCAAGGGTTTCTGGTACTTGGCCGTCCGGCCGGCACCGGCGCCTTTTCGGCGACCGATGTTGAAATGGCTTCCGTCTACGGCTCCCATGTTGCGCTGGCTTTGGCCCTTGACCGTATCCACCGCTCGCGTGAGCAACTGGTGGTGTTCACGGACCGGGACAGGATCGCCCGGGACCTTCATGATCTGGTCATCCAACGGTTGTTCGCCGCGGGACTGAGCATCCAAAGCCTACGGCGCTACACCTCAACAGGGTCAGCTGCCGGGCGCATTGATGCCATAACGGACGAGCTCGACACCACCATCCGCGATCTTCGGAACACCATCTACTCCTTGCGGGCCAACACCCGTGAAAGTGAACTCCTGAGCAGCCGGATCCTTCGCACCATACAATCCGGCGCAAAAGCGCTGTCGCATGCGCCCCATCTGACACTGACAGGTGCGGTCGACGCCCTGGAAGACGAGGTTGTCGTCGAGAACCTGCTGGCAGTCATTACAGAAAGCCTGAGCAACGCCGTGCGCCATTCCGGGGCAGAAAGAATTACCGTCTCAGTGGCCGTGGAAGACAACGCGCTGATCATGGAACTGGCGGATGATGGCCGCGGGTTCAAGGAGCCTGGTTCCGGCCATGGACTGGGGAATATGGTCCGCCGGGCCGCTGAACTGAATGGTTCATGCACCATCACCAGTACTCCCGGTAAAGGTACTTTGCTCACATGGACCGTTCCGTTGGGCTGAGATGGTCGCCCCGTGCCCCCCTAACGAACGCTACCTGCATCCTCCTCGGGCGCGTGAGCCATGAAAACCGCAGCCTGGGTCCTGCGCTCGAAACCAAGTTTCGCCAGCAAGGACGAAACATAGTTTTTGACAGTCTTCTCTGCGAGCAGCATCTCCTCGCCAATTTGGCGGTTGGTCATGCCTTGGCCCACGTACTCCAGGACACGCCGCTCCTGCGGTGTCAGGGACGCTACCCGCGGATCCAGCCTCTTTGGCTCCGTGAGTCCCTTGATAATGCGCGTCTTGACTGCCTCATCGAACAATGACTCGCCGCGGGCTGCCCGTCGTAGGGCACCCAGAAGATCCGTACCGCCGATCTCCTTGAGAATGTAGCCAGCCGCCCCTGCCAGTACTGCACCCCGTAGCGCCTGCTCGTCGTCGTAGCTTGTAAGAATAAGACAGTTCAAGCGGGGGTCAACGGAACGGACGTCGCGGCAAACTTCGATCCCTGTCCCGTCCGGAAGCCGTCCATCCAGAACCGAGACGTCCGGGTGCAGCGCTGGTATCCGGCGTGTCGCTTCCTCCGCGGACCCTGACATCCCAACCACTTCGAAACCTTCGCTTTCCAGCAGCTCCTGCAGACCCCTTCGCACCAATTCGTGGTCGTCGAGGATGAACACACGGAGGGGCCGCGACTGCGTGCCCTGGCCGGGTTCCTGTTCGCGATTCATGGGTTTCCTCTCAGGCGCAGGGCGCACGGCACATGCCGATCTTTAACTCCTCCAAATTGTTGCCGACCTCCTCAGCCGGTCACAAGGGCCCAAGGACCCTGCCAAAGCATTATGACTTTCGGCACTGTTCTGCCACAGGGCTTTGGGCGGACTCTGGGAGTACGGGAGACCGAAAGCTGCCCTGCAGAAGCAGGCGGTGTTTCCACATAATGAAGGAGCAAGATCACCATGAAGAAATGGACGCGATGGCAGGACTGGACGGTTGTCGCAGCCGGCGCCTATGCGGCCCTCTCAGTGCTATGGACCACGCAAATGGGTTCTTCGACGGCGGTAATGGTCACGCTGGGCATACTCCTTGCCATCGGCGGGGTTGTTAACCTTGCCGCGCCGGGGATGCCCGCCGCGGAGTGGGCTCAGGCTGTCATTGCTGTGGCCCTGTTGCTGGCGCCGTGGGTAGCCGGTTTCACGTCAGCCACAGGCGCGGCTTGGACCGCATGGATTGCCGGCGCCGTTGCCTTGGTGGTTACCGCGCTGGCAATAAAGCCCAGTACAGAGGAATACCGGCATCACCACGTCATGCCGTCGTCCTAGGGAGGGCAGATATCTGGCGCCGGAGCACCGCTCGGCGCCAGATGCTTCCCCGGAATCCCCCCAAACATAGTCCGCCGGCCAAAGTGGATAGGTTCCCATGCATGACAAACACTCCCCCAAGCTCCGGTTTCTCGGCGCAACGGATACGGTAACGGGTTCGCGTTACCTCCTTGGGTTCCAAGGCTCACGGATACTCGTGGACTGCGGACTCTTCCAAGGCTACAAACGGCTGCGGGAACGCAATCGGAGACCCTTCCCGGTTGCACCCTCCTCCATCGACGCCGTACTTCTGACGCATGCCCACTTGGACCATACCGGTTACGTCCCTGCCCTGGTGCGCGACGGTTTTCGCGGGCCCGTCTACGCGACACATGGAACCAGCCAACTATGCAAACTCTTGTTGCCCGACAGCGGGCATCTGCAGGAAGAGGAAGCCCGCTACGCAGGCCATACCGGCTCTTCGGTCCACGTGCCCGCCCTTCCGCTCTACACCGCCGCGGACGCCGTCAAATCACTGAACAGCTTCAGACCCGTGGATTTCAACGCGACCATCGAAGTCGCCCCCGCCATAGACGCAACATTCGTCCCGGCAGGCCACATCCTGGGGGCGGCCCAAATCCTTCTCCAATTGGGCGGCCACACCGTCCACTTCACAGGAGACTTGGGTCGGGCGGATGATCCCTTCATGTACCCGCCCCGTGATCTTGAGGAAACTGACGTCCTGGTAACTGAGTCCACGTACGGCAACCGGGCACACCCCTTGGGCAGTTCTGAAAATGAACTCGAAGAAGTCGTCAACCGGGTTACCAAGCGCGGCGGTGTAATCCTTATCGCGGCGTTTGCAGTGGGCCGTGCCGAAACTTTGATGCTGCAGTTGGCGCGTCTGCGCCGAAAAGGAAGTATTCCGGACATACCGGTCTACCTCAACAGTCCCATGGCCATCGATGCCTCCTACATGTACCAGCAGCACCCGGAGGAGCATCGCTTACGTCCCGAGGAGTTCAAGGGCATGTACGCGCTTGCCACCATGACCAGGAGCGCGGATGACTCGAAGCTCCTCAACCTGCGTGGCGGTCCGATGATCATCATTTCAGCCAGCGGAATGTTGACCGGCGGGAGGATCCTGCACCATATACAGGCGTACGGGTCCGATCCGAAGAATGCCCTGGTGCTGAGCGGCTACCAGGCCGCCGGAACCCGCGGTGCGGCACTGGCGGGCGGTGCCCGCGAACTCCGGATTTATGGACAGGATGTTCCGATACGAGCAGAAGTTGTCCAACTTGAGGGCTTCAGTGCACACGCCGACGCCGACGCGATCATCCGTTGGATGCGTTCGGCTCCGCGGGCGCCACGGATGACGTATGTCACCCATGGTGAACCAGACGCTTCAGATGCGTTACGTCTCCGGATCAAACGCGAATTGGGCTGGAATGCGAGGGTTCCGGAGTACCTGGAGACCATCTCACTTCAGGCTCCGGACTAATGGCGCAGTTTGCATCCATCCGAAACTTCGTGGGACTTCCGACCCTAACTCTTAGGAAAGGGAAGACGGAAACTGGACTCACAAAGCCCCGGGCTCGACCCTCCGGGGAACCATCCAAGAAGAATGGGACCCGTCATGAAGGAAGCAATTGTCGTTGGTGTCAGTGATTCGCCCAGCAGCGATGCCGCAACACGTTGGGCGATGCAGAGGGCGGCCGCCCTGAAGCTACCGGTGCAGCTTGTTCACGCCGTGGATGATCGTTGGGCATATGACGCCATTGGATATAACGAATGGATCAGGGAGTCGGGCGACAAATTCCTTGCTACGGCCAAGGACCGGGCCAGCAAACTTGAACCAACTGTAGAGGTAACCACCGATCTGGTCTCGGGAGGGGCCGGATACGCGCTGCGCAAGAAGTCAAAGAAGGCCTCGATGGTGGTTATCGGGTCCGGGCACAGCTGGGTTGGGGGGTCACTGACTGACCGTGCACTGCAGGTTGCCGCCGTGGCACAGTGCCCTGTGGCCGTCATCGGAGAGCACGACATGGCGAACCGGCACGGCGTCCTGGTCGGCACGGACGGCTCGGAAGAGTCCACCCAGGCCGTTGCGTTTGCTGCAGCCGAAGCCGACAGGGAAGGGCAGGAACTCACCGTGCTTCACGCCTTCCACCTGCCCGAGCCCGTGGTTAGCCGCGGCATGCCCCCAGGAAACTTCTCCGAAATCGTCGCGGAGGAAGAACGCGTGGTGTTGGCCGAAACGGTAGCTGGGCTGGCAGACAAGTACCCTGACCTCAAGGTGCATCAGGTTCTGGAGACCCACATGCGGCCGGCCGAGGCACTGCTCGCCGCTGCCGCAACTGCCCGCTTACTGGTTGTCGGCAGTAAAGGGCGTGGGGGTTTCAAGCGCCTTCTGTTGGGATCCACAGCACACTCAGTGCTTGGCCAACTGCCATGCCCGGTGATCATTAGCCGGGTCCATGCAGTGAAGCACTCGGAGTAGCTTTGGGAAGCACTCAGGGAGTTGTGCGGGCCCCGGTTCCATCCATTGGTTCCGGGGCCCCGGACGCTATGACGGTTCAGCGTGCCTGACGACTATCACCGGGCAGCCGGCGTGGTGCAGCACCGCGTGTGCAGTTGAACCAATGCTGCCCCTAACGAGGCCGTGACCTGCACTCCCAACAATGACAACCTCGGCATCACTTGTTGCGCTCAGGAGGGTTCCCGCTACGGATGTTCCGGTCAGCAGGACGTCCGCCACGTCCAGGCCCGGGAAAGCGTTGCGTACCGACCGGACCGCCGAGTCAAGCATTTCCCGGGCACCGGGTCCGCCAGCCGGGTCGTGACCGTCGTGCTTCCTGCGAACGTGCACCACCCTAAGGCTGGCGTTGGACTGGGACGCGTAGGACGCCGCGTACCTTAGCGTGGCCTCCCAGCCCTCCCCGTCAATTCCGACGACGACCGGCCCACCTGGACGCTCCACGGGACCGATAACGGCCACGGGACAGGCAGCCGTCGCGGCCAGTTCAAGGCTTACCGATCCGACCAGCAGGCCCAGGAATCCCCCCATGCCCCGGGTACCCACAACTAGGAGGGAAGCATGCGAGGCCAATTTGCGAAGGTTCTCAGCCGGCCACCCGTATACCAGGCTGGTTGTGACCTCGAGATTGGTAGATACCTCGCGAGCGCGGGCCACGCCATCGGAAACGATCGACTCGGCCGCGTGGCGCAAGCCGCTTTCGGCGATTCCAGGCACAGGGTCCATGTTGTGCGTTATGACGGGCCAGAGCGAGCAATGCACCAATTGCAGCGGGCAGTTTCTCCTGTCGGCCAGCCGGGCAGCCCAGTGCACTGCCCTGTCTGCTTCGTGTGAGCCGTCGTAACCAACGACGATCAGCTCTGTGTCGTTCATGGTTGCATCCTCACTCCGCCGCCCCTGCCCACGGGTGTTGTCAGGCCAGGTAGACGTGGCGGCCCGTCAGCTCGACGGCCTGAATCCGGACGAAGAGGTCACGTCCGCCGCCAGCCCAAGGCTCGTGCATAGCCTTGCCCCAGAGCTGGGTCAACAGCTCAGGCTCAACGACATGGGAGGACGGGCCACTGGCCAGCACCGACCAGCCTTCGCTCCTGTCCGCCCGGAAGTCGTCAACCTGGAACGATATCTGCATCCGTGCAAATGGCTCACCGATGAGCCCTTCCGCAGCTGTACGGAAGTAGATGTTGTTCTCGTGGATCACGTGGTTGACGGGCAGGATCATCACCCTCCCGTGGTGCACGAATCCAACCCTGCCGGTTGTATGGGATCGTAGCAATTCCCAGCACTGCTCTTTGCTTAGATCTTCGCTGACATGCCGTGCTCCATCGATCCGGCTGGTTCCATGCTTGGCAACGTCATCTTTATCTCCTCCATTGGGCGGGTGCGTTCACCCGTCGCCTACTGCGAGCCTAGGAAGTCCGGGGCAGGTGGACCTAGGGCCAAAAGGCCCCGCCTACGCTTTCGGTGTCAAGTTGCACTGTCAAGAACTTCGGCCAGGATTCCTCCCCAACGGGTCGCGCGTTCGAGCTGGTCCGGGCCGACGGATGGCGTGGCGTCTACCTCGAAGCTCTGGGGCTCAGCAATCAGCGTGAAACCGGCTTTGCGTAGTCCGGTTGCGATGCCTTTGGATGCCCTTCCGGTGAGGAATGCAGGTCCGTGGTTGCGGGTATCGAATGATGCCGCCTTTTGGCCCTGGAAAGCCGGACGGAGCTGCGACAGCCACTCCCGCACGCCAACGGTCAGATTGGCATCCGGCACATCGGAACCACTTGCAGCCGCCACGTTGATGGCGGACCGTCTCGTTGACGATCGACTCATGCCGTGCACATGCGTCGGCCCTCCGACGATCAGCAAATCGCAAGCACCCGGTTCTTCCCCCGTGAGTTCGGCAACAGAGACAGTCCGGGCTTCGCCCCTGTCACTGAACCCCGCTGCAATTGCCTCCGCTACGCGGCGGGTATTCCCGTACACGGTTTCGTACACAATAAGAACATCCATTACTGGCTCCTGCCGCTGTCCGCCGTCTAACCCTTCTCCGGCTCATGCACAACGAGTACCGGGCAGTGGGCGTGTGCGACGCACGCTGAGCTGACAGATCCAACCAACAGTCCGCCGAACCCGCCATGTCCGCGCCGGCCAACGACGATCAAATCCGCCTCACGGCTGGCTTCGATGAGGCCTTGCCGGGGATGATTGCGGACGAGGTGGGACACCACGTTTTCCGGGATGGCAGGACCAAATGCTTTTTCCACGGATTGCTTGAGGACCTCCCCTGCGGCTTCCTCGAAGCCGGTGATTCCCATGGCAAGGTAGCCCTCATAGACGCGCGGATACTCCCAGAAAGCCGTAGCAACCACCTCAGCGCCCAAGGGCGCAGCCAAACGTTGGGCTTCCCGGAGTGCCGCGATTGATGCCTCCGACCCATCGACTCCAACGATGATAGTGCCCGCTGAATCTGAGTTGTTCATAGCCGTCCTCCCACCGAACAAAGCATTTATACTGCCACATTCTCGTGAAAGACCGGCGCCAACCAGAGTCTAAGGTCACGACGCCACTCACAGGACGTCGCTGGATTTTCCCGAGTCGTTGGATGTGTCCGAGCGGAGTCCCGCAATGGTTTGCCGGAGCGTCCGAATGGTGTCGTCCAGTTCCGACGATACGTCCTTCATCCGCTCCAAGGCTGAAGGGTCCTCCATGAATCGCCGAAGGTTCTGAATTCCCAGCCCTGCGGCAAAGAGGCGTTGGATGACGAGGTCGTGCAGGTCACGCGCGATTCGTTCCCTGTCCGTCAGCAGCAGCGCCTGTTCCCGGAGGGCGCTGACTCGCGCCAGGTCCAATGCGAGACCCACCCGGCTGCCAAACAAGGCGCTTGATTCAATATCTGAGCGGGTGTAGAGGGCGCCGCCCACTGGACGGGCCAGCAGGAGGACTCCGTTCCCAGTCCCGCGGTGTCCCAGGGCGGAAACCAGCACCGTGCCGAGCTTTTCCGACACCCCGGCCCCGAACACCACCGCGGCGTCGTTCACGAGCTGGGATTCTCCCGTTTCCAGCACCGACGCCACGACGTCATTGGCTGGAAGCTCTTGGCCCGAGTACAACCCCTGCACCCCTACAGCCGAACGGCAGCGCAGTATTCCAGTTGGAGTCGGTACGGCTACGACGCCAAGGATAGAGTCGGAGGCCCGCAAGGCAGTTTCGGCAACACGGTCAAGATTGGCCGAGCCACTGTCCGTCTGGCTGGCGATCAGGCGGCCGCCCAACTCCATTCCGGCTTCCAGCCACCGCTGCCGGCGACGGCTCTCTTCGAAAAGGCGGGCATTCTGGATGGCAACACCGGCAGCCGCTGCCAAAGCGATGGCAAGTTCCTGATCCGCTGCGGTGAAGTCCTGGCCATTGCTCTTTTCGGTGAGGTACAAATTGCCAAAAACGATGTCCCGGACCCTGATGGGAACGCCAAGAAAAGTCTTCATGGGCGGGTGGTTCTCCGGGAAACCAGCAGCCATCGGATGATCGCGCAGGTCGTGGAGCCGCAGGGGTTCCGGCTCCCGGATCAAGTGCCCCAGCACCCCATGTCCGGTCGGAAGGTCGCCAATGGAGCTTATGCCGTCCTCGTCGATGCCCACCGTGATGAAGTGGCTCAGACGCTGGTCCTCGCCGATCACGCCCAGCGCTCCGTACTTGGCGTCCACCAGCACACAGGCCGATTTGACCACGCGATCGAGAACGGCTTCCAGGCTGAGGTCCTCAGCGATTGAAACGACTGCTGCGAGCAGCCCGTTCATTTGTTCTTGGGCGTGGAGCAACTCATCTGCCCGCTCCACGAATTCGCGGAGCAGTGTGTCCACACGCCCTTTCACCGGGGCGCTCCAGTAGTGGTCCTCGTCCATTGGGATACCGGACTCCCTTGCGTCGGTCCACGGGTGTCTCTTGGTTGAGTCTAGGGGAAATCACGGGATACGGACATATGTCCCGGAACGTCTGAAGGGAGCACTTGCCGGGCCATGACCTTTGGCCCTAGACCAACGTCCCCATATCCGGAACCCTTTTATCTGAGCGTGAACAGCGTGGAGGTAGCATGCACCGTACGAGGGGTGCAAACGATTGCAGCGAGGGTTGCAGCCAGTGACCAATTCGTACGGTCGGCCTGCGGGTCTTACGGCCGAGGAAGTCTCGCAGCGGGTCCGTGACGGCATGGTCAACGTCATGCCCGACCCAACCAGCCGAAGCTTGGCGGCTATCGTCCGCGCCAACGTCCTTACGCTTTTCAACGGCATAGTGCTGTCCGGGTTTATGCTTCTGCTCTTCCTCGGACAGTGGCAAGACGCCCTTTTCGGGTTGGCGGCCATCGGAAACGCCCTCATTGGCGTGATTCAGGAATACCGCGCCAAACGATCACTCGATCGCCTGACCATCATCCACGCAGCCACGGCCAGAGTGGTCCGGGACGGACATAACCAGGAAATTCCCGCAACCGGACTGGTGATGGATGACCTGCTGTTGCTTGGCGCCGGCGATCAACTGCCAGCTGACGCAGTTGTCATCGGGGACGGTTCCCTGGAGGTGGACGAGTCGTTGCTCACCGGCGAATCCGCACCTGTCCCCAAGCGCAGCGGGGACCTGCTGTTGTCTGGCTCCTTGGTTTTTGCCGGGTCCGGTTCTGCCAGGCTCATCAGGGTCGGCAGGGAAACATTTGCCAACCGCCTGACAGCTGATGCCAAACGCTTTTCCCTTGTGACCTCCGAAATACGCAGGGGAATCGACAAGGTGCTTGGTGTCGTGGCCTGGATCGTCCTGCCGGTGACGCTGCTGGTATTGAATTCGCAGTTTGTCCAGCAGGACGGCTGGGAGGCAGCATTGGCTTCCGGGGATTGGCGGCAGAGCGCTGTATCCACAGTAGCAAGTACCATAGCCATGATTCCCCTAGGCTTGGTGCTATTGACCTCCGTCGCCTTCGCAGTTGGTGCCGTTCGCCTGGCCCGGCAGAAAGTCCTCATCCAGGAACTGGCAGCTGTTGAAGTACTCGCCCGCGTGGACGTCCTGTGCTTGGACAAGACAGGAACGCTCACGGACGGACAAATGGCCTTCGACGCCGTCCACCACCTCCGGGACGACGCTATGGATGGCTGGAGCGAGGCATTGGAATGGTTTGGTGCCAATCAGCCGGCCAACGCCACCTCACGGTCCGTCGGGGAGGCTTTCCCCCTGAAACGGGAGCCGTACGCCTTGGCTTCAGTGCCGTTCGACTCAGCGCGGAAGTGGAGTTCGGTGACACTCGAAAAATCCCAGGGCGGCTCCTGCACGTGGGTACTTGGGGCCCCGGAAGTTGTCCTGGCGGGAGGCCATCCTGGCTGCAGTTCCGCACGGCAACGGGCTGAACGGCTGATTTCGTCCGGTTTCCGAACCATGGCGTTAAGCCGCTCCATTTTGGACACTGATGGGTCCCAGATCCGCTTGCCCCCCGATTGCGAACCGGTGCTGCTCCTGACATTCCGTGAAAGTATGAGGCAGGATGCACCGCGCACGCTGGCCTACTTCCGTGAAGAGGGAGTGGCCATAAAGATTCTTTCCGGCGATGATCCGCGCACAGTTGGTCTGCTGGCCGGCAAGCTGGGCCTGGAAGACACGGGTGCAATCGACGCCAGCACCTTGCCGGAAGATCGCGCAGTGTTGGAAAGGCTCATCGAAGAACATTCGGTGTTCGGACGCGTCTCCCCGAAGCAAAAGAGGGAGCTGGTGCTCGCCTTGCAGCGCCGGGGCCACACAATTGCGATGACGGGAGACGGTGTCAATGACACCTTGGCGCTCAAAGTCGCAGACCTTGGCATTGCGATGGACTCTGCAGCGCCGGCCACCAAGGCTGTGGCGCGCATCGTCCTGCTCGACGGCAAATTCAGCCGGCTTCCTGCAGTGGTGGCTGAAGGGCGCAGGGTAATCAACAACATGGAGCGGGTTTCCATGTTGTTTCTCAGCAAAACGGCCTATGCGGTTGCTATTTCCGTGTTCTGCGGGACGCTCCTGCTGCCCTTTCCATTCCTTCCACGCCAACTGTCCGCCGTCGATGGACTGACCATCGGGCTGCCCGCGTTCTTCCTGGCCTTGCTTCCCAATTCGCGTGGCTATACCCGCGGATTCCTGCGCCGCTCGCTGTCCTTCGCTGTACCTGCGGGGCTGGCCACCGCAGCAGGGGTAACCGCGCTCAATTACTACGTCGAAGCCACAGGCAACTTCAGCATCGACCAGGCCCGCTCCGCATCGACCATGGCTTTGACACTCATTGGTTCGTGGATCCTGGCAGTCATCGCGCGTCCGCTCGACGCCAGGAAAACGGCTGTCCTTGTGTCGATGTATATCGGCACCATCAGTGTGTTCAGTTTCCCGCTGCTCAGTGACTTCTTCCGGCTCGACTGGCCCCCGGGCGATCTCTTACCGGTGACGTTGGTAGTTGCGGTGGCGTCCAGCGCCGCCGTCGAGATCGCAGGACGACTCCGCAGGAGGATCCCGCCCGGCCCCAAGAGTGGTGTCCCGTGACCTTTGGCTCTGGTTTGGGCCCATCCAACCTGCAAGCCTCGTGGCAGTGAATCATGGAAGGACGTAGTAATGCGTGCATGGTGGGTAGGTAATCCCGGACCAATATCGACCCGGCCCTTGGTGCAAGGAAATCGGACAGATCCCCGGCCCAAAGCCGGGGAGATATTGATCCGTGTGAGTGTGTGCGGTGTATGCCGGACCGACCTGCACTTGGCTGAAGGTGATTTGCCGCCGCGCGGCGCCAACGTGGTTCCGGGCCACGAGGCCGTTGGGACTGTGCTCGAAACCGGCTCGAATGAAAGCAGGTTCGCGCCGGGCGACCGCGTAGGCGTGGCATGGCTCGGTGGCACCTGCGGAACCTGTACCTTCTGCCGACGGGGCAAGGAAAACCTTTGCCTGGCACCAACCTTCACGGGATGGGACCGCGACGGTGGATTCGCGGAGCTGCTAACGGCCCAGGAGGATTTTGTCTATGCCGTCCCCGCCCGCTTCACGGACGAACAGGCCGCTCCCCTTCTCTGCTCGGGAATTATCGGCTACCGCGCGCTGAAACGATCTTCCCTACCGCCAGGTGGGCGCCTGGGCATCTACGGTTTCGGGGGCTCTGCTCACCTCACCGCCCAGATTGCGATGCATCAGGGCGCCTCGGTCTTCGTCATGACACGTTCAGCCGAAGCCCAGGCGCTTGCCCGTTCCCTTGGTGCGGAGTACGTTGGGGGCGCCGCAGACGTTCCTCCGGTAAAACTCGACTCCGCCATTCTTTTCGCACCGGCGGGAAATCTGGTGCCCTACGCATTGAGGTCGCTGGACCGCGGCGGAACCCTGGCCATTGCCGGCATACACCTCACGGACATTCCATCACTCCGGTATGCCGACGACCTGTTCTACGAACGCCAGGTCCGGAGCGTAACAGCCAATACGCGCGCGGACGGCGTAGAACTGCTGGCCATCGCAGCGGACATGGCATTGACACCGACCACAACCACGTACGACTTCGCGCGGGCAGACCAGGCCCTGGACGACCTGGCCAACGACCGGATCACCGGAGCTGCCGTGCTCCGCGTCCACTGACCATTAGATGCCCCGGCAGGTGGCCAGGACCGGTCCGCTGGCTTCGAAGGACTTTCGACTCTGGATGGCCGTCCCTTGGTGACCGAGGCTATAAGTGCCCGGGGAACCAGTCCCGGCGTTGATTACACCAGAGTTGATCGGACCAGGAGGAAGACATGACGGACTTGATGAAATGGTTTGACTCGCGTCGTTCGCCCATTGAGCTAATCGAGAGGCTCTTCGATGCAGACACCGGCACGGGTGCGATAAGGGTTGAAGAAGTGATTGAGGGCAACACCTTGGTTGTCCGGGCCGAGCTCCCCGGAATCGATCCCGAAAAGGACGCTGAAATCACCGTCTCCGATGGCGCATTGACGATCAAGGCCGAAAGGCAGGAGAAGAAAGAGCAGAAGGACAAAGACAGTTATCGCTCAGAGTTCCGCTACGGATCCTTCTTCCGGCGCGTCCCGCTACCTGACGGGGTGCAGGAAAGTGATGTTAAGGCGTCGTATAAAGACGGGGTCCTGGAAGTAAGGGCTCCCATCCCGGAGCCGGCGTCGGTAGCCTCCCATTCAAGAATCCCCATCACCAGGGAGTAGTCGTTTGGCCCGGCCTCACCGGGCCAATCGATTTGTCGGGAACTTTGCTTCCGGCCGGGTGCGGCCGCCGGGGCCTAGCCGAAGAGTTCCTCGGCTTCCAAATACCGTGAAACCGGCACCGATTTGGTGGTCCCCAAGGCGGCTTCCAGGCCCACGGTAGTAATGTCCGTTCCGCGCAGGGACACCATGGTCCCCCATTCTCCGGCCGCGGCTGCCCGGACCGCTGCCATTCCCAGACGGGTTGCCAGGACCCGGTCAAAAGCAGTGGGCTCGCCGCCACGTTGAATGTGGCCAAGAACGGTTGCGCGGGTCTCGATTCCCGTAAGGTCCTGCAGTTGCTGTTCCAACAGCAACGCGATGCCACCGAGGCGGGGGCGGCCGAATGTGTCCAGTCCACGCGGCGAGTACGGTGCGTCCCGGCCGGCAGGCACAAACGCCTCGGCGACAACAACCAAGGGCGCCCGGCCGCGCGCATGCGCCGAATTGACCCATGCGGCAATCTGGTTCATAGTCACTCGATGCTCGGGAATGAGTATGGCGTGTGCACCTGCGGCCATGCCCGCATGCAGCGCGATCCACCCGGCGTTGCGTCCCATCACCTCAGCAATCATGCACCGATGATGCGACTCACCCGTGGTGCGCAGCCTGTCGATCGCTTCAGTGGCCGTCTGGACTGCGGTATCGAAACCAAATGTGAAGTCGGTAGCGCCCAAGTCATTGTCAATGGTTTTCGGCACCCCGATGACGTTGATCCCTGCATCCGACAGAATCCTGGCCGCAGCCAGGGTGCCCTCTCCCCCTATCGCAATCAATCCCTCCACTCCATTGCGCTGCAACGAATCCGATACAGGCGCGGGGCTGTCCGCCTTCAAAGGATTTGTCCGTGACGTGCCCAGGATTGTTCCGCCGAGTCGGGAGATTCCGCGAACAGCCCGCCGAGGCAACGGGATGACGTCGTCCTCCAGCACGCCTCGCCAGCCGTCGCGGAATCCAACGAATTCGACCCCGTGGGTCAAGGCTCCTCCCAGCACCGCCCCTCTGATGACAGCGTTCGAGCCCGGGCAGTCGCCACCGCTTGTCAGGATGCCCAATCGGTTCATTGGCGATCGCTCCGGCGTGTTGATTGCATCCGGAAGCTTCGGGTGTCTCCACACGCCAACATCACGGTTTGGCCATGGACCGTGACCCTGACCGGTGGTGCGTCGCCCGGGGCAGAGGAAATGCGGATGCGTCCATCCTTCAGTTGGATGTCCATGAAGTGGCCCCGGTAGGTCACGTGGAAGGAGACCGATCGAAGGCCGTGGGGCATGTTCGGCGTGAACGACAACCCCATCCGGTCCAGCCGCAGGCCAGCGAAGCTTCTCTGGACCACGTCTATGGTGCCAGCCATCGCTCCCAGATGTATACCTGCTTTAGTGGTGCCGTGCTGGGTGTCATCGAGGTCAGCGTCAAGGGCTTCCCTGAAACTCTCCCATGCACGTTCCGGGTCCAAGGCGGCCAGTACAGAGGCGTGCGCGACCCTGCTCAAAGTCGAACCGTGCGCCGTTCTCGCCAGGTAGTACTCAACCGTTCGATCCAACTGTTCCGGCTGCAGGGCGTAACCCAGCCTGCCTAGAAACGAAATGAGACCTTGTCGTCCCATGAGGTAAGGCAGCATGAGAACGTCGGCCTGTTTGGCCAGCTTGTATCTGTTGACATCGTCTCCCTCTGCTTCGAGGATGAGGTCCAACCGCTCAATGTTGTCGTACCGTTGGCGGTACTTGTCCCAGTCCAGTTCCTCCAGCCGGTCATAGCCGGCGAATTGGCTGATGATTCCATCCTTGGTGAAGGGCACAAACATGGCACGAGACAGGCGGCCCCACCGGGCAACTTCGTGTTCCGTGACGCAAAGGCGTTCAAGGAGGTCGGCCAACTCATGACCCGAGAAGGTATCGGGAATCCCTGCTGCACAGGCACAGACCCACGCAGCCATCACGTTGGTGTACGCGTTGTCATCGAGGCCGGGATTCCTGTTTCCAGGCAAACACGTGTGGTACTCGTCCGGTCCCACTACCCCACGGATGTGGTAACGGTGGTCCGCGGAGTCGTACTCGGCGACAGCGGCAAAATAGCGGGCAACTTCCACCACAAGGTCCGCCCCTTTTCGCGAAAGCCACGCCAAGTCGTTGGTGGCCTCAAAGTACTGCCACGCGTTAAAGGCCACAGCAAGCCCCACATGCCTTTGCAAGTGCGAGTGGTCCGGCACCATACGTCCCGACCTCGCGTTGTACAGCCACCGCGGAGTTTCTTCAGTACTGTCGCTCCCGCTTTGCCACGGAAACCTGGCACCGGCTAGACCGCCGCCGGCCGCAGCCTGCCGGGCCGCGGGGAGCCGTCGCCAACGGTAGTCCAACAAGGCCCGCGCCACGTCAGGTGTCCTTGACGTGAGAACGGGAAGGACGAACAGCTCGTCCCAGAAGACGTGGCCCCGGTACCCTTCACCATGCAACCCCCGTGCAGGCACGCCAACATCAAGTTCGCTTGTATGCCGCGTCAGCGTTTGCAGCAAGTGGAACAGGTGGAGATTCAGGACCAGCTTTACCTGTGCCGGAGCATCCAATTCCACCTTGAACGGGCGGATCGTCCGCTGCCACGCCGCCTCATGGGCCCGCAGGAGCTTGTCGAAATCAGTGCCGGCCCTTTCAAGGCTCGCGGCGGCCGCCGTGCCAGCCGAGGAAATGGGCCTATCCCGGGAAGTCACTACGGCCACGATCCTCGTCACCGTCACTGCTGCACCGTCGGAACAATGGCTTTCGAAAGTCCGGAAGTGGAAAGCCCCCTTGCTCCCCGGAATCCCCTCGATGCCGCCGACATCAGCGCGAAGACCCACGCCGATCCGAATCTGGCTTTGGCTGGTTTCCGCTTCCACCATCAGGGTGTTCGCTTGATCGGCGCCCGCTCCGTCAAAGGTTGTCCGGTCAGTCAAGTGTTTCCGGCCCGTCAAGGGTGGTTCGGGAAGGTTTGCGTTGCGTACGCCCACATCGACACCCACCCGGATTCCAATCAATCCACTCCAACCCAGTGGCGTTATGCGGGTCTTGAGGGCCATCAGGTGGGGATCGGCCATGGAGACGAGTCGCGCCTCGCTGACTTCCAGGCGCCGTCCGTCGGGTGACTCCAGGACGAGACGCCGCGCGAGGACTGCCTTGTCCATCTGAAGTGTTCGTCGCTCATGGATCACCCGCAGCCCGTCACGAGACCACCAGGAACCGCCTTCCAGCCGCAAATCCATCGGGAGGCAATCGGGCCCGTTCACCATGTGTTCCTCGAAGACGGTCTCCTGACCGACTCCGGACGGGACACGATTGAACACCCCGGCAAGATACATCCCGGCATACCGCGTGGTCCGGTTGGATTCCATCACGGCGCCGCGGACGCCCATGTAGCCGTTCCCGAGTGTTGTCAGTGCCTCGCGATGCCCCTCGTGGTCCGGATCGGTGCCCTCGAAGATCAGCTGCCACGGCTCACCCATGACCAGCCCAAGGTCAAGTTCACTGACGTCGTTGAGCACTACGCTCGCGCCAGCGGCTTCGAGTTGGTTCCGGATTCCCCTGCGATCAATCCCCACCACCAGCCCGAACCCGCCCCGATGGGCGGACTCCACCCCCGCAACAGAGTCTTCTATGACCACTGCACGCGTTGGCGGGACGTTCAATCGGTGGGCGGCTTCAAGGAAGACCTCGGGCGAAGGCTTGCCGGGAAGGCCCATCGCGGTGGCTGTCGTCCCGTCAAGGACTGCGGCGAAGGTATCTTCCATGCCGGCCGCAGCCAGGACGGCAGTGGCATTGCGACTTGAGGTCACCACAGCCGTTGGCACCCCCGATGCCTTCAAACCCGCCAGGAACTGGACTGTTCCGGGGTAGGTTTTGACACCGTCAGTCCGTAGACGCGCCAAGTAGGCCTTGTTTTTCAACGCCCCCAAACCGAAAGCGGTCCACTCCCCTGTGGGGTCGCTTGGTAGTCCCGCCGGTATTCGAACACCCCGGGACGCCATGAGATCCATCAAACCTTGTTCGCGGGGCTTTCCGTCCAGCAATCCGAAGTAGTCGCCCGGTTTAAAGGCGCGGCGGTCGGCGTCCGGCGGAAAGCGGGGATCACGAATGATCGCCTCATAGGCGTCCTTCCAAGCCGCTTGATGAACAGTCGCAGTGGTGGTCACCACCCCGTCCAAGTCAAGAATGACGGCATCATAAGGGGGCCTGGCCGCTGCAGCGGTGGGTGATCCCTTCATGTGACGCTGTCCTCGGCCGGCCGCTGTTCGGCCGCTGCGATCATCGGCAAGGTGCGGAGGAAGGTGTCCGGGTTCAATGAGATCGAGTCGATACCCTCGTGGACCAGGAACCCGGCGAAATCGGGGTGGTTGCTTGGCCCTTGACCGCACAATCCGATCTTGATTCCCGCACGATGTGCTGCCTTGATGACTTGGGAAATCATTGTGGTCACGGCGGGATCCCGTTCATCGAAAAGCCCGGCCAACATTTCCGAATCCCGATCGACGCCCAGAACCAATTGGGTGAGGTCGTTGGATCCCACTGAAAAGCCATCGAACATCTGCGCGAATTGTTCTGCCAGCACGACGTTCGAAGGCACCTCGCACATCATGTAGATCCTGAGCCCATTGCTGCCTCGCACCAGACCGTTGTCCGCCATGACATCCATGACCGTCTCCGCCTCGTGAATCGTTCGGCAAAACGGGACCATGACAATGATGTTGGTGAAGCCAATAACGTCCCGGACGCGCTTCAAGGCCCTGCACTCCAGCTCGAAACCCTCCTTATACTCATTGCTGTAATACCTGGAGGCGCCCCGGAAGCCCAGCATGGGGTTTTCTTCGGGGCGCTCGAAGTATTGGCCTCCCATCAGGTGCGCGTATTCATTGCTCTTGAAATCGCTGAGCCGTACAACCACGGGCTTGGGATGGAACGGAGCCGCGATCTTCGCAATTCCTGTGGCCAGGACCGAAACGAAATACTCCTCGGGACTTTCGTAATTGGCGGTCAGCTCACGGATCGACGCGGCTGTATCCGCATCAGTGATCCGCTCCGGGTGCACCAAGGCCATGGGATGAACGCGGATCAGATTGTTGATGATGAATTCCATCCTGGCCAAGCCCACCCCAGCTACCGGCAGCCGCCACCAGCGAAACGCGGCAGAAGGGCTGGCAACATTGATCATCACGTCAGTCCGGGTGGCCGGAAGCGTTCCCAAGTCCACTTCTTCGACGTCGAACTCCAGCAAGCCCTCATAAACCCTGCCTTGCTCACCTTCAGCGCATGAGACCGTCACTTCTGAGCCGGGCTTGAGGACTCCCGTGGCGTTTCCTGTTCCAACAATTGCCGGGACCCCGAGTTCCCTGCTGACGATGGCAGCGTGGCTGGTGGGGCCACCATGATCCGTGACAATGCCCGCAGCACGCTTCATGACGGGGACCCAATCGGGGTCCGTCATCTGCGTAACCAGAATGGAGCCATCCACGAACGATTCGATATCCCCCGCATCCCGGATGACACAGACGGGGCCCTGGGTGATCGACTCGCCCACCGCCGCACCGGTTGCCAGGAGCCTCCCAGGGCGCCGAAGGTGGTGCATGCGGAAACTGGAGGCAGACCGTTGGGCTTGGACAGTTTCCGGACGCGCCTGGACCATGAACAGCTCTCCCGTGACGCCGTCCTTTGCCCACTCCATATCCATGGGACGGCCGTAGTGCTCTTCCACAGCAGCGCCCCACCGTGCCAGCTGGAGTATCTCCGAATCCGTCAGGACCAACGAGCGCTGTTCCTGCTCGCTCGTGGCTACGAGCCGGGTCCGGGCACTACCACCCTGCCCGTAGACCATCTTCCGTTCCTTGGCTCCAATATCGCGTTGGATCACCGGTACCAGCGACGGATCGCCCAGGAGCGGCTTGAAGACCTGATACTTGTCAGGGTTGATGGTTCCTTGAACAACCGTCTCCCCCAGACCCCAGGCCGCGCTGATGACGACGCTCCGCGGAAAACCGGACTCAGTGTCAATGGAGAACATGACACCGGAGGCCCCGACGTCGGAGCGGACCATTCGCTGTACGCCTACTGACAGGGCCACGTCCAAGTGCCCAAAGCCCTTGATCTCCCTGTAGCTGATGGCCCGGTCAGTGAACAGGGATGCGTAGCACTGCCTGCAGGCCTCCAGGACGCCACGCTCGCCGGAAACGTTGAGATATGTTTCCTGCTGGCCGGCAAAGCTCGCGTCCGGCAAATCCTCTGCCGTCGCACTGCTCCGAACAGCCACCGCAAGCTGTTCCTGGCCTGCGCGTTCGCACAGCATGCCGTAACTCTGCTGAACGCTGCGGGCGAAGTCCGGCGGGAATTCGGCCGATAGGAATGCTTCCCTGATGATGCTCCCGGCCTGCCGCAAGGATGAGCCTCCGGAACGGTAACGGTCCAACGAATCACTGATCACCGATTCCAGGCCGTTCGCGGAAAGGAAATGGCGGTAGGCGTCAGCAGTGGTGGCAAATCCATCAGGTACCTTCACTCCCGCGGACCGAAGAGACCTCGTCAACTCACCCAGTGAGGCATTCTTACCGCCCACGAAGGGGATGTCCTGGATGCCTGAATCTTCAAACCACATGATGTGGGCGCTGTTCAACGAAGCTTCATGTGCTGAATACATGCCTTGATTCTGGACGCACGGGCGCAGGATGGGGAGGGTCTTTGGTCCCCGGGCCTGTTGTGACTTTTGGCCCTGTTTCGCATGCTGGCAGCCGCCCATGCTGGAAAAGAGAGCAGGAGGCAAAACCATGGAACTATCCAACTTCGAGAAGCTGGAATTGGACAAGATCGCGCGGGGACTCGAAGAAGACGACCCCAGGCTGGCCACCCTCATGAGCATGGAAGATCTGGGACGAATCCGTTGGAAGTACGCCATCCGGGGAGCCCTTGTTGGTCTCTCAGGATTGGCCTTGCTGCTGGCCGGCGTCGCGCTGGGTGAACCAGTGCTCGGAATAACCGGCTTCATGGTGATGGGCGGTGGCACCTACTGGGCAACGCTCTTCATAGATGCCCGTCCCGCCCGCAGGAAAACCGCGGCCACGAGGCTCCACCAGGGAAGAGACAGGGAAACACCATGAAAGCAGTTGTTGTCTACGACTCCGCTTATGGGAATACGAAGGCCATCGCGGAGGCCGTGGCGGCCGGTCTGGGAACGACCAACGCAAGGACAATGCCGGTCGGAAAGTTCGGCCGCGGGGACGTTTCGGTTGGCGACCTGTTGGTCGTGGGGAGCCCCATCAACGGCTGGCGGCCAACGCCCAAGACCCTGGAAGTTTTGGCCGCTCTTGGGACCCAGGGACTTTCCGGGATTCTCGCAGCTTCCTTCGACACCAGAGTCAAGTTGTTCATCCACGGCGATGCAGCCAAAAAGATCTCCCAGCAACTGAAAAAGGCCGGCGCAACGCTGGTCAGCCAGCCCACGCCTTTCTACGTCAAAGGGACGGAAGGCCCCCTTTTGGCCGGCGAGACTGAGCGCGCACGGACTTGGGGCGGGGAGCTCCTTGCACAGATGAAATCCCATGCAACCAGAAGGAGCGCCTGATGGCCGGTCGTTTGGACCCCAGCAAGATCATCGTCGGTGTGGATGGTTCCAAAGCGTCGGTAGAAGCCTTGCGCCAGGGCCAGCATCTGGCCCTGGCACTCAATGCCCCTCTGGAGGCATGGGGCTGCTGGGAGCTTCCGTTGGGATACGAAGGCTATTTGGCCATGGGCATAGACGGCTTTGCCCATGATGCCGAGCAACACGTGGCGGATGCCCTCAAGGAGGCTTTCGGGGCGGACTTGCCAAAGAACGTCAGTACACGGCTTGTTCAAAGCTCGGCCCGGGCTGCCTTGGTGGAAGGCAGCAAGCATGCAGCGCTCGTTGTCGTCGGCCGCCGTGGACACGGTGGCTTTGGTGGCCTCCTTCTTGGTTCAGTGAGTTCTGCTGTCGTCGCACACGCCCACTGTCCCGTCGTCGTCGTCCATTCACGCGAACCCGCCACCTGACATGGAACCGGACCAGAAAACGCGGCTTCCAGCCCAAAGGCCTGCGGCTCCTGAACCGGCAAGCCCACGTGCGGTGATTGAGTGCTCGGGCCTGACCAAAGCCTTCGGACGCAAAATTGCCCTCGACGCGGTCAACCTGAGCGTCCCTGAAGGCTCGATCTTCGGTTTCCTTGGCCCCAACGGCGCAGGAAAGACCACACTGCTCCGCATCATGACGGGCCTCTCCCATGCTACATCCGGCGGACTTCGGATACTCGGCATGGACGTCGGCGCCGAAGCACCCCAGGTCCGTCGCGAAGTTGGCTACCTCCCTGACGTTCCGGCCTTCTACGACTGGATGACAGCTTCCCAAACCCTTGAGCTCGCCGGCCGGCTGTGCGGGCTCAAGGGCAAACTTCTTGCCGATCGGGTCCAGGAGCTGTTGGGCTTTATGAGGTTGAAGGGAAACAACCAGGCAATCGGGAAGTACTCACGGGGAATGCGTCAGCGTCTGGGTGTGGCGCAGGCCTTGATAAACGCCCCCAGGCTACTTTTGCTGGACGAACCCACCAGCGCGCTGGACCCCGGCGGACGAAGGGAACTCCTGGAATTCATCGGCGGGCTGCGGGGGCAGACAACGGTGTTCTTCTCAACCCATATCCTCAGCGATGTGGAGCGTGTTTGCGACTCAGTGGCCATCCTCGACAAGGGCAAGGTCCTCTCCCAATCCTCAATGGACGAGCTTCGGTCCAGGCATGGACAACAGACAATCGCAGTGGAGGTCAGTACCGGAGCCGAGAGGCTCGCCCAAGCAATCGCCGGAAGGAAGTGGACCATATCGGTGCGCCCCGGTCCGCGGGGGGAAATCCTCGCGCGCGTATCGGATGTGGCTGCAGCCCAGCACGAGATCCCCGCTCTGGTCAGTGAGCAAGGTACGGGCTTGGTGCGTCTGGAAAGCGCCGAGATCAGCCTGGAAGACATTTTCCTCGAACTCGTTGGAGAACCGGTGCCATGAACAGCTTGCCAGTCCTCGCCCGGAAGGAAGCCCAGGAGATAGTACACACGTGGCGTATATGGGTGCTTCCCGCGATGGTGATCTTCTTTGCCGTCACCGGCCCGCCCCTGGCCCGGATCACTCCTGAGCTCCTGGGATCACTTACGGCCGGGACCCCGGGGTCGATCACGCTTCCCCCGGCAACGTTTGCCGACGCTTACGGGCAATGGGTCAAGAACCTGTCCCAGATCATCCTGTTCGCCGTCATCATCATGTATGGCGGAATGGTCTCCACCGAGGTCCGCGAAGGCACCGCCGCTTTCGTCCTCACCAAGCCTGTGCGCAGAAGCACGTTCATCACTGCCAAGGCAGCCGTTCATGGGCTCTTCCTCGCCATCGCGTTTGGCCTCGGCACCTTGGCAACGTGGCTGGTCACCCAATTGGTGTTTGGCGACGCACCCGCCGGCCGGCTCTGGGGCCCGGCGCTCCTGCTCCTCCTCTTCACACTGGTGATCCTCGCCTTTATGGAACTCTTTTCGGTCTTGATTCCGGCCCCGGCAGGGGCCGCCGGGGCCGGACTTGGCCTGTATGCCCTCCTCGCAGTGGGCGGAGCATGGGACCCGTTGGCGAGCTATTCTCCGGCAGGGGTCCCCGGTCTGGCAGCCGCCATAACGGCGGATCAAGCACATCCTTCGCCGGTCTGGCCTGTGATCACCGGGCTCGCTGGCATAGCGGCCGCTGTTGCCTTGGCCACGCTGGCTTTCAAAAGGAAAGAACTGTAGCGATGACGAAACCAGCCTCAATCGCAATGCTCGTCGTCGGCATCGTTTTGTCACTCTTGGGACTCGTCGTCACCACTGGAGGGGCAGCGGCTGCCTTATTGGCCTCGGGCCAAGGCGATGAGGGCTACTTCACCTCGCGCACGGAACGCTACACCGTGGCATCGTACGCGTTGGTCTCTCCACAACTGGATGGCATCGGCGAAGGAACCCCTGAAAGGCTCCCCTTCGACGTTGGCACGCTGAGGCTCAGGGCAACGCCGGCCGAACCTGACGGCCGGGTTTTCATCGGCATCGCGCCACAATCCGATGTTGATACCTATCTGAAGGGAGTCCACTATACGGAGCTGCAGGAAGTGAAGTTCCAGCCCTTCCGCCCCGTCTATCGGGACATCCCGGGGTCGTCGACTCCGGCCTCACCCGATGGTCAACCCATGTGGGCCGCCTCAACTTCCGGTCCGGGACAACAGGAACTCACATGGAACATATCCGCAGGCAGCTGGACTGTGGTCGTCATGAATGCCGATGCAAGTGAGGGTGTTTCCGCCGATCTCCAGGCAGGCTTCCGATCAGAGCTCATTAAGCCTGCGGCAACGGGCCTGCTGCTCGCCGGCACTCTGGCCCTCGTCCTCGGCGTGCCGTTGTTGGTAGCAGGCGCCGTAGGCCTCGGCAGGCACGGCCGCGCCACATCGCCAGTGCCCCAGCAGGCAGCCTTCGTCGCCGGGCAACAACCGGGAGCCGCAGGGACCATTGGCTATCCGGTTCGCTTGGGAGGCCATGTGGATCCGGCCTTGGCACGTTGGATATGGCTGGTCAAATGGTTCCTTGCGATTCCGCATTTCTTCGTGCTGTTCTTCCTTTGGTTTGCATTCGCGGTGACCACCGTTATCGCGTGGTTTGCCATTCTGTTCACGGGCCGGTACCCGCAGTCACTCTTCCACTTCAACGTGGGCGTCCTGCGGTGGACCTGGCGTGTGGCTTTCTACGCCTACGCTGCAGGCGGAACGGATCAATACCCACCGTTCACACTTGCACCTGCCAACTACCCTGCTGACCTGGACATCGACTATCCGCAGCGTCTTTCCCGTGGACTTGTCCTTATCAAGTCCTGGTTCCTGCTCATCCCGCACTTGCTCATTGTCGGAGCCATGACTGGCACGGCGACGTGGTCGTGGCGCTCGCAGGACGGACCCGCCGGCGTGGTGGGCGACCGCGGCGGAGGATTGTCGCTGCTTGCCCTGCTGGTGCTTATTGCCCTGGTGATGCTGCTGTTCACCGGCAGGTATCCCCAACCACTTTTTGCTTTCATCATGGGCCTGAACAGATGGGTGTTCCGCGTCCTTGCCTACGGCGCCCTCATGCGTGACGAGTACCCTCCATTCCGGCTTGACCAGGGACCTGATGAGCCGTACGTGGCCCGGGCTCCGGATCCAAACCAACAGGACGGCCACCCGTGACCGGGAACGGCCTGCCGCCCAGGCGTAAGGCTCGACGGCGGATGGTCGCCGTCGTGCTTTTGGTTGCCCTGGCGGTTATTGCGGCCGGCCTGACGCTGATGATCAGCTTGAGGCCAAACGGATCTCCGGGCGCCGTGACGCAGACTGCATCGCCCGAGCCAGATGCGGCAAGTTCCCCAGCCAGTCCTACGCCTCCTACCCCCGACGCGACACCAACCACGGAGCCATCTCTGGTTCCCCCACCGGAACCGTCACCCACCGTTCCCGGAACCACGACGGCCGCGCCGCCTGCCCTCCCCTTTCCAGAGCCCCTCCTTGGACAGGACATCACGTCGATTCCAGGAGCAGGAAGACAGATCGCCTTGACCTTCGACGGCGGTGCCAATGCGGCAGGACTTCAGAGCATTCTGTCCACGCTCGAGCGGGAGAACGTCCGGGCGACGTTCTTCCTGACAGGAACCTGGGCAGCGGCCAATCCGGACGGCGTGGCCCGGATAGTGGCATCCGGGCATCGCCTGGGCAACCATTCGATGACCCACCCGGCTTTCACCCAGCTCACGGACCCGATGATCGCCGACGAAATCGGACGCGCCGAATCGGCCATCGTTGCTGCAGGTGGTTCACCCCGGCCCTTCTTCCGGTTCCCTTTCGGAGACAGGGACGCCCGGACCATCAACACAGTCAACGGCCTCGGCTATGTGCCCGTGCGTTGGAGCGTGGACACCCTCGGATGGCAGGGAACCAGCGGCGGCATGACCCGTGAATCCGTACTCCAACGGGTCTTGGGGGGTTTGCAGCCGGGCGGCATCGTCCTCATGCATATTGGTTCGAATCCCGACGACGGCAGCACCCTGGATGCAGACGCTTTGCCGTTAGTCATTGAAGGGACACGGTCCGCCGGATTTGGTTTCGTTACCCTCGATGCGCTCTTGGCCGGCTAGTCCAAAGGATGCGCTCCGATGAAGAACGGCATCCAGACAGCCCACCACAGCCTGCGCGCCCATGAGGTAGTGCTGCTCCTGGAAGCCGACGCGTTTCGCGGCCTCAAGGTTGATGAAATTGCGGGTCGGAGGCAAGCCTACGGACTGAACGTGCTCCCGCGCAGTGCCCGAAGCGGGATTCTGCGCGCCACGGGCCGTCAGTTCAACAATCCCTTGGTCTATGTGCTGATTGCTGCGGCCATCGTGACCCTGGTTCTCGGTGAGTTTGTGGACACCAGCGTCATTCTTGGAGTTGTGATCGTCAACGTCGTGATCGGACTCATCCAGGAAGTCCGT
Organism: Paenarthrobacter sp. YIM B13468; assembly: GCF_042788025.1. Taxonomy (NCBI): domain Bacteria; kingdom Bacillati; phylum Actinomycetota; class Actinomycetes; order Micrococcales; family Micrococcaceae; genus Paenarthrobacter; species Paenarthrobacter sp. YIM B13468. The sequence continues at coordinate 68,607 of NZ_JBHZPI010000003.1, read as the reverse complement.
GCAGAGGCGGCGTTGGAGGCATTGCGCTCTCTTGTGGCTACGCGCAGCGTCGTGGTCAGAGGGGGCCAACGCATGGAGGTAGCCTCCGAGTATTTGGTGCCGGGAGACCTCGTATTGCTGGAAGCAGGCGACAAGGTTCCCGCGGACATCCGGCTGGTACGTGCTTCCGGTCTACGCGTTGACGAGTCCGCCCTGACGGGGGAATCCGAAGCAGTGAGCAAAGACGAGGTCGTCCTACCGCTCACCACACCCGTGGCCGACCGCCGCAACATGCTCTATGGAGGCACCCTGGTCACCACCGGCAACGGCTCCGGAATCGTTGTCGCCATTGCCGGCGAGACGGAACTCGGGGCGATCCAGCGGCTCATGGGGGCGGTCACTCCGGCACCCACTCCCCTTACCAAGAAACTGGCCTCATTCAGCATGAGACTCACTGTGGCAATCCTCGCGTTGGCTGCGCTTGCATTCATCATTGGCGTGGTCCGGGGCCAACATCCCGCCGGAATGTTTACCGCCGCTGTCGCCTTGGCGGTCGGCGCCATACCCGAGGGACTGCCAGCTGCCGTTTCCGTGACGCTGGCCATTGGAGTGAGAAGGATGGCCCGCCGACGTGCAGTGGTCCGTCGGCTTCCTGTGGTGGAGACCTTGGGGAGCACCACAGTTATCTGCTCGGACAAGACCGGCACGTTTACTGAGAACCAGATGACAGTGACCGCGCTAAGGACGCCCTCCTGCCACTATGAGGTCACAGGAACCGGATATGGTCCTGCGGGAGCCATCGCGGCTCCTTCCCCGGTGCAACCTGCAGTTCCTGCGGCCGCCGGTGACGCTGCGCTACGTTGGTGCCTTGTGGCCGGTGCTGTCTGCAACGATTCCGCAGTCTTCCAGGAAGATGGGCAGTGGCATGTGCGGGGTGACCCTACAGAAGCGGCCATGATCGTGGTTTCGGGCAAGGGCGGGGTGGATATCCAGCGCTTCATTTCCTGCAATCCCAGGCAGGGCACCCTCCCGTTCACGCACGAACGCCAATACATGGCAAGTTTCCATAAGGACGCTGCCTCGGAAACGGGCAGCCTGCTTCTGGTCAAAGGAAGCCTTGAACGTGTTTTGGAACTTTCTTCCAGCCACATGGGCAGCGACGGCAGCTCCATGCCGCTCGACGGGCGGACCATCAGCGAGGCCGCTGAGGAACTTGCCGGACGTGGCCTCCGGATACTGGCAACAGCCATGAAGCGCCTGCCCGGAGCACCGGAAATCGACGCCACGACACCGCTTGAAGGACTCGTGTTTACGGGGTTTCAGGCGATGTACGATCCTCCGCGGGCTGCAGCCGCAGGTGCTGTGCGCTCCTGCCGGGACGCCGGCATTGCCGTGAAGATGATCACGGGCGACCACCTTGGAACCGCCATCGCTATCGCCGAAGCCGTTGGTCTTGACAGCGTAACAACCCCTAAAAGAGCCCTTGCGGGCACCGACCTTGAAGGCATGGGCGAGGAAGAACTGGCGGCCGCGGCGGACAAGGCGTCAGTATTCGCAAGGGTATCGCCGGAACTGAAACTGCGCCTTATCGATGCGCTGCAAAACAAGGGGCACGTCGTCGCCATGACAGGAGACGGCGTTAACGACGCGCCCGCACTTCGGCAAGCCAACGTCGGGATCGCTATGGGCCGGTCAGGAACGGAAGTCGCCAAGGAGGCATCTGACATTGTGCTGACCGATGACAATTTCGCGACCATCGAAGCCGCAGTCGAGGAAGGCCGGAATGTCTTCGACAATCTGGTTAAGTTCATCACCTGGACCCTCCCGACCAATATGGGAGAGGGCCTGGTCATCCTGGTGGCCATTGTCCTGGGCTCGACGCTCCCAATCCTGCCGACGCAGATTTTGTGGATCAACATGACGACGGCTGTTGCCCTTGGGCTCATGCTCGCCTTCGAACCGAAGGAACCCGGTCTCATGTCCAGGCCTCCGCGGGATCCGGGCCAGTCCCTGCTGACCTGGACCCTGATGCTCCGCATCCTGCTTGTTTCCGTCCTCCTCGTGGGTGGTACCTGGTGGATCTTCGAATTCGAGACAACCCATGGATCCACGCTCGATGAGGCGCGCACGTCAGCCGTCAATCTCTTTGTCATGGTGGAACTCTTCTACTTGTTCAGCTGTAGGTCACTGACGCGCTCCGTGTGGAAGCTGCCCCTTTTCAGCAACCACTGGCTTGTTGTGGGTGTTGTCATCCAAGCAGCAGGACAAGCGGCACTTACCTACCTGCCGTCCATGAACGACGTGTTCCACACTGCTCCCCTGTCATGGGAAGCGTGGCTGCGCATTCTCGGAGTCGCCCTCCTGGCGTCCCTGGTTGTGGCATTGGACAAGCACTTTCGTGGCAACATCATTTAGGAGGAAGAAATGACCATTGTGCTGCTTCTGATCGTTCTTGGCTTTGTAGCCATGACATCCATTGCCGGTGGTGCGGCCCTGGCGCTTGGATCCTGGCTGGGTCCGGAACGCGTCGGTCTGCCCGCCGAGATACAACTGCCGGCTGAGTACCTGGAGGGCTCTCCCTTCAGCACATACCTGGTTCCCGGAATCCTGCTCGCTTGCGTCGTGGGCGGCCTCCATACGGCTGCCTTCGTCCTGCTCCTCAGGCGCAGTTCCTTGGCCAGTCCGGCAACCACCATCGCTGCCTACTCCATCCTGGTATGGATCTTCGTGCAGATGTCCCTGATACCGTTCAGCGCGTTGCAAGCCGTCTACTTCGGTGCAGGCCTCGCAGAACTGGGACTGCTGCTCCTTCTCCTTGGTGCCGTTCCTGGACTTGGCCGGCAAAACGGTATGCGGGGGGTGGGACAGGACGGACCGCGCGGCAGGACTTTGGGCCCTGTTGGGCGCAACCGTGCCGCCGTAGGATCGCCGCATGACCGACAAGAACATAGTGCCTGAGGCAGAAGTACTCGAAGCCGATGATTGCTGGAGGCTTCTAGGTGAAACGAATGTTGGGCGTCTCTCCGTGATCGTGGATGGCCACCCTGACATCTTTCCGGTGAATTTCGCCGTGGACAACCGGACAATCGTCTTTCGGACCGGAATGGGGACCAAGCAGCAGGCCATGGAAGACGACGCCGTCGTCGCGCTTGAAGCCGACTCGGTAAGCGCCGAATTCGGCTTGGCCTGGAGCGTCGTAGTGAAAGGAGTTGCCGGGGAGGCAGGGTCGGGCGGTCCCGCCTTGGACGAAGTCAGGCGTTCTCTCTTCCCATGGCAAGGAGTAGGCCAGGACTTCCTCTACCGGGTAGTTCCCCAGTCCATCACCGGCAGGCGGTTTGACCTTTCGGCTCCCATGTCGCTGCAAACCCGGCTCGACGACGCAACCCGCGCCGGCTTGGAATAAGTCCGGCCGGGATCAATGGAGCGGGAACCCGCACCCCCTCTCACTGGAACGGCTCTTACGGCGCGCAACCTCGTCAAGCGGTTCGGTGACCTGACCGCCGTCGACGACGTCTCTTTCCAGATCCGGCCCGGCGAAACATACGGGCTACTGGGCCCCAATGGCGCGGGCAAGACGACCATCATTTCCATGGTGGCCGGGCTGTTTACCCCCGACTCCGGCTCAGTAGACGTGACCGACATCCGGATGGGCCCGTCCAGCCTAGGAGCCAAACGGCATATAGGGCTTGTGCCCCAGGAGCTCGCAATCTACCCGGACCTGACGGCTGAGGAGAACCTGAACTTCTTCGGACGGCTACAAGGCCTCCGCCGCAAAGACCTGAAGTCAAGGGTGGCCCTAGTCCTGGACCTCCTTGGATTGGGCGAGCGGGCACGCGAACAGACCAAGAAATACTCCGGCGGAATGAAGCGACGCCTGAACATAGGTGTCGGTCTGCTCCACCGCCCCCTCTTGTTGATCCTGGATGAACCCACCGTGGGTGTGGACCCGCAGTCACGGAACTCGATCCTCGAAGCTGTGGCGCAACTCTCCACGGAGGGAACGGCAGTCCTCTACACCACGCACTATATGGAGGAAGCTGAGCGGCTGTGCGACCGGATTGCCATCCTGGACCAAGGCAAGGTCCAGGCAGAAGGAACCAGGGATGAACTCATCACCCTGACTGGAGGCGTGGACCGGATCAACCTGATCGGCACCGGAAGGATGGTCGCAGCCGCAGAGTCCCTAAGAACCGTGCCGGGCGTCCAACAGGTCAGCGGAGGGGGACTTTCAGGGCTGACCCTCACCGTCACGGACGGTCCCGCCCTCCTGGCCTCAATCATCACGAACGCCGCCACCGCCGGCATGGCAGTGACCTCGGTGGAATTAACCCGCCCCGACCTTGAGTCTGTCTTCCTTCACTTGACCGGCAAGGCCCTGAGGGACTGATCGTGAGAGCCCTCGTGACCATGGTCGGAAACGACTTCCGTCAGCGGCTCCGGGACAAAACCGTGCTCATATTCTCGTTGCTGGTTCCCTTGGCCCTCATGGGCGTCCTTAGTTTGACCTTCGGCCGGCTGGGAAACGACAGCGTTGAACTACAGCCCGCAACGGTCGTTGCAGCGTCCGAAGACAACGGACAACTCGGCAGCATTCTGCTGGACAGTCTCGACTCCCTGGAGACAATGGACGTTTCCATCCACCGTGTGCCTGCCGAGGAAGTCAGCCCGGAGACGCGCAATGGCGGCGCCGCGCTGGGCATAATGATTCCGGAGGATTTCACCACGGCTGTGACGTCAGGTGAGGAAACCACCATCCGCCTCATCGAGGGCAATGGCTCCCCGTTGGAGACGAGCGTCTTGATTTCAGTGGTCACCGGCATAGTGGACCAGTTCAGTGCCGGTTCCGTTACCGCGATCGCAGGCCGGATCGCCGGGCTTTCCCCTGAACAGGCGGCCGAAACAGGCAGGACGTCCGCGGCCGGACCGCCGCAGCTCGCCTTGGCAGAAGGATTCGCCCCGGCGGAGCAGCTCTCATTGCGTGCCAGCCTGGTGGCCGGCCAAACAGGGCTGTTCCTTCTGTTTACTGTGGGCTTTGGAGTCCTGGGACTCCTGACCGAGAGGGAGCAGGGAACTTTGGCAAGGATAAGGTCAACCACCGCACCGTCATGGACGGTCGTCACGGCAAAGGCGGTGGTCGGGTTTCTGCTTGGTGTGGTGGCCAGCGCTGTCTTGCTCACCAGCGGCAGTTTCCTCTTCGGCGTGAACTTCGGTTCACCACTGATCGTGGCGCTCCTGGTAACCGGGGTTTCGGCAGCCGCTACCAGCCTGACGTTCATCGTTGCGCGGCTGGTCCGTACGGCCGAACAGGCGAACGTAGCCCAATCCATCCTTGCCATGGTGCTGGGCATCGCCGGTGGAGCCTTCTTCCCCATCCAGTCCTCGGGCTTCATGGCCGCGATCATGGACCTGAATCCGGTGGGTGCATTCATCCGGGGGCTGGGCATATCCGCAGGTGGTGGGGGCATAGCTGAAATCGGCGCACCCCTGGCTGTCATGTGGGGATTCGCGGTGGTTTGCACTCTGGCTTCCCGTTTCCTGCCTGACCGCGGGGCAGCGGCATGAGCCCCGTTGCAGCCATAGCCGGCCTGGAAGTTCGCCGTTTCCTGAGGGATCGGTCGAACATCTTCTTTGTCTTCATCTTCCCGTTGCTCCTGATCCTGTTGTTGGGGTCCCAGTTCGGATCCAGCGCCGCATCGACACGTGTAGCAATAGCGGGTGGAGCGGGAACCACCCTGGAAAAGGCCCTCGCTGAACAGCTGACCTCAGATCGTTTGCAGGTCTATTCGGGCTCTCCCCAAGCGATACGCGAGGAAATCAGCAGAGGAAGGACCGACGTCGGGCTCTTCATCAGCGAGCAAGCGGCACAAGCATTCGACGACGGTGTCCAGGCACACATGGAGGTACTGACCGCATCGCAAGCCTCCGGACAAGCGGCCCTCCAAAAGGTGAGGGCATCCGTCCAAATCGTCAGTTCCAGGCAAAGCCAACTGTCAGCCTTGATGAAGGCAGGGCTGACGGGCGACGCAGCGCGTGCCGCGCTGGAGCGGTCAAAGGAGCAGGTCCATGCCCCAACCATCGATCTGGTGGATACCGGCGACGTTTCCCAGGTATTCCGGGGACTCGGGCAATTTGACCTCGGTGCTACCCAGCAGCTGCTGCTGTTCATTTTCCTCAGTTCCCTGACGGGAGCTGTCGCGCTTATCCAGGCGCGGCGGTTGGGCGTTGTTTCACGCACGTTGGCAGCACCGTTGTCGGCCCGCCAAGCGGTCTCGGGCCTGGCGCTGGGCAGGTTCGGGATCGCTGTCGTCCAGGGCATCTACATCATTATTGGGACAGCCCTCCTGTTCGGCGTCGATTGGGGCAACCTATGGCTCACTGCCCTCGTGCTGGCGGCATTCAGCGCTGTGGCCGCCGCGGCGGCGATGGTGATCGGTTCACTGCTGGATCACGACGGCGCGGCGACAGGTCTGGGTATCGGTGCGGGCCTGGTACTGGCCGGGTTGGGCGGGTGCATGGTGCCGCCCGAGTTCTTCCCCGAACCGCTAAACACGATATCCAGCTTAACGCCGCATCGCTGGGCTTATGAGGCGCTCGCTGACATCCAAAGGCATGATGGAACGTTGGCCGACATCATGCCAAGTGTGGGTGTCCTGGTTGCATTGGCAGTGGTCCTGCTGGCCGTGGGCGCCCGAATTTTGCTTCGAAGCCTGGGCCGGGCGCTGTGACCCCGGATCTTCCTCCCGATGCGTGGCCTTTTTCGACGGGTCACCCCAAGGACTGGCGTCCACTGTTTAGGTTTTAGAGTCCTTCGGCCCTGTCGTTTGCAGCACGGTCAGGGAAATCTGGAGACATGAGCACCATCGATCCGCAACCGAGAATGATTAAGACATCCGAGCAGCCCACCGCGGTGCTCCGCGAACGCGTGGCAATGGCCAACCTGACAGAGTTCTTCGGCCGTGCCTTCGGTGCTGTCATGGCCGCTGCCCAGGCCCAGCACGCCAGCCCCACAGGCCCGCCTTTTGCCCTGTACCACGGCATGCCTACCGACACAGTGGATGTTGAGGCAGGGTTTCCTGTGACCCCGGGCTTCTCCGCTGCCGGGGACGTCATCAGTGGCTTGCTGCCGGGGGCAGACGCTTTCGAGGCCGTCCACAAGGGTCCCTATGACACGCTGGAAAGGACATACGCCTTGATCCTTGAGCGGATGAGTGCTGAAGGAATGACGCCCTCGGACACGATGTGGGAGTTCTACCTGAGTGACCCGGAAAGGGAACCGGACCCCGGCAAATGGCAGACACGCGTCGTCTGGCCCGTGGTCGGAGAAGTGCGGGCAGGCTGACCATGGCGATTCGACAGGACAAACCACGTAAGAGTGACCGCGGATTCCATCAGGGTTACCCATCCGACGCTCACCGGGGGCAGGCCCAACGAACCGGAAAACTGCAGATGGTGGTCAAGTTGGAGCCAGATTATCCGGCTGCAGGCATCATTGTCCGCGGACACATCACCAGCCAGAGCATCCCCGTCATCTTCGCGGTGGTGCGCCGGGTCAACGCAGCCGTGCCCGGCGTCGATATCTCCGTGGATCTTAGCCTTGCCGGCATAACGACCGAGGCACTGGAGGAACTCAAGGAGGTCTCCAGGACCGGCATGCTGCCTTTGGCCGCGGATCCTGCGAGGGTTCCATGCCACCTCCGGATTCTGGAATCCTCGAGGCAAATGGCCTGAACGGCTGTCGATTGCAACTTGACGAAAGCAGGCAACAACAATGAGCAATGACCACACGATCGCCGTCGGCGTAAAGGACTCTACCCAAAGCGAGGCCGCACTGGTTTGGGCTGGCCGGCGCGCCGAAAAGCAGCATGCACCTCTCGTAATCCTTCATGTCGTGGATGATCGCTGGCTTGTAGAACCCGGCTCCTGGAGGGCGTCCCTCGCTCAAACCGGCGAAAAACTGCTTCAGGCTGCGGCGGCCCGCATAGGTCAGCGTTTCGACGTCAAATCAAGCACGGAACTACTCACCGGAAGTGTGGCGGCGGCCCTTGGTGATTACGCCCGAAAGACCTCCCTGATGGTCATCGGTTCGGGAAGCCCCCATCTTGGCGGTTCCATGACAGACCGGGCTCTGCAGATAGCGGGCGCCTCCTCGGGGCCCGTGGCCGTCGTCGGGACTGCAAACGACTATGAGGACAGGCACGGAATCGTGGTTGGCGTGGACGGTTCGGAACACTCCCTCAGGGCCGTTGCCTTCGCTGCCGCAGAGGCGGATCGCGAAGGCCAGGAACTCACTGTGCTCCATGCTTACAACGCACCTGATCCGGTCGCGGATGCCGGTTTGGCGCCCGCGGAACTCAGGCAGTTGATCAGCGAACAGGAGCGCATTGTGCTATCTGAAACGGTGGCCGGACTGAGCAACTCCTATCCCGACCTGGCCATCAACAGGGTTTCGGAACCTCACAAGGAACCAGTGCGGGCCCTGGTGGACGCAGCTGCCAATGCACGACTGCTCGTTGTGGGAAGCCGCGGACGTGGAGGATTCTCCCGCCTGTTGCTTGGTTCGACTGTCCATGGCGTCCTAACTCATCTGCCCTGCCCCACCATCGTCATCCCACCCGCACACACTCCGGAGAGCGACTAGCCTGCGCGGGTCCTGGTGCCAGGTTCTCGTCAATAATCCGATTCGCCCGCTTGCAATCCTGAATGATGGATCCATAAAATAGTCAAATACAGATGCGGCGAACAAGGAGTCAATGGTGGAAGCCTTTTCGGATTTTCGGGCGCCCTTGTATGAGGTGAAGGCCAATCTGTTCAAGGGTCTGGCCCATCCGGTCCGGATCCGGGTGCTGGAGTTGTTGTCGGCTGCCCCTGAAGTGTCGGTAACGGAGATGCTGGCTGCAACAGGACTGGAGGCCTCGCACCTGTCCCAGCACTTGATGGTGTTGCGCCGCTACCATCTGGTCACAGGTGAGCGCCGGGCGTTGCAAATGTTCTATTCGCTGGCGTATCCGCAGGTCGCCGAGCTGCTTTCGGTGGCGAGGCTTTTGCTGAACGACATGCTGCGCACGACGCGGGATCAGCTCGAGTCGTCCCAGGAAGTGTCCCGCGGGTCCGCTGCTGAAGCCAGCACGCGGTGAAGGTTTTCGCCGCAGGCTTGGCATTGCTGCCTGGCCGGCAAGACTATGCCGAACTCCCGCGCACCTGGAAGGGGGATCTGGTTGCCGGTGTCACCGTGGGCATCGTAGCCCTGCCGTTGGCGTTGGCATTCGGGGTCAGCTCGGGCGCGGGCGCGGCGAGCGGCCTGATCACCGCCGTCGTTGCGGGCGTGATCGCGGCGGTATTCGGAGGCTCCAATATCCAAGTCTCTGGACCCACGGGCGCCATGGTCGTGGTCCTTGGCCCGGTCATCGCCACTCATGGGCTCGGCGCCTTGGCGGCGGTCTCCGTCATGGCCGGGGTGATCGTGCTTGCTGCGGGGCTGCTCAAGCTGGGCCGGGTGGTTACGTTGCTGCCTTGGCCGGTGATTGAGGGGTTCACGGTCGGTATCGCCGCGATTATCTTTCTCCAGCAGGTTCCCGCAGCGTTCGGGTCCAGTTCCGGGTCCAGCGGCAATGCCGCCGTCTCGGCCGTCCAGGCGCTGGCTACCGTTTCTGCCGCCTCTGCGCTGGCTCCGGCCGCGCTGGTTGCACTGGTGGTGCTGATCATGGTTACGGCGCCGCGGATCCATCCCCGGATTCCCGCCTCACTTATCGCGATCATTGTGGCCAGCGTCACGGCGCAAGTCCTGGATCTTCCGGTGGCCAGGATCGGCGCCCTGCCCCAGAGCCTGCCTTCCCCCGTCATTCCTTCCCTGGACTGGACGACACTGGCAAACTTGGCCGGACCGGCGGCGACGATTGCGGCCCTCGCAGCGATCGAGTCCCTGCTCTCGGCACGGGTTGCCGCCTCGATCTCCGATACGGGCCCCTACGACGCGGACCGTGAACTTTTGGGCCAGGGCCTGGCCTCCGTGGCGTCCGGCTTCTTCGGTGGCATGCCAGCCACCGGAGCCATCGCCCGCACCGCGGTGAACATCCGCTCGGGCGGCAGGACACGCCTGGCCGCCATCACCCATGCCCTCCTCCTGTTGGCCGTGGTGTACCTGGCCACCGGCCCGGTTTCCCGCATTCCGCTTGCCGCCCTTGCAGGGGTGCTGATGGTCACCGCGACCCGCATGGTCTCGCCCGCCGCACTGCGCGCCGTGATCGGATCGACCAGGGCGGACACAGTCGTGTTTTTCGTCACCGCGCTCATTACCGTGTCCTTTGACCTGATCGAGGCCGTGGAGATCGGCATCGCCGTCGCCTCCTTCTTTGCCCTGCGCTCCTTGGTCCGTTCCAGCGGCGTCCACCGGGAGGAAATCCCCGGCCCGGTCCACGACGGGGACGAGCACATCGCTATCTTCAGGCTCGACGGTGCCCTCTTCTTTGCCGCCGCCGAACGCGTCCTGGACCGGGTCAGCGCGATCCAGAACGTCGACGTCGTAATCATCCGCATGTCACAGCTACAGACCCTGGACGCGACCGGTGCCAGGGTCATCACCGAGATCGTTAATGCCCTTGAACGGCGAGGGATCACCGTCCTCATCAAAGGCATCCAGGACCGCCACCTTCGCCTCCTCACCCGGGTAGGAGTCCTGGAATCCCTGCGCCACCACAAACACCTCTTCACCGAACTGGCCCCGGCAGTCGAGCACGCACGCAGCCACGTCGCCCGCGCGGCCACCGCGCGTGCCACCCGAACCCACGGCCCGGCCCTTGAATCCAACCCGGCCCCCACCTCAGGCCCCACCGACGAATGAAGAAGGTGTCAGCGCCTAGTCGGTGCCGCCCCATTCCCCCGCACGACAGGCGGGGCGCAAATGGGTTCTAGGTGTTTGGGCGGACCACGCACCACTCGTTGCCCTCTGGGTCCAGGAGCACCTGGAAGGTCCCGGGACCATCCACATGAATCGCGCCAACCCTGACAGCGCCAAGGGCAGCAGCCTCATCGGAAGCTTGCGCCACGTCCTTCACAAGGACATCAATGTGCAGCCGGTTCTTGAGCTGCTTCACCTCAGGTACCCGTTGGAAGGCTAGCCGCGTCCAGCCCGGCGGGTCGATATACGACCAGTCATCACTTCGGTGTACGGGTGTACCACCAAGAATCGACGACCAAAACCGCGCAAGCGCAGCAGGGTTCTGACTGTCAACGACCACTTCATCAACGCTCCCGATCATGAACCGAGCATATTGGGAGCCGATCACATCACTCACCTATGACTGCTTGCGTGTCACAGCCGTACGTCCTTGGAAGTGGGACATCGCGTGTACGGGGCACTCCCCCGCTCGCCCGAATCGTCTCAGCGCACCGCACGTGTGGCGCGCTACCGCTCAACAGCGGTAAGCGCTTGGTCGTAGATGGCAAGTGCCGTCGCCACTTCTTCAGGCGTAACGACGGCTGGAGGCACCACGTGGATGCGGTTGTCGGCAATGAACGGGAGGAGTCCTAGCCGGAGGAGCTCGGCTTTGACCCGGCCCATGTACTCGGCGGTGACGGGCGTGCGCGACTGACGGTCCTGGACGAGTTCGAGGGCCCAGAACACTCCGCGGCCACGCACTTCGCCGATGACGTCGTGCTTGTCGGCCAAGGCACGGAGGCCGGGTTCGAGGTGGTCGCGGCCGATCCTGGCGGCGTTGCCGATGATGTCTTCTTCTTCGAACGCTTCGATGGAGGCGACCACTGACGCGGCCGCGAGGGGGTGGCCGGAGTATGTCAGGCCGCCGGGGAAGACCCGTTCGTCGAAGGTAGCCGCGATCTCGCCGGAGATGATGACGCCGCCGACAGGCACGTAGCCGGAGTTCACACCTTTGGCGAAGGTGATGAGGTCCGGGGTGACGTCGAAAGCGTCCAGAGCGAACCAGTCGCCGGTCCGGCCAAAGCCCGCCATGACCTCGTCAAGGATCATCACAATGCCGTATTCGTCGCACAAGGCTCGCACGCCTTGGAGGTATTCGGCGGTAGGGACCAGGATGCCGGCGGTTCCGGGGACGGTTTCCAGCAGGATCGCCGCGATGGACTGCGGCCCTTCGCACTGGATGGTGCGGCGCAGGTGCTGCAAGGCGCGTTCGGTTTCCTGCTCCGGGGTTTCGGCCCAGAACTCGGAGCGGTAGAGGTAAGGGCCGAAGACGTGGACGTGTCCGCGGGAGTATTCGTTGGGAATGCGGCGCCAGTCACCGGTGGCGACGATGGCCGCACCGGTGTTGCCGTGGTAGGAGCGGTAGCGGGAGATGACCTTGTCCCGGCCGGTGTGAAGACGGGCCATACGGATGGCGTTCTCGTTGGCGTCGGCCCCGCCATTGGTGAAGAACACCTTCTCCATGTTTGCCGGGGCGTGCGAGAGGATCTTCGCGGCCGCTTGTCCCCTGACGTGGCTGGCATGCGACGGTGCCAGAGTTGCCAGCGTCGTGGCCTGCTGGGCGATCGCGGCAATGAGCTTGGGGTGCTGGTGGCCGATGTTGGTGTTAACCAGCTGGCTGGAGAAGTCCAGGTAAGTGTTGCCGTCGTGGTCCCAGACAGTACTGCCGGACCCGCCCGCGATTGCCAACGGGTTCAACGACTTCTGCGCGGACCAGGAATGGAACACGTTCGAGCGGTCGAGGTCCACGGCTTCGGCATTAGTGATGGCTGTTGCATCTTCGACGTCGGGAGCGGTGTCTACGGTGAGTTCTGCGGTAAGCGTGTCCGGGTGGCTGGCGACCATGACGGTTCCTCTCAATAAAAGGCGGTGGGGGCTCTCCTCCATCTTGCTTTTTAGTACTGCTGCGGAAGGCTATACCTTTGTACAATCACCACAACCGAAATAGACGTTTTTACATACAAGGACCCGGCCATGCCACCAAGCCTGAATATCCTGCTCCGCAGCCGCACACTGAAACTCCGGCTTGTGGTTCCGGACCCCGCTTCGCCTGCCTTGGACGAACCCATCAGCTGGGTGCACAGTTCGGACCTGGAGGACCCCACTCCCTTCCTGGACGCGGGACAGTTCCTGCTCACCGACGGCACGCAGTTCCCGGTGGATTCAAGCACGACGGCGGAGCGCGCCTCTGCGGGGCAGTCACCCGGGGTGCCCAACGGCAAGATGTATGAGGACTACGTACGTCGGCTGGTGGACCACGGAATCTCGGGTCTTGGCTTCGCTACCCAGGTCATCCACGGGGTGCTGCCGCCCGGACTGGAAGAAGCGTGCCGCAAGCACGGGCTGCCCCTGCTGGAGGTTCCGGACCGGACCCCGTTCATCGCGATCATCCGCTCGGTAGCAGACTATCTGGCGAAGGAGGACCATGCCCGCGCCGAATGGTCGCTGCAGGCGCAGCGGGCGATCTCGCGTGCGGCGCTGCGGCCCGATGGATTGACCTCGATTCTGGGCGAGCTGGAACGTCAACTGCATAGCTGGGTGGCGCTCTACGACGCGGCAGGAAATTACGTCCGCATGCCGCGGAATCGGCCCATCCCCTCGGAGATCGCCGGTGAAGTAACCGCGAAAGTCCGAAAAGCACTGGATCTGGGCACACGGTCGGCCTCCAACCTGGACATCGGTGGCCAGTCAGTGACGCTGCAGACACTGGGTCGGAAAGGCAGCCTGCGCGGCGCGTTGGTATTGGGCGCCATTGAGCCCTTGGACCCGGCAAGGGCGGACATCGTCAACACTGTCATCGGCTTGGCCAGCCTCGCCTTGGAGCAAGCCCGCACCCTCGATACCGCCCGCAGGCACCTCCGCGCCGGCGTGTTCGAGCAATTGCTGGCGGGCAGCACCGACGTCGCAAGCAAAACGGCACTGCAAGTGTGGGGCCAACTCCCCCGCGAGCCCTTGCTGGTGACGGCCTCCCGTCAGGAGAACCCGGCGCCCAACCTGCTGGAAGCCTTGGAACTTTTGGCCGACGACTACCGTGGGGCAGTGTTTTATGCACTCCGGGGGGAACTGTTGGTGGTCCTGGCAGGCCGGCCGCATCAGGAGAAAGTCCTTGAACTGCTCAAACGACACGGCCCGTGCGGGATGTCGGCCGAAACCACCATGGATGGACTCACGGCCGCGCTCGAAGAAGCCACGCGGGCGCTGCGGCGGGCCACGGAACTGGGCAGGGACGCCGTCGAATTTTCCGAACTCTCCGAAGGCGGGATGCTGGGCCTCCTGCGCGAGGAGAGCGCAGGTCCGGTGGCACGCGGGCTGTTGCAGCCCCTCATCGAATACGACCGCTCCGAACAGACCGAACTGCTGCACACGGTGCGTGAATGGTTTGCCAACAACTGCGTATGGGACAAGACCGCGCGACGCTTGGGTGTCCACCGACATACGCTAAGGAACAGGATCGATGCAGCGGGTAGGATCCTGGGCCTGAATCTTGACGGCATGCGGGACAGGCTGGAACTGTTCGCCGCAGTGCAGTTCCTGGACCAGTGAGTAAATGCGTAATCCTCCGGCGCCGCGGGACGCCGGAGGATTACGCTGTCAGAGACCAGTGCCGGGCCCTGACGCCATGAGGGTTGGCCGCTAGTTCTGCGGGAAGCCCAGGTTGATGCCGCCGTGGCTGGGGTCCAGCCAGCGGGAGGTGATGGCTTTTTCACGGGTATAGAACTGAAAACCCTGCAATCCGTAGGCTTTGGAGCTGCCGAAGATGGAGTCCTTGAAGCCGCCGAAGGAGTAGTAGGCCACGGGTACGGGGATGGGGACGTTGATGCCTACCATGCCCACTTCTACCTCGTTCTGGAAGCGGCGGGCTGCGCCACCGTCGTTGGTGAAGATGGCTGTGCCGTTGCCGAAGGCGCCGTTGTTGATCAGGTCCAGGCCTTCCTCGTAGCTGCGGACGCGGACTACGGCCAGGACGGGGCCGAAGATTTCCTCGGTGTAGACGCGGGAGGTGACGGGGACGTCGTCGATCAGGGTGGGACCGAGCCAGAAGCCGTTCTCGTCGCCGTCCACGTTGATGCCGCGGCCGTCGACGACGACTTTGGCGCCATCTTCGATGGCGACGTCGATGTAGGAGGCCACCTTGTCGCGGTGCTGACGGGTGACCAGAGGGCCCATGTCGCAGTTGCGACGGCCATCGCCAATCCGCAACGTGGCCATGCGGGAGGTGATCTTCTCGATCAGCTCGTCAGCCACGGGCTCAACAGCGACCACTACGCTGATGGCCATGCAGCGTTCACCGGCGGAACCGAAACCGGCGTTGATCGCGGCGTCGGCGGTGAGGTCCAGGTCGGCATCGGGCAGCACCAGCATGTGGTTCTTCGCCCCGCCCAGGGCCTGGACCCGCTTGCCGTTCTTCGCAGCGGTTTCGTAAATGTACTGGGCGATCGGGGTAGAACCGACGAAGGAAATGGCCTTCACGTCCGGGTGTTCCAAGAGGCCGTCCACGGCTTCCTTGTCACCGTGCAGGACGTTGAAAACCCCGTCCGGCAAGCCCGCTTCGGAGAACAGCGCCGCGAGCCAGTTCGCCGCCGTCGGGTCCTTCTCGGAAGGCTTAAGCACGACAGCGTTGCCCGCGGCGATCGCGATGGGCAGGAACCACAGCGGGACCATGGCCGGGAAGTTGAACGGGCTGATGATGCCCACCACGCCCAGGGGCCCCTTGGTGGAGTAGACGTCGACGCCGGAGGAGACGTTCTCTGAGTGCTCACCCTTGATCAGGTGCGGGAAGCCGGTGGCCAGTTCCACGACCTCCAAGCCGCGGGTGATTTCGCCGAGGGCGTCGGAGACCACCTTGCCATGCTCGGAGGTGATTATTTCGGCGAGTTCCCCCTTGCGCTCATTCAGCAACTCCCGGAAGCGGAAGATGATCTGCTGGCGCTTGGTAATGGACAAGTCACGCCACGCCGGGAATGCTTTCTGCGCCGAGGAGATCGCCGCCTCAATGTCGGCACCGTTGGCCAGCGCCACGCGCTTGGTCTCAATGCCGCGGGCGGGGTCAAAGACCGGAGAGGTGCGTTCGCCCGCCGAAGGCGACTCAGCGCCGCCGATCCAGTGGGACAGTATGGGAAGTTCCTGATTGTGTGACACGCGTCTTCTCGCTTTCGAGTGGCGGTGAGGGTGGTGCCGATCTCGGCTTGATAGCCACCGTAGCTTGGGCCGCTGTCCGCTCGACCCCTGACATTTGGCAAACGTCCTCACCCCTGTTCGACACATGTCCAGAGTCTCGTCGCGGATGTGCGGCTCTAGGGTTTTGGCATCAACCCCACCTACCCAGGAGCCCTCCATGAAGAAGCTTCGCCCCACCCCCAATCTCCGGCCGGAAACCTCTGCCCCGGTTCGTACAGGCGAGCACTGCCCTGAAAGCGGCTGGTGGCTTCCCGTCACTTCAGTAGGGCATGAGGCTGCGTCTCGCTTTGTGGGCCAAGGTAACGTGATGCCGACTTTTGCCGGCACGCCGTCCGCCTGGATTCCGAGTCAGGAACATTGATCCGATTCATTTACTCCCGGATAAGAACAGGCTAGGCTTGTCTGACAATCTGCATTTAGCGGATCAGCGAACTAGTAATTGGGGAACCCCATGGCGGAAACTTACCTGTCAACCGAGCCAACAGCGCTTCCCGTGCGGGTCTCACCAGTAGCATCCGTGTCCCGACGTGACGGCGTCGTTAATGAGATCCGGCGCGCGGTGGTGGTGGGCTCCATCAAGCCCGGTCAAAAGCTGACCGAAGTACAGCTCTCCGAGTGGCTTAACGTCAGCCGCCCAACGGTTCGTGAAGCCCTCAATCAGATGGCCCAGGAGGGACTCCTGGTTCAGGAGCCGTACCGCGGCCTTCGGGTCGCCACGCTGGATGCCGCGGCCATCATGGATCTGGCCAACACCCGTATGGCGCTGGACATGCTCGCCGTTGAAGCGATCATCAAAGACGATTCCGGCCGGCGGATGCGGATGGTTGAGGAAAGCTGGGCCGAGTACAGCCGCGTTGAAATGGACCCGGATCCCGTTGTCCGGCACGAGAGCCACGTGGCTTTCCACCGAAAACTGTGGGCGGCGTCGGAGAACGCTTTACTTTTGCGCCTTTGGCCCGTCACCGAGGCCCACGTCACGATCATCCTGGCGCAGGATCAGGCCACGCGTGCTGACCCTGTACGCGCCCACCGTGTACACGTGAAGCTTGTCGAGGCGATCCGGACGAAGGATATGAAGATCATCCGCAAGGCCTTCAAAGAACACACCATTGACAGTGCGCAGGAACTTATCGCACTTCTGGACAGCACATCCGAAAAGGAGAAGTAGGGCACATGAAGGTATTGATCGTTGGCGCCAACGGCCTGCTCGGCTCCGCGGCCGTGGCCGCGCTCAAGGGCAGGCATGAAGTCATCGAGGCATCCCGCTCGGGTGAGGTGAGCGTCGATCTTACCGATCCCCAATCAATTCTCCGAATGTTCAAGGAGGTGGGAACCGTGGATGCCGTCATCTCGTGCACTGGCTCGGTTCCGTTCAAACCATTAGCTGAACTGACAGCTGAGGACTTCCGATCCGGTTTTGAGGACAAGGTGATTGGGCAGGTGAACCTGGCCCAGTTGGGCGTGGACTACCTGTCCGACGGCGGATCAGTCACCCTGACCACCGGGGTACTGGCTCGCGAGCCCATCCTGACCGGGGCCGCAGCCTCCTTGGCAAATGGCGCCTTGGAATCCTTCGTGATGGCCGCAGCCGCAGAGCTACCACGACGCATCCGCATCAATGCCGTCAGCCCTACCGTCCTTGCTGAAGCAACCGGCTACCACGAGTTCTTCCCTGGCTTCCAGCAGGTTCCTGCGGAGACGGTCGGCCGCGCCTACGTCAAGTCCGTAGAAGGCATCCAGACAGGGCAGATATACGCCCTCGACTAGACAAACCTCCCGAAGGCCGGGTCGCCCCCATGGCGGACCCGGCCTTTTTTCTGCCCTTTTTGCCATTAAAAATCGGCTTCTTTTCACTCAGCCGAGACTTCTTTGAAAAAGGGCTGGACGTGGCAGCAATCACACGCTAGCTTTTAACTAACAAACAGATTGTTTGACAACCAAACAAACAATCAAGGGCCACGTAGCGGGCCTACCCCTTCGGCCCCGCCGATCACGGCAAAGCCCACGAAGATTCCCCACGAGCTGGCAGCCAGCGGTAACCGCGGCCAGCCCGGTCACCCGTTCCCGTCAAGAGGGTTAAACCATGACCAAGACAAGCAAGATCACCCTGGCAGTTCTCGCCATCGTCGCACTCTCCCTTGCCGCCGGCTTTTTCGGCAGCGGCCTGCGAGGAAACACCGCATCTGCCTCAGCAAGCTCGAGCCAAGGCTCGTTCATCGAGGACATCAAGAAGCGCGGTGAGCTCCGTGTGGGCGTCGCCATCGCTCCGCCGATGACCACCCAACAGCCCGACGGCACCCTGGGCGGACCCAACATGATCCCCCTCGAGGAGCTGGCCAAACAGCTCGGAGTGAAGCTGGTCCCGGTGGCCGCTGAATGGAAGAACATCGTGGCTGGCCTGCAGGCCAACCGCTACGACTTCGCGGCAAACCTGGACTACACCGTGGAAAGGTCACTCGCGATTTCCTTCACGAACCCCGTGTACGAATACCCCGGAGTCTTCCTGGTCAAGGCAACCTCGCCCTACTCCACCTCGGAACAGATCATCCAGAGTGGTGGCCAGATCGCCACGGCACAGGGCGCTGCTCCGGAAGCGACGCTCAAGGGCCTGACGCAGAACATCATGCCGATGGACTCCTACTCCAACGCCATCTCAGCGATCCAGGCCGACCGCGCAGTTGCTGAATTCACGGACCTTCCCACTGCTGAGTCCCAGGCACAAGCGGACAAGTCCTTGAAGATTGTGGTTCCGGAACCGGAGATCTACTCAGGCACCGCCGCCTACGGTGTCCCCGCAAGCATCGATGCCCGCTCCATGCAGATCGTGAACATCGCCATCGAACGGGCCCAGAAGAGCGGCACACTCGCCCAGGCCTACGCCAAGGTCAACTACTTCGAGGTTGACAGCCTCGGCGACCTCCAAAAGAAGTAACCTGGCAAGGAGCCAAGCCATGAACTACAACTTCGACTGGGACGTAGTAGCCCGGGCACTTCCAGCAATGATGCAGGGCCTGGGAATCACTCTCCAGATAACTGTCATCACCATCGTCATCAGCATGATCCTCGCGGTTCCCGTGGCCGTGGGCCGCATGTCCAAAATCGAGGTCGTCCGCTGGGCAGCACAGGCCTACATCGAGGTCTTCCGGTGCACCCCGCTGCTGGTCCAGCTGTTCTGGATCTTCTACGCGATGCCGGCACTGACCGGTGTCACCCTCCCCGGCTACGTCTCGGCGATCATCGCCCTGACCTGCAACCTCACAGCTTTCATGGCAGAGGCCTACCGCAGTGGCTTCCAAGCCGTACCCGTGGAACAGGTCGAAGCCGGCCGGATGCTCCAGCTCAGCCGCTTTCAGCAACTCCGCTACATCATCGTTCCACAGGCGCTTCGCCAACAGCTACCGGTCATCCTCTCCCTGAACATCTCGCTGTTCAAGGACACCGCACTGGTGTCCACCATCGCTGTGGCTGACCTGATGTTCGTAGCCAACACCATTTCCTCGCAGACCTACCGGTCATTGGAAGTGTTCACACTTGCGGCGATAGTCTATTTCGCCATCGCCTTCCCGGTTTCCCTGGCCACGAGCGCATTGGAACGCCGGATGCAGAACAACGCAGGCATGGGGGCAAAACCGAAAGCCGGAATTGTTGCCCGTATGATGCCGGGTTCGCGCGTGGCGGTGTCGCGATGAGCCACGCACTCAGCCCACAGCTTCCCACCACCACCGCGCAGAAGGACAATGATGTGAGCGAACAGAAGGGCATCCAGGTGGCCACTCCCGAGCACACGCAGGGCACCGCAGGTAATGGACAGGTTTTGGTGGAAGCCCGCGGCCTACAGAAGAGTTTCGGTATCCGCCAGATCCTGAAGAACGTCGATTTCCAGATGAACAAGGGCGATATCACGGTCATCATCGGCAAGTCCGGCTCAGGCAAGTCCACGCTGCTCCGGGCCCTTGCCGGACTTACGGACCCTGATGAGGGCGAAATCCTGGTGGACGGCCGCACCGTATTCGCAGAACAGAAGCGCACCAAGGAATGGACCAAGGTACGCTCCGAGGTGGGCATGGTGTTCCAGACCTACACCCTCTGGCCGCACATGAACGTCCTGGACAACCTGGTGCTTGCTCCCCGCAAGGTCCGCGGCGCCGCCGGCTCGGAATCGCGCGACCGCGCCGAAGCAGCATTGGACGAAGTCGGCATGAAGCACCACATCCTCAGCCGTCCCACCCAGTTGTCCGGTGGCGAACGGCAACGTGTCGCCATTGCCCGTGCACTGATGATGAAGCCCAAGCTCCTGCTCTGCGACGAAATCACCTCAGCCCTCGATCCACCCGTGGCGGCCGAGGTCCTGGATGTCCTCCGCCGACTGAAGGAGGAGGACGGCATCGCAGTCGCCTTGGTTACCCATGACATGGCCTTCGCTTCCAAAGCAGCTGACCGCGTGGTGTTTTTCCACGACGGAGAAATCGCCGTCAACGCCACACCGGAAGCAGCCTTCGATGATTGCGACAACCAAGACCTCAAGAAGTTCGTCGACGCGGTCCGGTTCTAAGCCGGAGAACGCAGCGAGAAAGGAAATACAGTGCACACCGTAGTCATTGGTGGCGGGGTTATCGGCCTCACCCAGGCCTACCACCTGGCCCGCGAGGGCGAGAGCGTCACCGTCATCGATGCCCGGGCTACCGGCCTCGGTGCATCGAAGGTCAACGCGGGATGGATCTGCCCGGCAGAATCGGCACCCGTGCCGGGACCCGGCGTCGTCCTCAAATCCATGAAGTGGATGCTCCGCCCGGACAGCCCGCTCTACATCAAGCCTTCCCTCGATCCGGCTTTCGTCCGGTTCATGCTGGGTATGTGGCGTAAGTCCAACGCTCGCGACCAACGCGCAGGATTTGAAGGTCATCTGCGCCTCGCCGCAGACACCCTCCAGATCTTCGACGAGTACCGCGCCGATGGCATGGACTTCGAGATGCATACCGACGGGCTGCTCATGGCGTTCATGGAGCAGGACAACTTCGACCACCACATCGACAACCTCGATTTGGCGTCCCAGTACGGCCGGCAGCCAAAGGTGCTGGACCGGGATGCCGTTCACGAGCAGGAACCGCTTCTCACCGACGGCGTACTGGGTGGCATCTACTTCCCACAGGAGCGCCATGTGGATCCGGGGGCCATGGCAACCGCCCTGCACCGCCGGCTTGTGGCCATGGGCGTGAAGGTTATCGAGAACTCCCCCATCGATTCAGTGCAGGGCTCCGGAGACAGGGTCACGTCCGTGGAAAGCGGCGGAAACCGCTACGCGGCCGACAAGTTTGTCCTCGCCGCAGGCGCTTGGAGTGGAAACCTGTCCAAGCAGTTCGGCGTTGCCCTGCCGGTACGCCCCGGTAAGGGATACAGCGTTGAAGTACCAGCACTGGGCCTGCGCAGCGCGATCAACCTCTGGGATGCCAAGGTTGCGGTGACACCATTCAACGAACGGCTCCGCATCGCCGGCACCATGGAGTTCGGCGGACTTGACGAGAAAATCAACCAAGTCCGGGTCGATGCGATCCTGCGAGCTCCAGCGAAATACTTCCGCAACTGGGAAGCACCGGCCACCAAGCCGACGCCGATGGCCGGAATGCGGCCGATGACACCGGACGGACTCCCTGTCATTGGACATCTGGGACACCTGGAGAACACTTTTGTCTCCACGGGCCACGGGATGATGGGCATCACCCTCGCACCGGGCACCGCAGCCGCCCTTAGCGATCTGATCCTGCATGGCCGGACGGCCGAGACACTTCAACCGTTCAGGGCCGACCGTTTCCGTGGCGTCCAACGCCAACCGGTCCCGGCCCTCTAAAACCCTTCCGCATTGATGCGGACCACTATTCTTCCCGAAAGGAACCACCACATGTCCCACCTCAAGAAGGACCTCCGCGGCATCCTCGCAGCCGTCACCACCCCGTTCACCCAGGATGGCTCCGCGATCGACGAGCCGGCACTGCAGCGCCAGGTGGAGCGCTTGGTCTCGGCGGGCATTCACGGCATCGTACCCACAGGCACCACCGGCGAATTCACTACCTTGTCCGCCGACGAATACCGTCGCGTGATCGAGCTTTACGTCAAGGGCGCGGACGGACGCATTCCCGTTGTGGCCGGTATCGGTGCGCTCTCCACCCAGGGCGCCATCGATCTTGCCCAGCACGCCGAGAACGTGGGCGCTGATGCGATCATGCTGGTTCCGCCGTTCTACGATCCCCTGGACCTGAGCACTCTCAAGTCCTTCCTCTCGGCAGTTGCAGGTTCCATCTCCCTGCCGATTGTGTACTACAACGTACCGGGCGCCACCGGCATCCAGCTCACGGCAGCCGAACTCGCCGAACTGGGCGACATCGAGGGCGTGGACTACATCAAGAACACCTCTGACGACGCCGTGGGCCTGGCCGAACTCCTCGCCAACCACTCGGACCGCATCAAGGCCTTCAACGGCTGGGACACCCTGACGTTCTTTGGGATCGCCTCCGGAGCGGAAGCCTCGGTCTGGGGAACCGCAGGCGTGGTCCCGGAGCTCGCGGTCGAATTCTGGAACGCGCTGGCCGAAGACAAAGACCTGGTCCGTGCCCGGGAACTCTGGAAGCACCTGTGGGCCATCAGCGATTTCCTTGAGTCCGTCAACTACGTCGCTGGCATCAAGGCTGGCTTGGAACTTATCGGTGAGCCCGTTGGCCCGGCCCGTCTGCCCATCCAGCCCCTCCCCGCTGAAGAACGCGAGCGCTTCGCCCGCATCCTCCAGGACGCCGGAGTCCTCCCGGTCGTAGCAGCATGATGCAGCGCTCCACCAGCACCGGTCTATCCGGAAAGCTCGTCCTCGACGCCATCGAAGTACACGCGGAGGGCGAACCGGGGCGGATCTTGACCTCCGCTGCCAGCCTCGTCAAAGGCGGGACCATGGTGGAGCGTCTGCAGTACTGCAAGGAGAACCTGGATTGGCTGCGCCGGCTCATGTTGCATGAGCCGCGCGGCTACCCGGGCCTGTGTTCGGTGATCCTCCTGCCTCCGGTGAACGAAGGGTCCGATTTCGGCATCGTTGTCCTGGAACAGGGAGGGTTCACTCCGATGTCCGGCTCGAACACCATTTGCGCGGTCACCGCAGTGCTGGAACAAGGCATAGTACCGGTCCGCGGACCCGAAACCGTGGTCACCATCGACACCGCTGTCGGCGTCGTCACCGCCGTCGCGCGGGTAGAAGGTGGCAAGGTGCTTTCGGTGACTGTCGTGAACGTCCCCGCGTTCGTCGTCGAACTCGACCACCCGCTGCACGTGCCCGAGTACGGCACCGTACCGGTCGACGTCGTGTTCGGCGGGCAATTCTTCGCCCAGGCCCGTGTGGCGGATCTCGGGCTGGAACTGCATCCGGACAACGGCAAGGAACTCGCCCGGGCAGGGGCACTGATCAAGATGGCCGCGCTGGAACAGATCCACCCCATCCACCCGGAGAATCCTGCAATCGCCGGAGTCAACCTCGTCATGCTGCACACCGGCGACCGCGTGGCCGGACGGCAGGACCGCAACACAGTGGTGCTGTCCAATGGCAAGCTCGTACCCAGCGACCCTTCCACCTGGACCGGCGCACTGGACCGCTCCCCCTGCGGCACCGGGACATCGGCACGCATGGCAGCATTGCATGCCCGGGGCCAACTGGCCGTCGGTGAGGACTTTTCGCACCACAGCATCATCGGCAGCGAATTCATCGGCCGCCTGACAGGCGCGACGACGGTCGGCCGTCGGGAGGCGGTCCTGCCCACCATTACCGGCCGCGGCTGGGTCACCGGAACCAGTAGATGGGTGCTGGACCCCACCGACCCCTTCCCCACGGGATACACCGTGGGCGACATCTGGGCCCCCGGCGCCTAATTTCCCTCCCCGCGAGATGGCATTTGATGGCAGTCTTTGCCCAAACCATTGCCACTAACTGTCATCTCGCGCACCCAAAAATCTTAGAAAGCAGGAGATGTGAGTCAGTTCATCAATGGCAAGCTCGTCGAAGGCACCACCGGCGAAACCGTGGACGTCAAGGACCCATCCAATGGCCAAACCATCCGGACCATCACCCTTGCCGGCAGCGACGACGTCAATGCCGCAGTCCAGGCCGCCAAAGACGCGTTCCCGGCGTGGTCCCGTGCGACGCCCGCCGAACGTTCGGCCGTGCTGACCAAGTTCGCCGCACTCATGGAAGAACGCGCCGAAGAGTTCGCCCAGTTGGAGTCCCGCCAGGCGGGCAAACCCATCAGGCTCACCCGCGAGTTCGACGTCCCCGGGACCATAGACAACATCGCCTTCTTCGCCGGTGCCGCCAGGAACCTGGAAGGCAAGGCCACAGGCGAATATTCCCCGGACCACACCTCCTCGATCCGCCGCGAAGCGATCGGTGTGATTGGTTCGATATCCCCGTGGAACTACCCGCTGCAAATGGCCGCGTGGAAGATTCTGCCCGCCATCGCCGCCGGCAACACCATCGTTCTCAAGCCGGCCGAGATCACCCCGCTGACTTCGCTGCTGTTCGCTGAAGTTGCCACCGAGGCTGGCGTCCCGGATGGCGTCATCAACGTCCTTACTGGTCGTGGCTCAACAGTCGGCGCCGAGCTGCTCCGCCACCCTGACGTGGACATGCTCTCGTTCACCGGCTCCACTGTTGTGGGGCGTACCGTCCTGGAAGCCGCGGCAACCACGGCCAAGCGTGTGCACCTGGAACTCGGAGGCAAGGCCCCGTTCGTGGTATTCGACGACGCCGACCTCGAAGCCGCGATCCATGGTGCCGTTGCCGGCTCCCTGATCAATACCGGCCAGGACTGCACCGCCGCCACCCGCGCAATCGTGCACAGCTCCCTCTATGAGAAGTTCATCGAAGGCGTTGCCGGTCTTTACGCCAAGGTCAAGCTCGGCCCCACCCAGGATCCTGCCACCGACCTCGGCCCGCTCGTATCCCGCAAGCACCAGGAAACTGTGGCCGGAATGGTCGAGCGCGCCCGTGCTTACGCCCGGGTGATCGGCGGCGGCGTACCCGACGGCGATCTGGCCAGCGGTTCCTATTACCGACCCACCCTTGTGGCTGACGCTACCCCGGACAGCGAGATTTTCCGCGACGAAGTCTTCGGTCCTGTCCTGACCGTGACCCCGTTTGAGACCGATGATGAAGCCATCACCCTCGCCAACGACACCCCCTACGGGCTGGCCGCCTCGGCGTGGACCAAGGATGTCTACCGGGCGCTGCGGGCTACCCGGGAAATCCGGGCCGGCGCAGTCTGGGTCAACGACCACATCCCGATCATCAGCGAAATGCCTCACGGTGGCATGAAGCAATCAGGCTTTGGCAAAGACATGTCCACTTACTCCCTGGACGAATACACCGTGGTCAAACACGTCATGTTTGACCTCACCGGCGCCCAAGCCAAGGACTGGCACCGCACCATCTTCACCTTCGACGAGCCAAACGGGAAAGGCCAATGACGACGACGGGACTCGCCGGACGCTTCTCCGGCAAGTCTGCGTTGGTCACCGGCGCTGGTGGCGGCATCGGATCCGCCATCAGCCGGCGACTGGCCGCTGAGGGTGCGTACGTATACGTGGCGGATGCTAACGAGATGGCAGCAAAGGACGTCGCGGAGGCGATCGAATCCGACGGTTTCATGGCCGAGCCACTCGTGTTTGACTTGCTCGATCCTGAGGCGAGCGCCAGGGCGGTCGACGAGGCTGTGGAAGCACGGGGACGGCTGGACGTGTTGGTCAACAATGCCGGCATCAATCGACGGGGTGACCTGCTCTCCATCACGGAGGATGATTGGGACCTGTCCTTCGCCGTCAATGTCGATTCCCTGTTCCATCTTTGCCGTGCCGTGCTCCCCCATATGATCGCGGCAGGAGGTGGCTCCATCGTGAACACCGCCTCGCAGTGGGGCCTCTACCCGGCGCCGGCCCATATCGCCTACAACGTTTCCAAGGCAGCGGTCGTTGCTTTCACCAAGAACCTCGCCCGGGACTATGCGCCGAACAACATCAGGGTGAACGCCGTTGCCCCTGGAGAAGTCCGTACACCGATGCTCGAAGCAGGGTTGGCCCGGAACGGTCGCAGCGTGGCGGAACTCGACGCCCTGGTGCCGTTTGGGCGGATCGGACAGCCCGAAGAAGTCGCTGCGCTGGTGGCCTTTCTGGCTTCCGATGAAGCTCCCTTTATCTGCGGATCGGTGGTCGAGATTACCGGCGCCCAGGCAGTGGCATGATCACTGGTATGTTGGCCGGCAAGACGGTGCTGGTTACCGGGGCCTCAAGGGGCATTGGGCGCGCCACCGCTGTCGCTCTGCACCGCGAGGGTGCCCATGTGGTGCTGCACTACGGCAACGACCAGGACTCAGCGCGGACAACAGCTGACAGGCTCGGCGATCGCGTCCATCTGGTCCAAGGAGATCTAAGTGACCCTATTGAACGCCATCGGGTCTGGCGGGAAGCAGTGGGCTGGCGTGATGGCGTCGACGTTCTAGTGAACAACGCCGGGGCCTGGCTGTCGTCGTCGATTGACTGTCCCGACACGTGGCGACTGGGCTGGGAAGCGAATTATGAGCTCAACCTTCTTGCCCCAGCCGATCTTTGCCGCCTTGCAATCCTGGGGTTCCGCGAGGGAGGCGGTGGGATCATCGTGAACATCACCAGCCGCTCGGCCCACAGAGGTGACGACGCCGAACACCTCGCCTATGGTGCCGCGAAGGGCGGACTCCTTGCACTCACAAAGGGGATCGCCCGCGGCTTTGGCAAGGAGA
Organism: Paenarthrobacter sp. YIM B13468; assembly: GCF_042788025.1. Classification (NCBI taxonomy): domain Bacteria; kingdom Bacillati; phylum Actinomycetota; class Actinomycetes; order Micrococcales; family Micrococcaceae; genus Paenarthrobacter; species Paenarthrobacter sp. YIM B13468. The sequence continues at coordinate 41,721 of NZ_JBHZPI010000003.1, read as the reverse complement.
ACATCCTGGCCTACGCCGTTGCGCCGGGCTGGGTAGCCACGGATATTGCTGGAGACCTCGCCGCTGACGCCGCGGTCCTTGCCGGACTCCCGCTCGGCGAAGTCACTCCCCCGGAGGATGTCGCTGAAGTGGTCGCGTTCCTGGCATCCGGGCGTTCGAGACACTCCACCGGATCAACCATAGATATCACCGGCGCGGACTACGTCCGCTAGGAGCTCGCCTGCCCCGGTGAGTTGCCTCATTAGGGGCCTGCCGCCGTCGAATCTGAAATCTTTGAAAGGGGACCCATGCGGTTCAGTCGTATGCTCACCGTGGTGGACGCCCATGCGGAGGGCGAATCCGGCAAAGTCGTTGTAGGCGGTGTCGGGCCGGTGCCAGGCTCGTCTATGTTCGACAACAATGCTGAGGCGGACTTTGGGTACATCATCCTGGAGTCAACGGAATACCCGGCGGATCAAGAAGGCAGCAGCCGAACAACTGGACGTCACGCATCCGCTCGAATCGTCTCCCCCGGCCGGCTTGACCGTTCGCCATGCGGCACAGGAACATCTGCTCGGCTTGCCTTGCTGCATGCCCGCGGCCAACTCCGATCACTTCCTACAACCAACTGGTCTTTGACCCAACCGACCCCTTCCCAGAAGGATTCGTCGTTGGGAAACCGTGGAAAGCTGAGTACTGACATGACGAACGGACCCATTACCGACTGGTCCAATCTTGCGGGCGCCCATGTGGAGATCCGCCAACAGGGTGCGGCCATCTGCACAGGAACCGTAGACGCGGTGACTGAGGATGGCAGCATCCTCTGGGTTTACGCAGAACCTTATGGCCGGCGGTTATTCGAGAAGGCAGAATATTTTGAAGCGTGGGCTGCCGAGGAACGGCTCGGCTTCCACTACAGGATGGCTATGGGTTGGACACGTCCCGTGCCCGGCCAGTAACCCTCAGTCCTTACCGCCCGAGCCGGCTACGCAGATCCTCTGCCGCGAGATCGGATGCTTCTATGGCACCGGCCAGGTAGCCCGCCTCAGCAGGACTCACTTCGCTGCCTGCCAGCACGATCCGGTCCGCCCACGCCCCTTGAACCCATGAGGCTGACGGCGCTGGGTGGCCGCTGGACGCAACGTCCTGCGCTGTGGCTGTGAATTCATCGAACGCCCAGTCTTTGAACAGAGTCGCCTCCGGAGTTCCAGCTTGAGGGCCGAACAGCCTTGTGAACTGTGCCAAGCAAGCTTCCTTGATGGCCTCCTCGCCCATGGACTGCCGTTCCCCCGGGCCGATCCCGAGAAACCCGAAGAGAGCAGGTCTTCCTGATTCGGTGGTTGCGTCATGGATCTCCAGCATGGGGCCAACCATGCTTTGCGCCGTCCCCGACAACCCGTCCTCACGCCAGAAGGGCGTGTCATAGAGTGCAAAGAACTTGGCTTGTCCGGCCATCCACGTCGGCGTATCCCGCCAGAGGGCCGACGTCGCAGTTTCGGGCTCCGGATTGAAGGTGATCGTGGCTTCAAGCAACCTTGGTGGCAAGCAGAACGCCACGAACCGACTTCTTAGTGATTGTTCCGAGCCCTGAGCGTCGCGGAAAATCACGTCGACGCCGTGGGTCTCAAGTGAAAGTCCCGTAACCAGTGAGTTAAGGCCTATGGCTTCAGCCACCACCTTGTCCGACAACGCCCTCACAAGCGCCGCAGAACCACCTGAGAGCCGCATGGTTTCAGCTGAACTGCCGACGCCCGTGTAACGTCCGGCCGGCTCCCGGGACATGCGCTCAAACACCACGTCTCCGTCGCTGCTCTGGGCGAAAGCCTCGAGTTTCAGCTCATCGACAAGTCTCGCGAGTGCCGGCTGCAGTCTTGGCCAGTACCACGACGGCCCGAGATCAAACCCGTCCGCGCTGGGCTCACCTTCGGCGTCCACCGTCAAGACCCGCCCGCCAAGACGACCCCGGGCCTCCAGCAACCGGCACGAGATGCCTGCCTCCGAAAGGTTTCGCAGGAGGTTGAGCCCTGAAACTCCGCCACCAACAACCACGACTTCGACGGGTTCGTCCATTAGCAGCAACCTCTTTCCTCAGCCTGCCCGTGTCTACCATCATCATGTCCCAGTTTCCTTGGAAGCGGGAAAGCGGAAGCGAGACGGCCGTCTGGCACATTTCATAGACCCCAAGCGGAATAATTCGGCTGCGGTTTGCTGGAGTTCCCAGAAAACACCCACAAAAGCACTGGCTGAATGCGTTTGGAAAAAATATATAGACCGGTCTCTTCTGATGTCATGGCAACCAAAGGAAACCTGACAAAGGAACGGCTCACAGAGTCCATGCTCCAGCTCATACAGACCAGCGGCTACAGCGGCACGGGCCTAAATGCTGTGATCGAACACGCCGGAGCACCAAAGGGGTCGGTCTACTTCCACTTCCCCGACGGGAAGGAAGGCCTGGGCGTGGCAGCAGTCGAACTCGCGGCGAAGCGGTTCGAGACATTGATTGTAGAGGCGGCCCTTTCCGCGGACGGTGCTGCTGAGGCTGCCCGCGCCGCTATCGAGGCTCTGACGACTATCGTCAGCGAGAGCAACTTCCGGCTCGGCCGCCCGGTCTCCGTCGTCACCCTGGAGATGGGCGCGGAGAGCGAGCGTCTGCGGGAGGCTTGCGCCACTGCCTTCGAGTCGTGGATCACCCCGACGGCCGCGCTCCTCGAGGCCGACGGTCTTGACGCCAAGGAGGCCCGGGCCCTGGCAACCGTTGTTGTGTCGACGATCGAGGGGGCGGTCATCGTCTCTCGTGCCATGCACGACACCCAACCCCTGATTTCGGCCGCTGACGTCGTATCGGAACTCATCAAGCAGCGCTGCCTAAAAATTGAGGGGACGCGATGACACACCATGGAGACAACCGTCACGCGTTGGTCTTCGGGGCCTCGGGACTGGTGGGCCGGCACATGGTCCTTACCCTCGCCGAGGCTGGTGCGAGGGTCACGGCCGCAGTTCGAACCGCCGAGTCCGGAACGCGTGTTGAGCAATGGGTGAGGGAGCGTGGCCTGACACGGAGCATCAGCACCACGATCGTCGACTTCGATGCTCCTGAGATCCTGGCGGGGGGTCCATCGGCGTTCCCGTTTATCACCGAGATTCACAACTGCGCCGGGTCCTACCGATTCGGGATGACTGCCCAGGAGGCACGCAGCGCGAACGTCGGCATCGTCGAGAAGCTGATCGACTTCGCCGAAGACCTACCAAATCTCCAGCGAGTCGTCCACGTGTCGGGCTACCGCGTCGGCGGGCAGGACCCTGCAACTGTTCCATGGTCAGATGAACACCGCACCGCGGCCTACAGGGAACTTGGCGCCTACGAAGCATCAAAGGTGGAATCCGATGCCATCTTCCAAGCCCGGGCTCTGGAAAGCGGAATACCTTGGACCATCGTCAACCCGTCCAGTGTGATCGGAGACAGTGCCACCGGGGAGTCCGACCAACACATCGGGCTGGTCACCACCATCGAGCAGATCTGGGACGGCACCGCGGCGGCACTGCCCGGAAACGAGACGACTTTCCTGCCGGTCGTCACAGTCGACTATCTGGCGGCGTTCATGGCGGCGGCGGCGATCGATCCCGTAGCAGCGGGCAGGGCCTACTGGGTTCTCGACGACGCTACCCCGCCGCTGGCAGACCTGCTCACGCACGTCGGCCAGCATCTCGGTGTCAAAGTCCCGCGGGTAAAGATGCCGATCGGTGTCATCAAGCGGCTCCCGCAATGGATGACCAAGGCGGATCCCGAGACGCTTACCTTCCTGTCGTCGGACCGCTACCCGACAGAGCCCGCCATCGAGTTCGCCAACAAACACGGAATCCAAATGCCTGACGTTGTGCTTTCCCTCGAAAAATGGACTGACCACCTGGCTGCGCATCGGTTTGGTGCCGTGATGGCGGATAGCCGTCGATTTGTGGACGTTGGCGGCCTGAGGACCTTCGAGCTGGGAATACCCGAATCCAATCGGGTGATTCTTCCTGGCTTGCCAGTCAACGCAGACACGTGGGCCGAAGTGGCGTCGGGCATCGGCGCGCGGGTCGTAGACCTGCCCGGCCTGGGCCTCAGCAGGGGAAAAGGCGTTCAGGACTGGGAACGGTGGCTGCCCGGTGTGCTGAGTGGTCAACCTACTCACCTCATCGGCCATTCCATCGGTGCGGCTGCGGCAGTGGTCGCAGCTGACCGCATCCCGGGCCATGTCAGCTCCCTCACGCTGATCGCACCGTTCTTCCTCCAGGACCGGATGCGTGCCTCAGCCAGACTGCGGCCGCTCGTACCCACGTACTTGCGACACATCAGCCCCGCACGGCTGGCACACCAACTGACCGGATCAGAAGCCAGCGCGGCTGCTCTCGAGTCGAGTCTGAGTGACCTCAAGCGAAGCAGTGCCAAGAGGGTAGCCGAACACCTGACCCTTGCGGGATCGAAGAGGTGGCGAGCCGAACTCCAAGAAGCGCTTGGGCGATTCAAGGGCCCGGTCCGTATCATCACGGGAAGCGATGACCCAATCGCCCCAATCGCCGTAAAGCAGCTCGAGTTACTCCCAAACATTGAGCTGATCTCGATACCGGGTGCGGGGCACCATCCGCAACTGACCCACAACCATGCGCTCGTTGCTCTGCTCAAATCCCCTGTCGCGTGACAGGATGCCCGCGGTTTGGGCGCACTCCTCGTGGCCTTTTCGGCGCGAGGACGACTCCTTCGGCGGTGACTTGATGGTCGCGCTTCCACGGGTCTGCAGAAGCGGCGAACCCACTCGTCAAACTCCACTGAATCCACAAGCAGCCCTATCCTGCGTTTTCCCGCCTTACCTCGCTTGTCGCGGTGGCGGCAACAGTCCCGCCGGGTGTGAAAGACGCGGGCGCTCTCATCCATCCGGACGGGGCGTGGGCTGTTCCTTCCGTGCCAGGTCAAATCCTCGGCCCGAATGGGATACTAAGCTATGGCTTTTTCCTCGGGCAGGGGCACTCCGGGTGTGGTGGCAGTGGTCGGTGCGACCGGCCGGCAGGGATCGGCCGTGGTCCGTCACCTCCTCAAAGACGGGTGGCAGGTGCGCGCCCTGACCCGAAATCCGTCCAGCGACGCTTCGCAGGCCCTGCGCGCGCTCGGCGCCGAGGTTCAGCAGGCGAACACCGAGGATCCCGGCTCTCTTCGGACACCGTTCGAAGGGGCCTACGGGCTTTTCAACGTCCAGAATCCCATGACCAGTGGAATCGACGCCGAAGTCCGGCAAGGTAGCAACGTGGCGGAGGCCGCAGCTGAAGCGGGCATACGCCACGTGGTGTACGGGGCGGCAGGAGTCAGCGACCAGCCGACAGGCGTCGGCTCCTGGGACTCAAAGCTGGTCATCGCCCGGCGCTTTCGCGAACTCGGACTGCCGCTCACCGTGCTCCGGCCGATGGCGTTCATGGAACTGATGACGGACAAAGGTTACTACCCACAGTTTTCCACCTGGCACCTGATGCCAAAGCTGATGGGCCCGACCCGGCCGCTGGGCTGGCTGTGCGTTGACGATCTGGGTGCCATCGCCGCCCGGATGTTCGCCGACCCCGAACGGTGGAGCGGGGCGGTGCTGGGACTGGCATCGGACGTGCGGTCAATAGACGAGTGCCGCACTCTATGGCAGGAACGGACCGGACGAAAGCCCCGTGGGTTGCCAATGCCGGAGAAGTTGTTTGAACGGTTCGTGGGGAAGGACCTCACCACCATGTGGCGATGGCTGCGGACCGGGCAGTTCGACATGAGTACGCAGGCAACGCGCGAGATCCTGCCCGAGGCCCGGACGATTAAGGAATGGCTGATACAACGGCCAAAGTGAGCGGTGCTGAGCAGGCGGCAGTGCTTACAAAGCCGGTAGTTGTTTGTGCCGGCTGCTTGTTGCGCTCCGGAATCTGCTGTCCACTCGGGCAATCGCTGTGCCTGTGGTGGACGTCAGGATCACTCGGGTTGCTGTAGAAGTACGGGCTGACGAGCATGAGGCCTCCTAATATTTGGCCCGCAACATGCGAACTGACATCAAAGCAGATGTCACCTATGACAATTTCAGCTGGAGTGACTCCACCAGAAGATCCAGCGGCTGCGTGATGTCGCCCAGTACGTGGGCCTCGTCCGCCTCCAGGTCCTCCAGGGCGGCGAACTGTGAGTCCAGCAGGGCGCGCGGCATGAATTCGTGGGAACGGGCATCCATCCGGGCGCCGATTGTTGCCGCGGTGCCGGTGAGGTGGACGAAGACGACATCCCGTGCATAACTGCGCAGGAGGTCCTGGTGCCTGCGCTTGAGCGCAGAGCAGGCAACTATCGGCGGGACTCCTGCGCCGCCGTCGTTCTTCCCTGCGAGCAGCTCCCCCAGCCGGGCAAGCCATGGCTCGCGGTCCGTGTCCGTCAACGGAACCCCGGCGGCCATCTTCTGCTTGTTGGCTGCAGGATGGAAATCATCCCCGTCCAAGAACGGCATGCACAGCCCCTGCCCAAGGAGGGCGCCTACGGTGGACTTGCCGCAGCCGGACACACCCATGATTACCAAGGGAGGCAGCTGCCCGCTCACAGGGCATCACCCGGTTCCCCAAAGCTGAGGAGGACCTTGCCGGAGGTGGTGGAGTCTTTGGCGACCTCGAAGGCGTGCAGGGCATCGGCCAGGGGGTATTCGTGGGTGATCACGGGATCGATGTGCAGGGAATCGTCTGCGAGGGCCGTTATGACCTCATCGATTTCGTCGTTGAAGCGGAAGGAGCCCTTGAGCTCGAGTTCGCGGGTGATGGCCAGCGAGATGGGCACCGGCTGCATGCCGGTGGGCAGCAGGCCGACCATGACGACGGTGCCGCCGCGCGCCGCGCCGTTGATTGCGGACGCGAGGCCGTGGTGGTTGCCGGAGGATTCGATGACGACGTCGGCCTCCACGGCCGCGATGGCTGCGGTGTCCGCGGCGTTGACTACCTCATCCGCCCCGACGGCCCTGGCGATCTCCAGGGGCTTGGGGTGCAGGTCGACGGCGGTGATGTGGGCGGCTCCGGCACGTTTGAGGACGGCGACGGCGAGAGCGCCGATGGGCCCAGAGCCGATCACCAAGGCCGTCTTGCCGTTGATGTCGCCAGCGCGGGACACGGCATGCCAGGCCACGGACGCGGGTTCGATCAGGGTCGCGGTGCGCAGGTTCAGTCCCTCGGGCAGCGGCCGGAGCATCCGCACCGGCAAGGTGACGTACCGGCTGAACGCGCCGTCCGTGTGCGGGTAACGGGCGGCACTGCCCAGGTAGGTGCAGCCCGGGGACAGATTGGGGCGGTCCGCCGGGTACCTCCCGGCGCCCGGGCCCGGGGTGGCGGGGTGGACGGTGACGGCGGTCCGCACCTGCGGGCCTGACCCGTTGGCCGCGACGCGGACCACCACGCCGGAGATTTCGTGGCCCAGGACCAGCGGGGCCTTCAGGATGGACTCCCCCGCCGCGCCGTGCAGCCAGTAGTGCAGGTCCGAGCCGCAGATCCCGCCGTACCGGACCTCCACTACTGCTTCGTCGGGTGCGGGCTGGGACAGAGGGACCTCGTCGATGCGGAGGTCGCGGGCCCCGTGGGCCACCAGAGCCAAGCCGGTTGCCGGGAGTTCTTCTGTGATTGGAGCCATCAGACCACCACCGTCATCCCGCCATCGATGAAGATGGTCTGTCCGTTCACGAAGTTGGACCCGTCCGAGGCCAGCCATACCACGGGACCGGCGAGGTCCTCCGCGGTGCCCCAGCGGTGGGCAGGGGTCCTGCCGAGTATCCAGGAGTTGAATTCCTCGTCATCCACCAGATTCTGGGTCATTTCGGTGTGAATGTAGCCGGGAGCAACCGCGTTGATCTGCAGCCCCGAGGCAGCCCATTCGGCGGTCATCGCCCGGGTGAGGTTCCGCAGCCCGCCCTTCGCCGCGATGTACGGGGCGATGGTGGGGCGTGCCAGATCCGTCTGGACCGAGCAGATGTTGATGATCTTGCCCCTCCCACGGGTAATCATGTGCCGGGCAGCCTCGCGGCCCACCAGGAAGGCGCTGGTGAGGTCCGTGGAGAGGACGCGTTCCCAGTCAGCGACATCCAGGTCGAGCATGGGGACGCGGTGCTGGATGCCGGCGTTGTTCACCAGGATTTCCAGCGGCCCCACGTTGTCCTCGATCCACCGGATGCTGCGGGCCGCGGCGCCGTCGTCGGTGACGTCGAAGGCAATGCTGTGGATCCGGCCAGGCGGGAAATTCGCTGCCATGGCCGCCTGGGCGTTCTTGAGCCGCTCCTCGTTGACGCCGTTGAGCACGACTGTTGCTCCGGCGTCGGCCAGTGCCCTGGCAAGGGCGGAACCGATGCCCCTGCTCGAACCAGTGACCAAGGCTACGCGCCCCGTGAGATCAAAAAGCCCTGTCATGTCCTGGTGATTTCCTCTTCATCGTTGTTTTGTACCGCGGCCTGCATCAGATCCCGGGGCCCTTAGAACGGGCCCTGCTGGACAAGGTTGGCCGGGGTTTGGCCGGCGGCGAGGGCCTCGAGCTGCTGTTTCAGGAGTTTCAGGATCCGGGGCTCAAAGGCCGAGGCGTTGCCGCCAACGTGCGGGGTGATGAGGGCATTCTCCGCGGCCCACAGCGGGTGGCCGGCGGGCAGCGGCTCGGGATCGACGACGTCGATGGCGCATTGCAGGCGGCCGGACACCACTTCGCGTGTCAGGGCCTCGGTGCTGATGACCGCGCCGCGGCCCACGTTCACCACCAGGGATCCGTCGGGCAGGGCGGCCAGGACTTCCGGGCCCACCAGATGGTGTGTGTTGTCGTTCAGGGGCAGAACTGAGACCAGGATGTCGTGGTCCGCGGCGAGGGTCACCAGTTCCTCCGGGCCGTGGACCTGTCCGGCCGCGTCCGTGCGTGCAGTGCTTCCCACCCGGGTAATGGTGACCTCGAAGGGTTCGAGGCGCCGGGCGAGTTCCTTGCCGATCCCGCCGATGCCCAGCAGCAAGACTTTGCGGTCCGCGAGGGACTGTCGGCGCTGGGGCTTCCAGCTTTCGGTTTGCTGATCCTTGACGGCCTGGTCGATGCCGCGCAGCTTGGCCAGGATGAGGCCCACGGCCAGCTCTGCGGTGGCAGCTGCGTGGACGCCTGAGGCGTTTGCCACTGCGGCGCCCGGACCCGCGGCCTCGCGGACGCCGTCGTACCCTGTTGACTGCGTCTGGACGAATTTAAGGTCCGGGACCTTGCTCAGGGAACCCATCACTGCCCCGGCGTCGACGTACGGGAGGATGACGCCGTCGATGCCGCCCAGCTCCTCCCCCGGCTCCTCCTTCATGTCCCACACCACGCCCCGTAGTCCATCGGGGAGTGGCGAGAGGTCAGCCAGGAGCTGGGGTTCGGGGAAACTGACTGTTTGTACTAACTGCATCTGGAGTGCCTATCGGTTGGGCGGTGGGAAGGTAGTTCGCCGGGTTTGGGTGTCGCAGGGGCGGCTTTAGTCGGAGTCCCCGCGACGGTCGAAGGTGAGGCCGCCGGGGACCTGGAAGGTGGGCATGAGTTCCAGCATGCCGACGTTGACGTGCCGAGGGGTTTCGATGGCGTAGTCCAGGGCGTTGACGATGTCGTCGGTGGTCAGCGACTCGTAGCCCTCGTAGTACGTTTGCCAGGCTTCTTCCATGGCTTCCGGGCTGCCGCCCATGTTCCGGCCGAAGATTTCTGTTTCCACGCGGCCGGGGCAGATTTCGGTGACGCGGATGCGCTTGCCCACGGTGTCGTTTCGCAGCTGACGGGAAATCTGGTGCACCGCGGCCTTGGTGGCGTGGTACACCGTGTGGCCGTAGAAGTTGTAGGTACCCGCGATGGAGCTGATGTTGACCACATGGCCGAGGTCCCGTTCCACCATTCCGGGCAGCACCAGCCGGGTGAGCTGCAGCAGCCCGCGGAGGTTGACGTCCACCAGTTCGTCGATGTCCTGCTCGGAGGAATCCAGGATGTTGCCGGGCCTGGAAACGCCCGCGCAGTTCACCAGGACGTCCAGTTTCAGGTCGCTGACGACGGCGGTCAGGGCGGCGGTGTCTGTCAGGTCCACCACGTGCGGGATTACTCCCGTACGGTCCGCCAGTTCAGCGAGGCGTTCCTCATTGCGGGCGACTGCGTGAACGGTGAGGCCGCGCTTGGCTAGCCGTTCGGCGATTGCGGCGCCCATGCCAGTGGATGCACCGGTTACGAGGGCGGTGGTGTAGTCGGAAAAAGGCATTGGTACTCCAAAAAGTGGGAATGGGCGGGCTCTTACCTCCGGCAACGGGCTGGACGTAGGAACCCCGGGTTGGCAGGGGTTAGGGATCGCGCGGCGGTTGGTGGGCGCGGTCCTCGGCTGTGGGAAAAGGATTCATGATGTTCAGGCTCCTGACGCTGGGCTGAGTTCGTGCCAGCGCTGTCCGGCGCCGATGCCGAGGAGTCCGAAGACTGTGTTGATGGTGTTCCGGAGCCTGTCCAGTTCCAGGCAGGCGGTGCGGTGCATGGCTGTTGCTTCAGCCACGGTTGTCTTTCTGAACGTGATGGTGTGTCCAGGCCTGGCTTGCGCCAGGAGATCGAGGGAGCGGCTCGTGACCACTGCAAGGACCGGGTAGCCGGCCGTAACGCCGCGTCCCCGGTGCAGCACCAGCAGCTCCTCCCGGGACGGGACTTCGATGGCCCCGACCGGAACGCCGCGGGAGAGCACTTCGGAGGTGAGCTGGCGTTCGGGAAGGGCACCACCGAGCCTGAGCCCGATGTGGTTGCTGCGGGGGCTCACGGTGTAATGCGAGGTGAACAGCAGGTCTGCCGTGTCCCCGAATTCCGCGACGTCCGGCCCGCCGGTGACGTCGATGACCGGGTTGGTGGTGAAGACGGGTTTGGTGAGGCCGAGCCGGAACAGTGGCAGGCCAAGGTATGGCTGGGTGATGGGCGCCGTGGTCTTCCGCGTTTCGAGGCGGAAGCCCTCCACGAGCTTCAACCCGAAGCCCACCACAGTGTCAGGGGCGCAGCTGCCCAGCAGGCTGGGCACCGTGAAGGAGCCGTGGACGGCGATGTAGGCTCGCAGTCCGGTCCGGATTCCCCGAACTGCCACGACTTCGCCGGCCCGGACGGACACCGGCTCCCATTGCGGGCATTCCCGGCCGCCCACCGTGAGGTCCAGGGGCGCTCCGGTGACGGCGATCAGCAGGTCGGTGGCGGCTCGCATCCGGAAGTCCAGTGCGGTGAGTTCCAGGAGGGGGGCGTTGTCTTCGTTGCCCGCAAGGATGTTGGCGGCCTTGGCTGAATACTGGTCCAGGGCGCCGTTGACGGGGAGGCCGTAGGCCGGACCCTTCGTCCGGCCGAGGTCGGTGACCACGGAGTGGCCCGGCTGCAGGATGATCAGTGAACCGGTCATGGCCGGGCTTCCAGGAACTGCCCCGCGAAGTTTTCGAAGTCCTCCGCGGGGATCCGGTAGAAGCGCAGTTCATCCCCCGGGACGTAGGGCACCAGAGGTTCGCGTGCTGCGTCCAGGACCGTCAGGGGGGTCTGCCCGATGACGCACCAGCCACCCGGTGCCACTGCGGGCGCGATGACGGCCTGGCGTCCGGCCACGGACACGGCACCCGCGGGGACCGACAACCGTGGGTCCTTCAGTCTGGGGACGGGCACCGGGAAGTCCGGCCCATCCATCATCGGAGAACCTGCCGGCGCCCCGAGGCAACGGATGACGTAGGTCTTTGCGGTGTGTCTGGCGATGACGTCCTCAACGTCCAGGCCCTGGTGGTCCGCCACGCGGTCCAGGTCGGGTCCGTAGTCGCCGCCGTAAACCACGGGGACTTCGAAACGGCGCGGTTTCCGCATGGCGATGCCGGTGAAGTCCAATTGGCGCATTCCCAGGAGGACGAACGCCCGGATTTGGCGCGCGGACGTGACGTAGGGGTCGAATTCCACAAGTACCGAGTCGTAGGTAGGAACGGCCCCGTAAATGCCGTCGACGCCGGCGGTGGCCAGCCAACCCGCCAGGGAGTGGACGGTGGACCAGTTCGCTTCCGCGTCACCGGACCGTGCCACGACGCGCAGGGCGGCGTCACCGGATTCGAAAATATCCAGCGCCGTCGGCGTTGTCGTTGTCGTTGTGGCCATGGTCATGACACCCTCTGCTTTGTCTCGAGAACCTGTGCCAGCGGGGCGATAGTGACGCCCGCGGCGATCAGTTCGCTGCGGATCAGTCGGGCCAGTTCGACGGCGCCCGGGTTGTCGCCGTGCAGTAGCACCGTGTCTGCCTGGATGGCGATGTCCCTGCCGGAGGCAGTCTCGATGAGTCCTTCACAGACCATCCGCACAGTGCGCTGGACGATGACGGAGGAATCGTGGATCACGGCGCCGGGCTGGCTGCGCGGCACCAGCGTGCCGTCATCCTGGTAGGCGCGGTCGGCGATGCCCACGATGGCAACCTGCAGGCCGCGGCCTGCCGCGGCGGTGGCGAGTTCTCCGTCCTGCGCAAGAACGATCAGAGCGGGGTCCACGCGCACGGCGGCATCGGCCACTGCTTCGGCGTAGTCAGCCCTCGTGGCCACGAGGTTGCCCAATCGGCCGTGCGGAGCCAGATGCGAGACCGACCCCCCGTGGTAGGCAGCGAACGCTGTCAGTGCTCCCAGCTGGTAGATGACGTCGTTCCGGACTTCGTCAGGCGTGAGGTCCATGGCCCGGCGGCCAAAGCCGCGGAGGTCGGGAAAGCTGGGATGGGCTCCGACCCCGACTCCTTTCCGGATACATTCGGCCACAGTGGCATCCATGATGTCAGGGTCCCCTGCGTGGAAGCCGCAGGCGATGTTGGCACTGGACACGATCTCCAGGAGGGCTTTGTCGTCACCGATCGAGTAGGCACCAAAACCTTCACCAAGATCCGCTACGAGATCGATTGTGGGCATTGTGGGCCTTTCTCTGACGGGTACTGCGGGTTTAAATGAGTGTGGCATCGGAACTTAGTCGACACAAAGACGTATGTGGTATCACGCAATAGTGGAAAGTTATGACCTTCGCAAGGCGGTATTGGCGCTGACCCACGGAATATACGCAGCTCTTGTTTCGTAATTATAAAATTGGTGCGACCATAGACTCTTTCCCCTGTTTATGCAAAAAACATATGCCGCCATCAAAATCATCGATGGCTTGGAAGGGGATAGAATGTCCTGGTCATTGGAAAGTCATCTGCAATTAACCTATGCCCGAGACTCGGATCACACAAAGACGTAATGCCTGTCCCGCCATAGCGCCAACGTATGACCCCGCATGCTGTGCCGTCCCCGCTGGAAAAGAGGAGCGCTATGGACACCCGGAAGCTGGCCTACTTCGTCAAGATCGTCGACTCAGGAAGTATCACCAAGGCGGCCGCCGCGCTCCACGTGGCCCAGCCAGCGCTGAGCCAGCAGGTGTCCGCCCTGGAGACGGAGCTGAAGCAGCGGCTCCTGATCCGGAGCAAGCAGGGAGTGGAGCCCACAGCGGCCGGCCATACCCTGTACCGGCACGCGCAGACCATCCTGCGGCTCGTGGAGCAGGCCAGGATAGATGTGGCAGCTTCAGGAGCAGCGCCTTCGGGCCGAGTGTCGATAGCGATCGCGCCCTACAGCATGGCCTCAAGCCTCACTCCGCGGATCATCAGCGAGGTGGGACGGCGCTACCCGGACATCGTGCTGCACCTGACCGAGATTTACGGGGGCGTGCTCAGTGAGGCCATCAAGAACGGCCGGTTGGACATGGCACTCATCTATGAACCCGGGCCCATCCGGGGGGTGCAGTTCACCACCCTCATCGTCGAGGACCTGTACCTGATTGTGAACTCCCGGCGGGAACTTCCGGTAGCGGCCGTGGACACCATTACCCTGGACGAGGTGGCTGCTGTCGGGCTCTTCCTGCCGGAACAGATCCACACCCTTCGGCAGGTGGTTCAGGCGGGCATCGACAGCAGGGGCTTAAAGCTGAAGCTGGTAGGTGAGGTGGAATCGGTCCCCTCGCTCACCCGACTGCTCCGCACGGACCTCGGTGCGACTATCTTGCCCAAGTCGGCCGCGGATGCCCTGTTCCACGAAGAGGACTTCCGGGTCCTGAGGATCGTCGAGCCCGCCCTGCAGTGCAGGATCGCGCTGTGCACGCCCGACCATGAGCCTCTATCCGAAGCCGCGTCAGCCGTCCTGCTGGTACTGAAGGAAATGCTGCAGGAAATGCTCCGGAGTAAATATTCCCCGCTCCCCACCGCACCGTTCGAGGCATCATAAGCAGGCCTTATCAGGTCACGCCGCTTTAGTCTTATTCAGGGAATTGCGTGAGTTCTAGGATAAAAGCCATAAAGGTTTCGCCAAAGGCGATACCGCGGCAATAGATTCCCTGGAGCCCAAGCCATGAAGAAGATCACCCGTCTGCAGTACAGTAAGGCAGCTGAAAGAAGAATCCATCTGAAAGCCAGCACCGGTTCACATTGCCCCACCAACGGTTTTTGGCGTCCCGAAGACGGGCCCGCCTCCGATCCGGTCTTCGTGTTCGAGGGAAGCATGATGCCCCCTGGCAAGTGCGGCTCCACCATGTGGTACCTGGAGGACGCGCAGGTGGGACCGCCCGCTTACCTGCTGCCCGGCATGAACTGATTAGTCGTTAAACCAAGAGGCGAGGCCCGGAGTTCCGAAAGGGAACCCCGGGCCTCTTGGCTTAACGCCCCTTGGCTTAAGCGTCGAATGCTGGGCACTCGTCGCCATAAGGAGTCACGGCGACAACTGCCCAGCAATCGTGGGAGTGGGTGGTTACAGGGCTGGCTCCAGTTCGGCGTCCTCCACCAGCAGGCCCTTGGCCTTCAGGACGTCCGTCAGTTTGCACAGCTCGATGGTGGTGCCGCCTTCCTTGTAGCGGCGGATGAGGTCGTCCTCTGCGTCCACGCGCGCCTGCGACAGCTTGATGACTTCCTCGATCTCGTCCTTGCGGACCACCACCACACCGTCGGCGTCACCCAGGAGGACATCGCCGGGGTAGACAATCTCGTCGCCGAACACCAGGGGATGGTTGATGGGCCCGATAGTTTCCTTGACGGTCCCCTTGATGCAGACACTGCCGGAGAAGACCGGCAATCCAAGTTCGATCAGGTCCTTGGTGTCGCGGACACCGGAATCCGTGACCATACCGGCCAGGCCTTTGGCCTTCATGGCGTTGCCCAGCACGTCGCCGAAAGTCCCGGCCTCTTCGTACTCACCGGCAGCTACCAGGACGACGTCACCCTTCTGGGCATAGTGTATGGCCACCTGGAGCATCAGGTTGTCCCGCGGCGCACAGACGACGGTGACAGCGGGGCCGCAGAAGGACATGCTGCGGTCGATCGGTTTGATCCTGGAGCTCAGTGCACCTTTGCGGCCCTGAGCTTCATGCACTGTGGCGGAGGAGAATTTGGAGAGGCGCCTAATGGCGTCCCCCGATGGCCGGTCGAATTTTGTTTTGACGTGGATCATTTGGGTGCTCCTGTGGTTGGAAAGCTAGGCAAAGGGGATGGTTGGGTCAGGCCAGCGCCGTGACGGCCTTTTCGATGGCGGCAACGGATCCCTCGATCACCGGCAGTCCGGTGGCGTAGGAGATCCGGAAGTACGGGCTCAGTCCGTAGGCCGAACCCTGGATGACGGCAACAGACGCTGCTTCCAGCAAGTAGAGGGTGAAGTCCTCGTCGTTGGTGATCTGCCTGCCATCGGGTGTCGTCTTGCCGATGACCCCGGCGCAGTTAACGTACGCGTAAAAGGCGCCATCCGGCGTCGCGCATTGCAGGCCCTTGACGGCGTTCAACCCGGCAACCGCAGCGTTGCGCCGTTCGCGGTACACGTCTACGCTTTCGCGGACGAATCCCTGGTCTCCGGTGAGGGCCGCGGCGGCAGCGGCCTGGCTGATGGAGGACGGGCAGGAAGACATTTGGGACTGTAGCTTGTTGATTGCAGCCACCAGTGGCGCCGGGCCGCCAGCGTAGCCCAGACGCCATCCGGTCATGGCGTAGGCCTTGGAAACGCCGTTGGTGACCAGCACACGGTCCTTGAGTTCCGGGGCAACGGCCACCATCCCGGCGATGCGCTCTTCGCCGAAGTGGATCTCGTCGTAGATCTCATCAGTCAGGACGTAGACGGCCGGATGGTCCTTGAGGACGGCGGCCAGGCCGGCCAGTTCCTCGCGGGAGTACACCGCTCCTGTGGGATTGGAAGGCGTGTTGAGAATGACCCACCTTGTGCGTTCCGTCAGTGCCCCGGCCAGGGCCTCAGGGGTGAGTTTGAAGCCAGTATCCTCGCCGCAGGAAACGATGACGGGGGTGCCTTCATTAGCGAGCACCATGTCCGGGTAGGAAACCCAGTACGGCGCGGGGATGACAACCTCGTCGCCCTGGTCCAAGGTGGCCATGAATGCAGTGAAAATGACCTGCTTGCCACCGCCGCCGATGGTAATCTCGGCCGGCGTGTACTGCAGGCCGGTCTTGCGCTGCAGCGTCTGCAGGACTGCCTTTTGCAATTCGGGTGTCCCGGTCACGGACGTGTACTTGGTTTCACCGCGGCCGATGGCTGCGGTCGCAGCGTCCTTGATGTGCTGCGGTGTATCGAAGTCGGGCTCTCCGACCGTCAGGTCCAGGATCCGGCGACCCTCGGCCTTGAGCTCCCGCACACGGGCCGCCGCGGCAACGCTGGGCGAGGACTTGATACGGGTTACGCGTGATGCGGGCACGAATTCAGGCATATTTTCTTCCAGGCTTCCGGGACAGACGAGTGTGGTTCATTCGAGCCTAGGGAAGCAACCGTCCTCTTGGATAAGACCTAAAGTGCGTGGACAGATAAGCAGCCCTTATGACGAAGCAGCCAGAACTTTCGCGTATTGCTCCACGCACTTTCGGTATTGCCTTCCGCGCTTGCCAGCGGCGTAACCTGCAGGGTGGACAACGGACCCAAAGACGACACAGCGCCCGCCCCGCGACTTTCCTCCCAGTCCGTCGGGGAGAACCGCGGGAAAGGTTCCCCCCGCCGCCGGCAAGCCGCGCTGACATGAAAACACCAACGGAGACAAGGAGCAGAGGTGCTCGGTAGAGAAACTCAGGAGCGGACACTTCCGCGTGCAGCCGGTAGCGGGACGGGCAGGAGCGGCGTGGCCGCCTACCGGTACCGGGGCGCGCCGACGCCGGACCCCGCCACGGCCCGCGCCCAACAAGTCCTGGCCTCGCTGGCCCAGCTTCGGAGGACCATCGCGCTCCGGTCCAGCCGGGTGCGTGCCCTCACCGCCGAGCTGGGTGACTGCGTTGCCCAGGCCGTGTGTGACGGCGTGAAAGTTGCCGCCCTCGCACAAGCCACCGGCGTGCCTGCCGCCAGTATCCGGTCGGCCGCGGTGGCCCGCGGGGAACTGTATCCGTCGGGCCAATCCCGGAGCGATCACCTTCACCTCATTGCAGGATTGGCTTTGGAGCTGGCCGCGGCCGAAGGCGCCCGGAGCGCTCTGGAAGAGGAACGCACGCAGATACTGGCCCTGGCAAGGAAATCCCGAGTGCTTGACGACTACCAACTCGCCGGGGCAAGCGGTCTGAAGTCCGACGAAATCCGGAAAATGACCAGGGGTGTGGGCTTGCGTGTGGCCTAGCCCGGACGATCCGTCCGGGCGGATCCGCTACCTGCCGTCTTCCGCCCTCGGATAGGGGACTCGTTCCTCTGCCAGCCTGGGCCCAGTGGGCTGTGTATCAACCCGGGCACAATCGTTTGCCAGTCCCTGCATTTGAACGTGCTCCTAGTCAGGGCCGGCAGCGGAAAGGTAATCGCGCTGGTTTGTCCTAGGCGGACGCACGTGTTGAGGAGTTCCGCTTCGCTTCACGCCTCCGCACTGGCGGCGACTGGCAACCAAGCGTAGCGTCTTTTCGAAGAGGCCAGCGCAAGCACGGTGTCTGCTTGTAGGCGCTTCGGTTTGTCACGGAGGAGGCCAGGATGGCGGGGTGGAATGCGGATACGGCGGCCGGTCCGCTAGGGGCTGGCTCTGTGACGTTGGTCGAGGGTTCATCCTTCTGTATTTCGTCATCCAACGGGGATATTCAGGCCGGTCGTCCGCATGGGCTCTTCGTGGCCGATGTCAGGATCCTTTCAATATGGCGACTGACAGTGGATGGGCAGGAGCTTGAACCCCTGACGGCGGAGACAAAGGAGCCGTTCCGTGCCGCATTCGTTGTAAGGATCCCCCGTTCCGAGGGCTACGCGGACAGCCCACTTATCGTGGAACGGCTCCGGGAAGTGGGAGCCGGGCTCCAGGAGCAGCTCACCGTGCACAACTACTCCCAGGAGCCGGCTGAGTGCCTCATCGTTCTGGAAATGGGGGCCGACTACGCGGACCTCTTCGAGGTGAAGGAGGCACGTATCCGGCGACGGTGGGAGGAAACACGGGAAGCCGACGACGGGATGCTCACCATTCGGGGCAGTTGGCGGGACGTCCGCAAAGGCACCGCTATCCACGTACCTGGTGCCGGGATTTCCGGCGACACCGTCCAATATCGGGTGTCGGTGCCCCCTCATGGGCAATGGAGCACAGTCTTGACCGTTCTCCCCACCGACAATGGAGCCCACGTTCCGGCTTTCGCCCATTCCGAGGGGGATGGCCTGTCTCCCCGGGATCGTCGCCGAAGGGAGTGGGTTGCGAAGATCCCCGTACTGCAGGTGGCCAACCGCTCCGTGGAACGGACCCTGCGCCGCAGTTATGACGACCTGGGCGCTCTTCGGATCGAGGACCCCGACCATCCGGAGCGCGTCGTCGTCGCCGCCGGTGCGCCCTGGTTCATGACCCTGTTCGGCAGGGACTCCTTGTGGGCTTCGGTGATGGCGATGCCGGTGGACCCCTCGCTCGCGTTGGGCACACTCCAGACCCTCGCCGACCGCCAGGGCACCGTGGTGGACCCCGTGACGGAAGAGGAGCCGGGCAAGATCCTCCACGAGGTCCGGCTTGATGTCTCCAGCGGCCTGTCCCTGGGCGGCAAGTCGAACTACTACGGCAGCGTGGATGCCACTCCCCTGTTCCTGATGGTGCTTGGGGCTGTGAGCCGTTGGGGATTCGCTGCGGACACCATCAAGGCCCTGCTGCCCCACGCCGACCGTGCACTGGACTGGATCGTGAACTACGGCGACAAGGACGGCGACGGCTTCGTTGAGTACCAGCGGCTCAACGACCAGGGGCTGATCAATCAGGGCTGGAAGGACTCCTGGGACGGCATCAACTTTGCCGACGGCACCCTGGCCGAGCCGCCCATCGCGCTCTGCGAGGTACAGGCCTACGTTTACGTCGCCTACCTCTCACGTGCATGGCTGGCCTACGAGGCCGGCGACATGGCATTGGGCAACGACCTCACCGACCGCGCTGCCCGGCTGAAAAAGCAGTTCAACGAGCAATTCTGGATCCCGGAGCGCGGGTATTACGCCATCGCGCTCGACGGCAGGAAACGCCAGGTCGACGCATGCGCCTCAAACATGGGGCACTGCCTGCTCCAGGGCCTGATTGACGAAGACAAGGCCCCGCAAGTCGCCGCGCACCTGATGTCACCGGAAATGTTCAGCGGGTGGGGCGTACGCACCCTGGCCAGCAACATGGGCGCCTACAACCCGGCCAGCTACCACAACGGGTCCGTCTGGCCCCACGACAACGCCATCATCACGGCCGGGCTTCTCCGGTACGGCTTCGTCGCCGAAGCGCAAAGAATCGCCACCGGGATGATGGAGGCCGCCGAGTTCTCCGACGGCCGCCTCCCGGAACTGTTCTGCGGCTTCGGCCGCGACCACCTAGCCACTCCCGTTCCTTACCCCACCGCGTGCTCGCCCCAGGCGTGGGCAGCCACCGCACCCATCCAGATCGTGTCCAGCCTGATGCGTTATGACCCCGTTGTGTCAGCCGGTGCAGTCTGGCTGGATCCCGTCCTCCCCCAGTCCTTCGGGGATCTGCACATCTAAAACGCCCCGCTTGGCAACGGACGCATCACCATCGACATTGCCGGCTCCGTCCCGTCCATCGAGGGACTGCCTCCGGGGATGGCGCTTCACCGGGGACACCGGCCATGGATGTCCGAACTGGTAGAGGAAGCGGTACGGCGTCGTGGAGATACCCGCCCCACGTCAAACCCACTTCCCTAAGATCGGGTCATGCGCCAATGGCTGCCCCACTCTGTCGCCCTGTAGCCGATGCGAGCCACGCTGCTCTCTCGGACGACTTGCCGGAATCCAAACCCCGGCGAGGCCCTTCGCATCAGGCGAGTACGTGGCCGAGTGCGGGAGCCATTCCCAGGCCAACGCAGTCCTCACGGGAGAATTTGCCCAAATGGCCGCTGAATGCAACTCGAGTCTTCGCCCTTTTGGGTCCACGCACTGGGATACTCACCCGCCGCCGGGTGCAGGCCACATATTCACGCGTCTGAGGGACAGCTTCAATGCGTCCAGATTCAGCGCGGCTTCCAGTTGTCCAGCGTCTCCCACCTTTCGAAATCCTCCATAGGAAATCGCTATGTAGGGACAGAAAAGCTGTCTTTGTGTGACCGGCGCCGCAAACGTTAACGTGATGTCTAGGCCAGTACGCAAACCCGTACAAACATACGATTTCGCACCTGAGAGCCTGCAGTAGCACCGATAAGACGTCTCAATCGAGATCTCCTTCCAGCCTACGTATATCGGTAGGCCGCCGTTCACCCATCGCCAATGGAGACGAAATGACAGAAACCACACTTCCCAGGAAGACCCCGGTCAGGGCCGCAGTCGCGGCCTGGGTCGGCACGACGTTGGAGTACTACGACTTCGCGGTGTATGGCACCTCGTCGGCGTTGGTTCTGAACGTGCTCTTCTTCTCGCCCGAGTTGCCCCAGGGCATCAGCGTGCTGCTCGCCATGATCACGTTCGCGGTCGGCTACGCGGTACGCCCCCTCGGCTCCCTCATCCTGGGGCCGATGGGTGACCGCCGTGGCCGCAAGTTCGTCATGATGATCACACTGTTCGGCATCGGCGGTTGTACCTTCCTGATCGGTTGCCTGCCCACGTACGCCCAGATCGGTCCTCTTGCTCCGATCCTGCTCGTGCTGATCCGCGTCATCCAAGGACTGTGCCTTTCCGGCGAGCAGCCCAGTGCCATCACGATGAGCCTGGAGCATGCTTCCGAGGGCCGTCGCGGGTTCCTCGCGAGCTTCACCACGTTGGGATCCTCCTCCGGCACGTTGCTCACACTGCTGGTCTTCATTCCGGTCGCCGCTATGCCCTCAGAGCAGTTGCTGAGCTGGGGTTGGCGGCTTCCGTTCTGGGCCTCCGCCGTCGTGGTCGTCGCTGCATACCTGATCCGCCGCCACATCCAGGAGCCGCCCGAGTTCGTAAAGGTCCAGGCCGCCAAAGTGAACGTCGCCCCCCTCAGGCATCTTCTGCGCTTCCACTGGCGCGCGGTGCTGCGGATCGTATTCTGTGCGCTCATCGCGGGCACGAGCTACATGATGCAGACCTTCTCGGTGGCATTCGGGACGGCTGGATACAAGCTGGATAAGCCGACCATGCTCCTGACGACCACAGTCTCGGCAGTGATCGCCCTCGGAGTCACGCCCCTGGCAGGATTCCTTGTGGACAAGATCGGCCGCAAAACGATGTTCCTCATCGCAACGGGCGGCGTAGGCATCACAATGGTGCCGTACCTGTGGTCAATCACGACCGGCAACTGGTCGCTGATCTTCCTGTTTGGCATCATCAACTACTCCCTGTTCTACTCAATGGTGAACGCGTCCTGGCCCTCGTTCTTCGCAGAGATGTTCCCCGGCCGGCTGCGCGTCTCCGGGCTCGCCCTTGGCACCCAGATCGGCTTTGCCATCTCGGGCGTCATCGGCCCCGTTCTCTCGACAGCACTCGCTGGCCCCGATCTGAAAGATTGGGTTGGGCCGTCCATGGTCGCCCTCGGGTTCATGGTCCTGGCAGGGATCTCAGCCCTCACCGCCAAGGAGACCAAAAAGTACACGCTCAAGGAACTCGACGAGGTGCAGCAGGGCGAGCGGGAGACGGCCGTCCTCACGGCGGCGACCGTGTCGCCGGGCACAGCTACCCACGGCCTCGCTGGTTAGCCTGAGATGCAGAAGTGACGGGTTATCGCCCCTGAGCTGCTCGGCACTAGCTGTACGGGTCAGGGCCTTGGTTACATCGTGAATACGTGAAGACCTCTTAGTTTGGTGGCTACCACACACTGCCAAAGACTAAGAGGTCTTCACGTTCCGCCCGTATGGCCGCCTTGGCATAGGGGCCTCCGCGTTCCGGGGGTGGAGGTGCAAGGCCAGTGCGACACACCAACCTGACGTCGGGTTGAGGCGTAATTGGCGTCAGGTTTGAGACTCAATTGATGATGCCGTATGGGCTCCTATCAATGCGTAGACGTAAAGCTGACAACCCGACTTCGGCTCAGGCGACCTAACGACTCGCGGCCCATCGCCACTGGGATTTGACTCCGTTTTGGCGACCAGTCATGTCGCCGAGGATGGCACGCGGAATGAACACGTGACGGCAAGAAGGCGAACAAACCGTGGTCACCAAGACAACAGACTTAAGTGTGCACATTGTGCACACCCTCTTCGGCCGGACAAAGCGACCTTAGGCGCTGGGTGGGGACGGAAGCTTCCTGCGTTTGATGTTCTGGCGCCTTACGCCGCTGACGGAGCATTCCGATAAGGACGCTTCTTAATAGCGCGCATTTGGGCTGGCAAGCGGTGTTGAAGTGCGGTTTCTCTTGCTTTGACGGGGAAGCAGTTCCTAGCATGGGCGTTGTGGAGGAAGCGCGTCGGGTCGCGCTTGCCGTGCTGGACACCACCAGCACGACGGTCAACGATCTCTGGGTCTCGTTCTGGAGCATGGGCGGCAACGCCGATGTGCTGGATCTGGACGCCTATGTCCACGGATTGGCACCTTTCAGCGCCTCCGACAAGCTGGCTTTGGAGGCCGCCGTCGAGGAAATCAGCGCCCCGAACTGAAGCGGAAATCCCGGACCAAAAAGGGCCCCTCATCCGTCTTGCCCCGGTTAATACCCGCTTCTACAATGCTGGATGTGGACACTGAGGAGCAGAACGAAAACTTCCAGCGACTTCACCAACTCATCGCTGGTACCGATGACGTCAAGTCCTTTCTGGACGGAATGACGCGCTGCGCGGCCGCGACTTTAAGCCGCGCCACGCAGATCAGGATCGAATGCGCAGTCACCCTATGGCGCCGGAAACGGGCCGTGACCCTGGCCGGGAGCAGCGACGAGGCGATCCTCTGGGACGGGATTGAACAGGGTCTGGGCGACGGCCCAGCCCTGGAAACACTCCAAACCGGCCAGCCAGTGGTGGTGGCGGACACCAGCGCCGATAATCCGTGGCCCAAGTACACCAACACTATCGCTGAGGCCGGTGCGCGCAGTGTCCTCGCGGCACCACTGGAGCTGGGCCACGACGCCTCAGCGGCCCTGAATTTCTTCGCCCCCGAAGCGGGGGCCTTCACCAAGGAGGTCGTGAACGAAGCCATGGTCTTCGCGGACACGGCCGGTCAGGCGTTGCGGCTGGCGCTGCGGATCGCCACAGCTGATTTGCTCACCGAAGACCTCAAAGCCGCCATGGCCCGCCGCGCCGTCATCGATCTATCGACCGGGATCATCATGGCCGAGAACAACTGCACCCAGGAAGAAGCTTTCGCGTTCCTTCACCAGGCATCCCAGAATCGGAACCAAAAACTCCACGACGTCGCCGGGAGCATCATCGCCGAACGCAATGGCACCACCACGGCACCGGTAAACCATTTCGACGACTAAGGCCACCACTGCCTTCGGTGCTAGCCCAGCAATTGAGTGGTGGGTTTGTGGCTCCGCGTGCCACTGCCCTCGATTGGTGTTCACGGCAGTTGTCTGGAAGCCTGACGCGAATCCGCCCCAAGACCTGATGCAACAACTCGAAACGCTTTTGCTGGCCGCTCAGATCCCTACTCACTAACGGCCCACCGACAGCATCCGAGCGGGCACCCTGTCCGCCACCTGATGGCGGACACAAACAGGAAGGGTTGGCGCACAACGTGCACCAACCCTTCCTCGGCAGCAGCGAGCAACACAGCCGCTAATTCAACCGTTAATGACTTGGGGGACGCTGACAGCCTTGAGGCCTTCCACGCCGAACTCAAGGCCGTATCCCGACTGCTTGGCTCCGCCGAAAGGTATCAATGGATTCACCATTCCATGGGAGTTGATCCACACGGTTCCGGCCTGTATGCGCGAGGCGACCTCGCGGGCGGCAGCCGGGTCGGAGGACCAGACTGAGGCGCCGAGTCCGACGTCGAGCGCGTTCGCCCTGGCGACGGCCTCGTCAACGGTGCTGTACTTGATGATCGGCAGGGCAGGGCCGAACTGTTCCTCTGCAACCAGCGGGTTGTCGTTGTCGATGTCCGCTACCAAGGTGGTGGGGTAGAAGTTGCCGGGAGCGTCGGCGTCGGGGTTGCCGCCGATCAGGACCCGGGCGCCGGAAGCCTTTGCCGCCTCCACCAGACGGGCGACGATGTCGTACTGCTGGCGGTTCTGCAGCGGGCCGAGGACGTTGTTTTCGTCGAGCCCGACTCCCATTGGCGTGGCTTGGGCGACTGCGGTGAGTTCGGTGCAGACGGCCTCGTACTGGGACTCGTGGACGTAGAGGCGCTTGAGGGCGGCGCAGGTCTGGCCGGTGTTGATGAACGCGCCCCAGAACAGGCCTTCGGCGATGGCCTTCGGATCCGAATCCGGCAGGACGATGCCGGCGTCGTTGCCACCGAGCTCCAGCGTGAGCCGTTTGACAGTGTCCGCGGAGGAACGGATGATCGCCTTGCCCGTGGCGGTGGAGCCGGTGAACATGACCTTGCCGATCGCGGGGTGCTCTGCAAGACGGGCACCTACATCACGTCCACCCGAAACTGCATGCAGCACATTCTTGGGAAGTGCGGTGTTGATTACTTCAATCAAGGCCAAAACGCTCAGCGGGGTGTACTCCGATGGCTTCACCACCACCGTGTTGCCCATGCGCAAAGACGCGGCAATCTGCCAGACGGTGATCAGCATCGGCCAGTTCCACGGTCCAATGGCACCTACGACGCCGATGGGCCGGTAGTGCAATTCAGCACGCGTTTCGCCGTCGTCCACTACCACTTCAGGTTCCAGTTTGGTGCCTGCAGCGACGCGCAGCCAGGCCGAACAAGCCCCTACTTCAAATCGCGCGTTGGGGCCGTTCAAAGGCTTACCCTGCTCGCGCGACAGGAGCACAGCAAGTTCCTCGGCTGACTTCTCGATCGCGTCCGCGGCTAGATTCAACAGCTCCGCCCGTCCATCGTGCCCGCGGCCTTCCCATGCCGACTGTGCAGCCTTCGCTGCTCTCACAGCTTTTTCCAAATCTTCCACCGTGTGAATGGGGGCCTCGGCGATCGGCTGATCGGTGGCCGGGTCAAAGATCGTCCGGGTCGCAGGCATGTTGTCCCGAGTTTCGTTCCCGGTCGAAAGAGTCGTATCGACGCTCATGGGGCTCCTTGCATAGATCAGTGGGCGCTGGCAGTTGCAGCGTAAATGGGGTAACTGGGCCTATGATTTGTGGCTCGTATCACAAGGGTAGATGGCGGCCAATCTTTTTTCCACAAGCGTTGAATAAAGATTTCCTTACAGATGAAAAAGTGCGCCCTGCGGGCGGGATGACGAGTTCAAGGATTCCTTCCGGTCAGCGGCGACGGCCAGGCCAAGCAGTCCTGCGGCAGTCAGCGCTACCGGAAGCAAGGAACCTGTCTCCCCTACGAGTGCCTGCGCCGCAACGGCGCAAGTCCGGCCCCAAGCATTGCGGCGACCTGAAATCCAAGGGAAACTCCGGTGAATTGCGAGCGTACGTCAAAACGCTCACTCATGTAGGCGCCGAAGGGGCCAAGTTGCGCTGACAATGACAGCGTTGCCCACAATAAAGGCCATAGCAATCAGAACGGCGTTCTGTGAGCCGAACATTTGAAACACGGGCCAAATCAGCAGGACCGAGATCATGCTGGCCGTGAACAACCACCGTTTCCTTCCGACCTTGTCGGACATCGCTGCGAAGAACGGCAGGGTAAATATTTGAAGGAGACTGGACAAGGAAAACAGCATGAAGGCTCCCGAGCGGTCCATGCCGCCCGTTCCAACCAAGTACGGGATCATGAAAGCAGCCAAAAGTCCTTGAACGAAGAGGGCACCTGTACCAACTACCACGCCGCCGATGACCACGTTGCGGTAGTTTTTGAGGACGCTGAACAGCGGCAGACCTTCACGGGCTGCGCTGGCCTCCACCTCCTTGACGAATTCGGGGGACTCATCGAGCCCTATCCTGAGCCAGAGCCCGAAGACAACAACCATAAGGGAAATGAGGAAAGGCACTCGCCAGCCCCACGCCAGGAATTGCTGCTCCGGCAGCATAGCAACGAGGCCCAGGATCAGTGCCGCCAGCAAGCTGCCGGCCGGTCCACCTGCCGCTGCAATGCTGGCACCCAACCCCTTTTGGCGCCTGGGCGAATGCTCCATCGACATAAGCGTGGCGCCCGCCCACTCTCCCCCATGGGCAAGACCTTGGAGAAGTCTCAGAGCCACCAGGATCCAGGGGGCAGCGAGGCCAATTTGATCCGTTGGTGGCAAAAGGCCCATCGCGAAGGTGCTGGCACCCATCAGGATGAGCGTCAGGAAGAGCACCTTCGTTCGGCCGTACCGGTCACCGAAATGACCGATGACAATTCCACCCAGTGGCCGGACAACATAGCCACCAAGCAGGATGATGAATGCGAGAAGCGCTCCGGCGGCCGGTGGTAAGGTGCCAAAAAAGAGCTTGGGAAACACGATCCCGGCTGAGACATGGAAACGTTCCTTGAATCAATCAGTCCCCCGTTAAATCGGAACCGGGGCACGCCCCTGACGACAGGTGCGTGCCCCAGGGTTGTTACTTGGGGGAAGCGGGATCCAGTACGAAGTCGTAGGAAACTTCCTTGCCGTTGCCGCTGGTTGCCAGCTTCGGATCCAGGATGAGCTCCGGCTTCACAGCGGAAGCGATGTCATCGGACAGATGTTCATCTGCCGTGAAGTAGAGCTGCGTCGTGATTAGTTCATGTCCGGGGGCGCTTACCTTGAGGTGAAGATGGGCAGGGCGCCAGGCGTGCCATCCTGCAGCAGCGATGAGCTGGCCGCAGGCACCGTCCGTGGGGATCTGGTACGGGGCGGGCAGCAGCGTATTGATCTGGTAGTTTCCGTCATTGTCGGCAACAACCGTTCCGCGCAGGTTCCACTCCGGGATACCCGGAGCGAACTGGGAGTAGTAACCGGCGTCGTCCGCATGCCAGATTTCAACGTGGGCACCGGGCAGAGCCTTCCCGGCTACGTTCGTGACGCGCCCCTGGAAGAGAAGCGGTGTGCCGGCTTCGTCCTCCCGCTTAGGCAGGGCAGCGGGCGTGTGAAGCACAGGCGAGCCCGGAACGTAGTACGGACCCTCGATGGTGCCCTTGCTGCCCTCACGGTGCTCGTTGGCTACTTCCTCAACGGAGTGCTCGATCCAGACATCGAGGAAAAGCGGCCACTCGCCGTCTTCTCCTACGCGGATGAGCCAAGCCTTCAAGGCGTTGTACTCGTCGTAGGTGACCTTTTCCTCTGTAACGGTATCGATGATGGCCTTGATCGCTCGTGACGCCAGGAGATTGACGCGTTCCGCACTGACTTCAGCTGCGGCCGTCTTGTGGGCCCTGAACTTTTCAGTGGCATTGGCCCCAGATGCAGCGGCGGTGGCGGTGGTTTCGACTGACATTATTGCGTTCCTTTCATGGATCGTCTCATCGGTGAGACGGCCGATTGTTCGGGCTATGGGATTTCAGTTAATGGCAGACGGGTGCTTGGCCAGCGGGGTTACCTCGATCTCCATGTACGGAAAAAGCGGTAGCGCCTGCAGGATTTCGTGAAGTTCGTCGTTGCTGGTGACGTCGAAAATCGAATAGTTGGCATATTCACCCACGACGCGCCAAAGGTGGGACCACAGGCCCTCCTTTTGGAGGCTCTGGGAATAGTCCTTTTCCCTCTGTTTGATGGCGGCGGCCTCCTCTGCAGGCAGCTCGCGGGGAATGTTGACGTCCATCCGGACCAGGTAGAGCACTACATCTCCTTAGCTGGTGATTGTTATGTTGGCAGCGGGTCTCAGATGTCTTGCCGGTAACGCTCGAGCTTCGCAGGATCGATGGACGCCCCCACACCTGGGTCGTTTCGTACAGCGATGCGGCCGTCCCGGATGACGGTTGAATCCGCCAGAAGGTCATCTGACATGTCCAGGAAATTGGACAGCTCGCCTGCGCGGCGGGATGTGGCCTCATGGGCGGCACCAAAAGTAACCGTGGCCAGCGTCCCAATCTGGGTGTCGATCTGGTTGCCCATGACCACATCCACGCCAAGGCCTGTGCAAAGACCAAGGATTTGCTGGGCTTCCGTGAAGCCGCTACGGGCTGTCTTGATACTGATGGCATCGCAGCCGCCGGAAAGCAGTTCACGCGACGCATCGCCTGCCGTAGGTACGCTCTCATCGCCCACTACGGGGATAGGAGATTTGTCGACCAGTCGACGCCGGCTCACACCTTCTTTGGCATCGCACGGTTCTTCAAGAAGCGTCAGGCCAAGATCGGAGGTGAGGCGGAGAACTTCCAGAGCTTCGTTCGCTGTCCATCCCCTGTTGGCATCAAGGTACAGTTCGGTATCTGCTCCGAGGCCGGCACGCAGAACCCGGCAGGCTTCGACGTCCAGGGACAGCGGGCGGCGACCAACTTTTAGTTTGAAGGTATTGATGCCGTACGTCTCACGAAAGCTCAACGCCTCTTCAAGGAGCTGCTGCGCCGGCTTGAACCCGAGCATGTGGCTCACTTGCATGGAATCTGTGTATCCACCCAGGAGCTGATGCACTGACGTATTGGTGGCTTTTCCCACGATGTCCCAAAGGGCAATGTCCAGGCTTCCCTTGGCAGCATGGTTATTGACCGTCCGGTTGAGAACCTGATGGATCTTTCCGCGGTCAAGCGGATCAAGCCCCGTGATGGCAGGGGCAAAGATCTTGTTCATGACCGCGATGATGGACTCCTGCGTTTCGCCGTAGGTGAAGGGCCGCGGTGGAGCGTCGGCTATGCCCACGACCCCATCGTCCGTATGCACCCGTATCAGGACGTGTTCGGCCTCGTGGACCTCGCCACTGGCGAATCTCAGGGGCTTTACATAGGGGATCGAATACGGAATCGCTTCGATCTGCTCAATCTTCACGGTGTCGCCTTAGGAGTTTTTGAAGGACATTGATACGGCGGCGTCCGCCTTCCCAGGAAGCCGATGCCGCCGCTTGTTTACAATCCTCAACGGCTTTTGAAGCAACCGAAAGACGAGAAAACACGGTACCCCGTAAAGATTTATCCCCTTTTGAAGTAAGGAATTCCCCAATAGCCTTCTCACCAACAACGTGAAAGGAGACCCTCCATGCCTTACCCCAAGAATCACGATCGGATGTTCCTGACCTGCTATACGGACACCTTCGGCTACGGCTGGCATCACGTGGACCTGTTTGTTCACGATGAAAATGACCTGGAGGTCAATTGGGTGCACTGGCAAGTGGATCAGGATGGTCCTGATGCGGCAGATGCCGTCACTGCGCAGATCGAGCCCCAGCTCCGCCGGACATCCGAGTGGAAACATGGCCTCAGCGAGAACGGATTGGAGTTCTGGACTGCCGATGCCGTTTGGGCTTGAACAGCTCGGAAACCTTGGCTGATCAGAACCAGCGACACTAACACTGCAACCGAAAAACGTAGCGGCCCCACCGAAACTGTCGGTGGGGCCGCTACGTATTTGGCCGCAGGAGCTTGTCCAGAGCCGGGAAGGTCGCGGCTAGACGTTGGGCACCGGGTATTTCGCCTGCAAACGGGAGGCGGTCTTGTCCGGGTTCATGAACAACACAGACAGCACGCCGGCGAGCAACAGGAGCGCGCCCGCGACGCCGAACGACTGGTTCACACCAGCTGTCATGTTGATGATCATCTCGGCTGTGTCCTTCGTTCCCGGAGCCGGGGTCCTGTAACCGGCTCCGTCCATGAAAAGCCCGACGGCCGTCGGGGAAACGATGGCTCCCACAGACGCCACGCCACCGAGAACAGCCATGAGCACCGGGCGTTGCTTGGGGCCGGCGGCATAGGCCATGGCCGTGGGCGCCATGGGGTAAATGACACTGCACCCGGCAGCAATTGTCAGAAGAACAACGGAGGTGGTGCCCGACGTCGCCGGAAGCAGGACAAAGCACAGGCCCGCCACCGCAAGGGAAATGCCGAACGGAACCCCGATGGCCTTATGCACGCTGTGGCCCTTGCGCATCAGGGACCTGCCGAGGACCCCCAGTCCCAACAGCACTACTGCCCCGAACAGCCATGGGAAGGTGAAGACCAGCGCGACGAGTTCCGGCGAGAGGTTAACCGCTCCCGCCAAGTATTTTGGCGACCAGGTGGTGAGGAAGCCCTGGGTCCAAAAGTTGGTGAATCCCGCAAACACGGCTACAACGAAGGACCCGCTCAGCAGTAGCGCCTTCCAAGGCACTTTGTGCTGCGAGTCAAAGGCTGCCAGCCGATCAACTTCGCCGCCATCATTCGGCTCATCACTGTTCGTGGGGGATTCATCGGGAACCCGCTCACCTGCTTTCGCTGCGAACTTGGAGCCAAAAGGCCCATCTGACCCCATGAAGATCCATACCAAAACCCACACCGCACCGATAATGCCGAGCGCTCCGAAGGCCCACCTCCATCCAAGGGAGGCGATCACAACGGCGAGAGCCGGTGCGGCGATGACAGGTCCAAGTGTGGAACCGATCGCAATCAAGTTGCTCGGCATGGCACGTTCCGCGGGACGGAACCATGAGTGCGCAGAGGACAGGGACATCGCAGTTGCGGGCCCTTCTGCTGCACCCAGGAGGATCCGGGTAACCAACAGTACGGCCGCTCCTCCCCCAAGGAACATGGGAAACTGCAGGACCGCCCAGCTCAGACCCATGGCGACGAGAACCCATTTGATAGGTACTTTCCCTGCCCAGAGACCCAACAGGACCGAGGCTATGGCGTAAAGGAAGAAAAAGGCACTGCCGATAAAACCGAACTCGACGGTGCTGATTCCGAGGTCGGGTATTGCTTGCTGCGCTACGAGCCCCAGGACCGCTTTGTCGGCAAATGCGATGATCTGGAACAAGATCAACATGATGGTGATGGTCCAGGCGCGTTTATTCATTCTGCGCTGGGATACCGCTTCGGACAGGGATCCTGGCTTTGGAGAAGCGTGAGTGAAGGACATCTTTGTACCTAGGGGTTGGGGAAGGCGGGGATGCGGGAAGGGGTGAGTGCGGCTTCGATATATTGAGCTATGGAAAAAAGGGTCTCCTCGTGGCCGGGCCGGCCGATGAGCTGAAGGCCGAGCGGCATGCCTGAGTCATCGTGGAGGCCCGGGATGGCGATGACGGGAAGTCCAAGAGCCTGCCAGGGCCTGCTCAAGACGGGTGTTCCGGTGGCCTCGATGCCCTTGGGTGCCGCGCCCAGTGCTGCCGGGCCCAAGATTGCGTCACAGGAGTCGAACAGGGATAGGACCTTTTTCCGGCCCGAGGAGATGGTCTCCAACGCCGCTTTGTAATCGTCCTCAGCAGTGACTAGTCCAGTATTGAGCAGTTCTGCCAAGGGAGCGCTGAGCTGGTCGAGGTATGGAAGTTCAGCCGAACGCTCACGCGCGGCTTCATAAGCCATGACGGTGGCGTGGGCGTCAGCAAGCTGGACAACAAGCCCGTGCTCGGACCACTCGGCCATGCCACCCGACACAACTGTTTTTGCGTGTTCCAGCGCCTCGGACATAGCGGGACTGAGCTCGCCCAACTCGCTTCCGTCCCAGAGCAGGAGGCTGGCAGCTTCGGGGTGTGCGGCCGGGACCGCTGGCTGCGAAGGATCCCGCAGCGCGTCCCACACGTACTGAAGATCAGCTACGGACTGGCAGAGAAAGCCGAGGGAGTCGAGCGAATGGCTGAGGCCGGCGACTCCGGCAAGTGAAAACGTCCCGGTCGCCGCGACGAATCCCGCAGCACCGCAGAACGAAGCGGGCCGCGTCAGCGATCCCGCTGTTTGTGTTCCCAATGCCAGTGGAATGGTACCCGCGGCCACAGCTGCGGCCGAGCCGCTGGAAGATCCGCCAGGAGTGTAGTCCCTGTTGGCTGGATTCCTCGTTGGACCCGGCCTGAAGTAGCCGAATTCTGTGGTTACTGTTTTCCCCACAATCACAGCACCCGCGCTGCGCAGCAACTGGACGCAGTCGGCGTCGCTCCCCGCAGGTTGGTCACCGCGCAAGCTGGTTCCGCACCTGGTGGGTAACCCGGCCACATCGACGAGGTCCTTGATGCCAACGGGTACGCCCCACAAGGGACCCCGGGGTGCATCCGATGCCTCGAGCGCCTTGGCGGCATTGCGGGCACCCTCGGCATCGATTTCGACCCACGCCTTCAGCTCACCTTCGATTTGCCCGACGGCGGTCAGCGCCGTTTCGAGCGTGGTAACCGGAGTGCGTGAACCATTGCGCAGCGCCGCAGCGAGATCCCGAAGCAACATCAAGCTACGAGCTCCGGCGTCACGGCCAGGCGGTGGAACTGCCTCTTGAAGTAGACGAGGCTGTCGCGCTCCTCCTGAACTTCAACCCGGTCCACCTGAACAAAGATCACCGAGTGGGACCCCTGTGTGGTGCGACCACTGATGCGGCCTACAATTTTGACCAAGGCGTCACGCAGAACCGGTACATCGTCGTCGCCGTTCTCCCAAATGTCCCAGCCAAAGCGTTCTTCCATCGGGACGCGGGTCGCACCAGAAAAATGCCGGGCAAGCTCCTCGTCTTCGCCGCTGAGAACGTTGATGCAAACCTGGCCGTTGTTGTTGAAGATGTCATGTGTTGCACTGCTCTGGTTCACGCACACCAAAACTGTGGGGGGAGCATCAGTGACGGAGCAGACTGCGCTGACAGTGATACCGACCCGTCCGTGAGGGCCCGCCGTGGTCACGACGTTCACGGCCGCCGGCAGATGCGCCATGGCGGAACGGAAATCCTTTTGTATTTGTGTAAGCTCAGTCATTTCGATTCTCCCATTGTCTCGACCGATAGCGCTGGTCGTCTGCTGAATGCTTATGATGAGAATCTATTCAAAATCCCGCCTAACAGGTATTGCGAGTATTTCCACATCCATTCAGAATTCTCTTCAGATGTGTAAGCAATTTCCTTAGTCGGATTTGATTGACTTCCAACCCCGGGGTTGGATAACGTCGAGTACCCCTTCTAGGCCTTAGGCAGTACACCATCATGCATTCACCCGAAGCTCTCGTATACATCGTCGACGACGACGAGGAACTATGTAAGTCCCTTGCTTGGCTCCTGGAGTCAGTCAGCATCAAGTCCCGCAGCTTCTACGACGTAGCCTCTTTCTTGGAGGGTTACGATCCGCTTACTCCGTCGTGCCTCGTCCTGGATGTGCGAATGCCCAGGGCCGGCGGTTTCCAGCTGCAGGAGACACTGAACCAAATCTCCTCCCCCATTCCGATCATTTTCGTTTCGGCACATGGAGACATTCGGATGTCCGTGAAGGCCTTGCGACAGGGCGCGGTGAACTTCCTCGAGAAGCCATACGATCCGCAGCACATGCTTGACGTGGTGCAGGAGACGTTGGAGCTAGCCCAGGAGCGGTTCGAGGCCAACCAGGATCGCAGAGAAGTCGAACTCCGGATCTCAGCTCTTAC
The DNA here is from genome assembly GCF_042788025.1 of Paenarthrobacter sp. YIM B13468. Lineage (NCBI taxonomy): Bacteria > Bacillati > Actinomycetota > Actinomycetes > Micrococcales > Micrococcaceae > Paenarthrobacter > Paenarthrobacter sp. YIM B13468. The sequence goes on along the minus strand of NZ_JBHZPI010000003.1, from coordinate 7,929 downwards.
CCCGCGGGAACGGGAAATCCTGTCTCTCGTCATTGATGGGCTGCCCAGCCAAAACATCGCCAGAAAGCTTGGCACGAGTGTCAAGACAGTTGACGTACATCGCACCCGGATCAAAGCAAAAACCGGCGCCGACAGCATTGCGACGCTCGTCCGGGACATCCTGCAGCATAATGTGCAGGTCTAATAAGCACGCCTCCCAGTTTTCCAGCCGGGTAGACGGCCTGATATCGAAAAGGTTGAGTTCACCAAAAGCCAAAGACGGTTGCGCTGGGAAGCGCAACCGCCTTTGACTTTTAGTCGGGAAGCATGACTTTAGAAGAGCTCCAGTACCAATCGGGGCGACTTGGCACGGGAAACACATGCAGCAATCTGGTCATTGGCCTTCTTTTCACTGCTGGACATGCACTGGTCCCTATGGTCAGGTTCGCCTTTGAGAACACCCATGATGCACGTACCGCAGATTCCTTCCTGGCAGGTTGTGTCTACCTCCACACCGTTCTCTTCCAGAACCTGGACGATGGACCTGCCCACCGGTACCTCATACACCTCGTCATCAAGCTCGACTTCGAAGGGCACGTCGGCGCTGGTGTCAGTTGGCTCGCCAGCCCGGAAGTGTTCAATGTGAACGTTGTCTTCCGGAACCTTTTCAGCGGCGATGCTCTTGACCCGGTCCATGAAGCCTTCGGGTCCGCAGGTGTAGACGTGCGATTCTTGCGTCAATGAGGAAGCAGCTGTTTCCAAGACCGCACGCTGTTCATCACGAGACAACCCGAAATGGAATACCACGCGGTCACTGAAACCGCTCCGGTTCTCCAGCAGATCGACAAAGGCAGCCTCAGTGTGGGAACGGGCAAAATAGTGCAACTCAAACTCTTGCCCGGCCCTTTGCAGATGGTAGGCCATGCTGATCATGGGGGTAACGCCGATACCTGCCGCGACCAGAACGTGCCTATCAGCATCTTCCGCCAGGTCCATCAGGTTCCGGGGCGCGCTGATTTCCAGCTCCTGGCCTACCTCCACATCGTGAAGGGCCTGCGAACCACCACGGGAATCCGCCTCCAGTTTGACCGCCACCAGGTACTCGTCCAGCTCGTAGGGCGGGCTGCACAGTGAGTACTGCCTGACGACGGCGGTTGGTCCCACCACGTCGATGTGCGCCCCCGCAGGATAAGGGTCAAATGGTGCTCCGTCCGCGCGCTTCAGGCGGAAGGACTTGATATTGCTGGTTTCCTCCAGCACTTCGGCAACGCGTACTTTGAACATACCCATGGGGAACGCTCCTTTCTTGTCTTGACAGTGGGTGCTGCGCTGATGACGGGTAAAGTACCCGCTCAGCGCATGTAGAGTCCGCCGTTAATGTCCCAGCATGCTCCGGTGACTGATGACGCCCCAGCGGAGGCCAGCAGCGCAACCGTATCGGCGATGAAATCGGCGTCACCCAAACGCCCCACAGGGATGCTCGCCTTAACGCTTTCCAGCTTGGCCGACTCGACGGTTTCATAGACAACCGGCAAGTCCAACGGGCCTGGCGAGACGGCGTTTACCGTGACGCCGGCTCCAGCGAATTCACGGGCAAAAATCTTCGTGAGTGTCGAGACTCCGCCCTTGGAGGACGCATAGTGGGCGCCCGTGGACGTCCCCCCAGTGTGGCCCGCAAGAGAATGGATGTTGACGATGCGACCGTAGCCGCGGTCCCGGAAGTGCGGGCCGAATACCTGGCAACCAAGGAACGTTCCGTTGAGGTTGATCTCCACGTTGGCAGAGAACTGTTCCGGAGTGATCTCGAGCAACGGTGCTACGGTTGATCGTCCTGCGTTGTTGACAAGGACGTCCGCGCCTCCCCACTTCTCGATCAAAGCATCCCTGACGGACTCCCAGTCGGACTTTTTACGGATGTCAAGGGCGCCTGCCCAAACGGTCTCACCGGAGGCATCCAGGCTGTCGGCCACGGCTTGCGCCGAAGCAGCAGTGGTCCCCGTGATGGCAACCCGGTAGCCTTCCTTGTGCAGTTTCCGCGTGATGGCTTCGCCGAGGCCGCGGGCCGCTCCTGTGACGAGTGCAACGTTGTTCATGGTTGTCCTAGAGGAGGAATCCGGAGGCGTTTACGGCCGCGTCGGAATTAACAAGGCGGATCAGCTTGAATTCAATGCGTGCGTCGTCACCATCGAACCGGATGCGGTGCGTCAGGTCCGCCCCGAGAACCTGGAACTTGTCCCGTTTGAATCCGACCAGGACCTGCGCGGAGCGAAGCGTTACAGTGTCCTCCGTCACGTCTTCCACCGTGAACCGGGAGATGGTTCGGGACGTCCGGGCTGCCGCTACGGCGGACATCGAATACCCCTGCACCAGTCGGGTGACACGCATGTGGCGCATCCTGGCGTCGTCGTAGACCATGTTTAGCGAAGACTCGAAGTCCTGTGTGTCGGGGTCAACCGGGATGATGTACTTGCCGTCCGCCGTGTAGAGCGTCTGCCATTCTTCGTACTTCTTGTCATCCAGCAACTGGCCCTCGCGCCAGATAAGTTCAATCGCCTTGCCAACCAAGGGCTGTTCCAGTTGGCCCAGACCCAGCTCATACGTTTCCAGCGCCGGGCGGTTGTCGATACCGGTTACTTCTGCGGTGGTTTCAGTTGTCATTGCCCATCATCCTTTTCCACATTGCGTATGATTCGCGCATGCCGGTTTCGTCCGTCACATGCGAGGTCTTCCATCCCTCGTCTACGGTTTCTTCACGGCCGAGTCCGCGGTTGACGAGGATCGGCATCTCCGGGTTGGCCACGGCACCGCGCTGTACGCGGTCCCAGGCTTCGGAGTCATCCGATGTGCCGAATCCGAACGGTCCCTGGAAGTGTTCGTGGATCCGGAGGCGTTCACGGTTGACGCTCTCGGGTCCGCCGTCCAGCCCCAGGGCCATGTGCTGGATCTCTGTTTCGTTAACCGAGATCGGGCGCAGGACCCGGAAGAAGGACATGGACAGGGACAGGTTCGGGAACAGGTTGAGGTTGTAACCTGCGCCGTGCATGGAGCGGATGATTCGACGGACCTGGTCCTGCGGCATGGTTTCGGACAGCTCATCGATGATGTGGCGGAAGCGTTCCTGGAGTTCTTCGGTGCCGTCGTCTTCTTCGAGGTCGACGTGCTCCGGAACCATGATGGCAACGCTGTGTCCGTTTCCGAGTGCGTGCGTGACCGCGTTCTCATCGGTCATGAAGGACAGCATGTCAGCCGTCTCGGCGTCTACGGACGCCATCCATGAACGGTGGACAATCGGGAAGTGGTAACCGTCAGTGGTGTTTTCCAGCTGGATTTTCCAGTTGCCGTCAAAGCGGAACTTGTGTTCGCCCTGGACCTTAACCGGGTAGCCTGCACCTTGCTTCATGAAGCGGTCGATCCAGATTTTGGCATCGCCAAGGAAGTCGCTCAGCGGTTCGATATCCGTCTTGAAGGTGGCGAAAATCAAGCCGTTGTAGCTCTCCACACGCAAGCGTTGGAGCGGGAGATCCTTCTTCTCGGCTACGCCTTCGTAGCCGTCCGGGTACGGAATGCCCCGCAGGTTGCCTTCAAGCGAGTAAGACCAGGAGTGATAAGGACAGGTAAAGCCGTTGGCTTTGCCCTTCGGGACTTCACAAACACTGGCGCCGCGGTGGCGGCAACGGTTGAGGAGTACGTTGAAGTTGCCCTTGCGGTCCCTGTTCACGATGACCGGCTGCAAACCGATGTGTGACATTTTGAAGCTGCCTGCTTCGGGAATCTCGCTCTCGTGGGCAACCCACACCCACGTGCTGTAGAAGATCTTTTCCATCTCCCAATCGAAGATTTCCGGGTCGGTGTAAAGCTGCGCCGCAACCCGGTCGTCGGCGGCCAGGCCAGCGAAGCCGCCGGTCCCTTCTGATGTTTGTGACGTCATGACGTGCTCCTTAGTAGTTCTATTAGGCGTTTATGGCTGTTGTGGACAGGTCGGTCGCGATAACTTTTTCCGTCCGGAAGTGCGTGATCAGGGCCTGACCGTCTGATAGGTGAAAATCCACGCTTAGCCGTGCGCCGATGACTTCCGTCCGGCCTGATTCGTACTCGGACAGCTGTTGCATGACCCAGCGACCGGTCCCCGTGGTGCCTCCGGTCGTGATCTGTCCGCTTCCCAGAAGGTGGAGATTGCGTTTGAAATGCAGGGCCGGCGGGAGGTACTGCGCCAGCATCGAAAGGATTGAATCCCTGCCGTCGAGGCGACCGAACTTGCCGGTGTACTCAGGGCCGATGCCTTCCCAGACTGCATCCGGCGTAAACAGTTCTGCCATCTCGTCCCACTGGAATGCCTCCCTGGGTACATCGCACAGGTCCATGTACCGATTGAGGGTTGCCCGTACGGCGTCCCGATTTTCCATGTCGGCCAGTCGTTTCGCCTGGCCGGCGACTGCTTCGCGGACCATGGCTACTGCACTGTTTCAACGTCGTCGCGGATCACCAGCGCCCGACCGATCCGGGCTTCGATCTTGGCGTACCTCCAGAGCGCGTAGTCGCCGACCATGGTGGTGCGGAACAGGTTGCAGGCTGCCTTGACGGTTTCCTGGGTATCAACATCGGCCAGAATGTAGCAGGTCCAAGGCCAACCATCGGATGGGCCCACCATGTGCGAATCATCATCCATGTTTCCGATGACAGTTACGCCGGGCATCCGCGCCATGTCGGCCATCATGCCGGAGAACGCCGTCCAGACGGCGCCGATGCCGCTCTTGGGCAGGTCGAAGAAGTTTTGGTTGATGCCGATGCAGAAGAGTACGCGCAGCGGCTGTGTTTCAGAGTGGGTCATCTTTTCCTTCTACAAAAAGGCCGGGATTGCCGGCGGCTGGTCCATCAGTACGGCGCCGGCGCCGTCGTAAATTCCGTCACCCAGGAAGGCGTGCTGAGTCACTACAGAAGCGTCGCGGAGGTACCGCTGCATGGGGTTTGTGTCATAAATAGCCGCGGTCCCGGAGAGCATGTAGGCGGTCTGGACCGCTTTCGCACCAACTTTTGCTACATGGGTTGAAGCAAGGCGAAGAAGGGCTTTTTGCTTATCCGAGGCGGGGGAACCGGTCTCGACCGTGTCGTAGACCTCGTCGGAGATGTCGTAGAAGAATGCCCTGGCCGAGCGAAGTTCAGCTTCGGCCTTGGCCACCTCTATGCGGTAGTAGGCCCTGTCCGCGAGTTTGGGCGCCCCGGTGATTCCGCTGCTGCCGCTGCCTGTCTCGATGGCATAATCCAAGGCGGCCCGTCCAGCGCCCAGGTTCACAACAGCCAGTACTTGGGCCGCATAGGCTACAGTCGGGTACCGGTACAGTGCTTCATCTACCGTCGACTCAGCGCCCCGCACAAACGTCCATTCGTCGGCAACAGTCTTGCCGTGAACGCGGAGATCGTGGCTGCCCGTGCCGTTGAGGCCAATGACGTCCCAATTCTCGACGATTTCCACGTCCTCCGGACGCAAGAGGGCCGTCAGGGGTTTGCCGTTGGTTTGTGCCGTGCCGACCAAACCTACGCCCAGAATGTCAGCACCTTTGCAACCACTGGAGAACTTCCACTCGCCCTTGACGTTCCAACCGCCGGCAACGCGCTCGGCCTTCTGTACGGGAAACAGTCCACCCGCGAAGGTGACATCGGGGCCTGCAGCATACAACTCTGTTTGGGACTCAAACGGCAAAGCCGCCAGATAAACGTTCGAGGACCCGAAACTAGCCACCCATCCAGCCGAAGCATCAACAGCTGCGATCTGTTCGACAATGCGAAGGAACTGGCTCGGCGGCAAGGCATCTCCCCCGAATACCTTGGGCGTCGCGGCCCGGAAAATCCCAGCCCTCTTGAACTCTGAGATGACGTCATGTGGAACAAATTTCTGCTCGCCGAATTCGTGCCGGCGCTCCGCGACCACTTTAAGCACATGATCCAATGTCGTCTGCGGGGCTGCTGCCAGAACCTCGGTCATTTGGTTTCCAATCTCAATCATCGGCTGAATGTATTTCTCTGTCATCCAAAGTATTTGTGGCTGAGGTTGCGTTCAATCGGTGATTCGTAGGCCTGGACCAAGGAAATACCCGGCTGTCATAAGGAAAATACCTATACGGGAAAGCGCTGCACGGGGCTAGGATCACGTGTGGCTACTTCAAGAAACGGTTTTTCGTCGACTCCTGCAGATCCCCCGACACACACTGCACCTATGGCTGCGCTTGACAGGGCTGACCACGAGCGGCTTGTACAAGCCCTCAGCTACTGCATCCTCGTCCACGACGCAGTGACAAAGAACATCCTGTGGGCAAATGACGCGGCTTGTCAGATGCTGGGTTTCACAGTCGAGGAACTCAAGCCTCTAAAAGCACCTGATATGAGCAGTCCGGACGTCAGGTACCGCCGCTCTGTTGGCGTGAAATGGCTGCAGGACGCTGTCGACAGTGGAATCAGCCGCACGGAATGGATGTACCGCTCCAAATCCGGCCGGAATATCATGACGGAAGCAATCGCTACAAGGGTGGACCTGAGTCACGGTCAGGCCATCATGGTGCAGTTCAGGGATATCGAGAAAGAAGAGTCGCTGAAGTCCGACCTTCAACGCCTTGAGGGAAGGCTGCAGGCGTTCCTCCTGCGGATGGCTGAGGGAATCCTGGTCCTGGACGCGAAAGGAACCATCACATTCGCGAGCGGAGCCGCCACCACTCAACTGAACCGGGGAACAGAAAACCTCCTCGGCGAGAACTTCCTGGAACTCTGCACGGCATCGTCCCGGTCGGCCCTCAAGAAAGTCCTCACCACCTACCGCGCCGATGACGGAGCATCAACCGCCATCAGGGCTGAAGTCACCCAACCTGATGGCTCCAACCGATGGTTTGGCATTAGTTGCCAGTACATTTCCTTGGAAAAGGACCTCACGGGAACCATGCTGATGCTGCAGGACATCACGGACCAAGTTGCTGCGGAGGAACAACATCGGCGTGACCTTGAGCACCTGAATTATCTGGGACGCTACAACGCCATGGGAGACATGGCGATGGCCATCGCTCATGAACTCGGTCAACCGTTGGCAGCAGCGACCAACTTCGTGGACGGCGTTTCCCGTCGAGTCCAGGGTTCTGACCTAAACGCGAACGATCTACTTTACGGCCTCAAGAATGCCCGGTTGCAGATTGAACGCGCCAACCAGATTGTTAAAAGCCTGCGGGATTTTGTTGTTCAACTTGAGCATTCCGAGCAAATCGTGGACTTAAACGAGATCGTCCGGGACTGCATGTACTTCGTGCAGTTACGAGCGGACCAATCCAACACCGAGGTCCAACTCGTCATGAGCGAGGAACCTATTTGGATCCGTTGCGAAAAAGTCCTTACAGGACAGGTTGTCCTAAATCTTTGTCACAATGCCATCGATGAAATGTCAGGTTGGCCGGAGCGCGAAAGACACATCACCATTACGACTTACGCAACATCAGAAGCTGGTGTATTCCGAATAGCAGACCGCGGCAAAGGAATTTCCCATATTCCGGACGGACGGATTTTCGATGGTGCTTTTACGTCCAAGGCAACGGGCAGCGGCATAGGCCTGGCTCTCAGCCATAGGATCATCACCCGCCAGCACGGCCACATCTATGCTGAAGAAAACGAGTCCCGGGGTGCTTCTTTCACCTTTGAACTGCCACTGACGGAGATTGAAGACGTCCTGCCTAAATAGCTCCGGCTTGCATCGCTGTTGGGCGCCATCTTGTCGCCCCACATGCCGTTCAACAGCGGCCGTACAGCCTATCTGGAAAGGGGTTGCATACGTCGCCTGAGTCGGGCAACGAGGGTGGCGGCTAGCAACGCCGTCGTGATTTCCAGTCCGATCAGCAGCAAGAGTCCGGCGGCGCCGGAAGTATCAACAGCGTTCGACGCCGGTCCCCCACCGTGCGCGTGTCCGGTACCTCCCGCTCC